>NZ_CP136337.1 GCF_032681285.1 Piscinibacter gummiphilus
ACCGAGAGGTCACGACGGGCCGAGATGGCAAGCTCACTTGAAGTCGCCGCGATTCACGCTCTCATCAACCGATGGCGAGTCCCGCAACTAGCGCCCTGTTGAAAAGCGTATTGCTTGTTGGGACTGCCAATGGAGATGATGATGGCAGTGACAACCCGCCGTGAAGGCGAATCGATCTTTGTCGACGGCGTCGACGTCAAGCGCGCAGCGCGAACCCTCCGGTCTATCGCAGAAGCCCCAGGCTGGAAGCCACCGAGCGATTTGAACCAGGCGCTTGAGGTGTTCGCGAGAATGCTGGGCTTTCCGAACCTGCATGCGCTGAATGCGGCAAGCAGTGAGAAGTCCCCGAGTGGACAGCCGCAAGCAGATCACAGACAACGCGACTACGCAGAATCCATGCGAGCGCTGGTGATGAGCGACTCAACTTCGTTCACCCTTCGGAAGCGACTGATGGAAGACGAAGGGCGAGATCAGCTTGAATCACTTCAAGACGCGGAAAAGCTGGTTGAAGTGCAACGCCTGCGATTTGCGCAGGGCTCGCCCATTGGTTCGGTGAAGGTGCCGAGAGAAGGTGGTGTCGAAGAGCAGGGCGTAGCAGCTCTGAAGCGACTGTATGTGGTGGCGACGGGGCACTCAGGACAGTGCCGGCACATTGCACGCTTCCTGTTGGGACTGTACGCGGGGCACCGTTTCGAGTTTGACCTGACCAACTTGCGTGCGATCGACACAGCACTCTACGAGGACTGCATTCGTGTTCTCAACATGGACGCGCGCCTGACCAAACGCGAGGTGCATCAGTATTTCGAAAATGGCTCGCAGAAGTGGGAGGCGCTAGCACTTGACTGGCGGGTGGTGGATGGCTTTCAACTCCGGAACGCAGCTAAGCGGCTTGCCGAAAGGGTCGGCACCAGCGGGCCGGCGGGCGAAGCAGCTGCGGACTTGCTCGCGATACTGGAGGGAAAGCACGCAAGCGAGTAAGTGGACGTTGCAGCGGCGCGTGGCCTTGCGCGCCTAACTTCATCAGCAACAATCAACAAACCATAGCGGAGGTATTGATGGAGAAGCGCAAGGTACGAGCACAGGTCGAACGGCTGCTGGACGAGTCAGGCGACACGACGCTCAGCATCATTGTTCAGGGCCGAACGCCGCACCTCAGCAGCGCGGTGGCCAACGCGGCAGCATCTGCTGCCCGCACGCGCTCGATCAGCGCTGCAAGCGATCTTCTCCCTGAAGCGTATCGGAGAGGTGCGGTGCGTCGAAGCTCACAGATCGAACGAACAGCATCCGCGGTCGCATCGCTGAAGAGTGCCGGGATCACGGCCATCGAACCGATCCAGAAAGGCACTTTCATCAACTCCTCCCGGCTGGCGAGGAGAGCGGATCAGCGGGGGAAACCGAGACCGCTGGCACTCGCTGGTGCCGCAGCAATGGAGATCCACCGCGACGACCTGGCCAAGCTACCCGTTGAGCTGCCGGAGGCGTTGGCCGTCTTCGCGAACCGGCGCGTGCCTGTACCACCGAAGATGAAGCCACGGTCGGTGAATCAAGCCATTGTTGGCCGGTCGACGCACGCATGGGGTTTGGAGTCGAGCGGTGCGCTGGCAACTTGGGGCGCCTTCGAAGCCAGGGGCCAGGGCACACGGGTGGCGGTGCTCGACACCGGTGTTGAGCCGGACCACTCTGACCTGCACGGCAAGGTGTTGCAGTTCGCCGAGTTCGACGAGCAGGGAAACATCGTGAAGAAGGGCATCAAGCACGCTCGCGATGTTGACGGGCACGGCACGCACGTCTGCGGGACGATCGCCGGCGGACGCGAGAGTGGGCGCTGGATCGGCATGGCGCCCGAGGCAAAGCTCCTGGTGGGGAAGGTTCTGGGTCGCAACGGGGGCACGGACGAGCAGATCCTGCAGGGCATCGAATGGGCCATCCGCAGCTCGGCAGGGGTGATCAACCTCAGCCTGGGCGGCCTTTCATTCGAGCCAGGCGTGCTGGACACGTACACGAGCATGGTGCTGGCGGCGCGCCAGGCCGGCATTCCGGTCATTGCGGCGATCGGAAACGATGGTCACCAGACCAGCGGGAACCCTGGGAACGACTTCTTCGCCCTGGCCGTCGGCGCGCACGACGTGACGGATAGGGTCGCTGCCTTCAGCGGCGGCCGCACGCAAATCGTTCGCCAAAGCGATGTCATTCCGGATCGAGACCTACCGCTGATCTTCAGCAAGCCGGATTTGGCTGCGCCAGGCGTCGAAGTTTTGTCATGCGCCGGCAAGACGAAGTGGGACTACGCGAGCGGCACCTCAATGGCCTGCCCACACGTGGCCGGTGCGGCCGCGCTCCTGCTCAGCCGCACGCCTGCGGCTCGCGGTGGGGCGCCGCTTTTGGAACTGGACGGCTGGGAGCGGTCGGAACGGGTCATCCAGCTTCTGGTCGGTAGCGTGGTCGATCTGGGGGAAAACGGCCAAGATCACCGCTTCGGGCATGGCCGCCTGTGCGTTTTAAGGGCTTATTCCAAGGCGGTAGAGCTCGGCTACCTGCCTGGGGCTTGAAACAACCTGCCAAGCCCGGTAGTCTCCCTACATGCCCAGCAGCGCCCGCACCCCCCTCAAAAGCAAGGCCTTGGTCGAGTTTGTGACCAAGCCAGCTGGCTCGCGCACGTCGGTCATCATCGAGGCCAGACGGCCAGCGGTGGCTTCCTCTGTGGTGTCGGCGACCAAGCGGATCGGGGTCTCAGCGGTACCCAAGGCTCACAAGCCGGTCCGGAAAACCCCGCTGGCAGCGACCGCTGCGCCGCAAATGCGTGCTGTGGAGGCCGTTCTGAAGAACATGGGCCTGGGAGCGGCAGCGCGCCGGTTGGACTCAGCAGGCGCCTTCGTGGTTGAGGTCAGCCCTTCACAGTTGCAGCAGCTCTCTGAGGCCCCTTCTGTGCAGGCGATTCGGCCAAACCGGTTCAACCGCCGGGTTTCGCCGTAGATCTGTCCCACGGCAGCGGATTTGAATCCGTTGGAGTAAGCATGGCCATCCTTGGCTTTCTGTTTGTTCTCGTTGTGTGCCTAGGTGTGGCCATAAACCTCGTCGATTGGAGATTGCGCAGCGTAGGCGGAGTGGACTGGCAACTGCAGTTGACCTCTGCAACATTGGGCTTTGCAGCCGCGTGTGCCATGTTCGGCGTCTGGTACTTTGGGTATGAGGTGTTCGGAGGGCCGTATTGGTTGCAAGTGGGTGAGTGGCTCATGGTCGTTTTCTTTGCCTCAAGAGCCGCATGGTCCGCAGCCAATGGGTTAGTGGCGCTGTTTGGAACGAAGACGCAGCAAGGTCCTAGGAAGTTGAAAGAGACACTGAGGGAAGGTGACGACCGACTGGGACTTAGACGCGTTCGCTGAAAGCGTAATCTTCGATCGAGCGAGCATAGTGGCCCCGCGCATCAGAGATGTGGCGGGGCTTTTCCATGCTGGGCAACCACACGTGATTAACAGCAGGCGGCACATCGTCCAGGTGTCGACTTGGTTGGCGCACCAAAGGGCGCATGAACAATGAAAAGTCGAAACAAACGCAAAGCACATCAGTGATGGCCGGCTCGAGAAGCAACTCGACGACATGCGCAAGGGAATTGCGCGCCCGCCAGCAGGCCAAGCCTTCCTCGTCTCAATCTGTGCAGGGATGCTGGCCTTTGCGGTTCTGAATGCGCTCCCTCGGTGGATCGCAGTAACGGGAGCCTTGATAGCAGCTGTGCTGGCGTATATGTTTCGCGTGAAGCCTTGAGTCGGCAGCGCTGCAGCGCGCAGCGGGAGGTGGACGCGGTGCCAGTGAGACTAGACACAGTGGCGAATGGTGCGAGCATGAATGCCACCGTGAATCCGCTTCCATCTGCACATGCCCACCTACAGCTACAGCATCTGGCTCCCCGCGATTATTTTCCTGGCTTCATGCGCAATAGCGGGAGCGGTCGTTGCCACAGTCTTTGCATATGAGCGATGGTGGTCTAGCAAGTACGAATGTCTTGAGTGGGGAGACGATGAAGCTACGTGGTTTCCACTTCCTGTTGGGAAAGTGGTGATCCCATTCAGATGGACTTGCACGTCCTGCTTGAAGTGGCGCAAGCGAGTTCAAAGGACGGTACGTTGGAAGAAAACTGTCAAGCCAGGCGAGGTGCCATGGGAATGGTGACCGGCTACTCGTGGATCTGCTGGCGTTCTTTGGCTGCGGGCGTGCCGCCAGAAGCGGTGAGTCGGCAACGCTTCTGAAAGGCTCGCCGAGCTGGCGCCAAGTTGTGCAAGAGAGCGGGGAACATCACTCGGAGAGCAATGCTGAGGCGGAGCTCCGAAGGAGCTGGACTGAGCAAGTGGTGTCACGTGAACGTCAGAACGAACTGATATCGCAGATCGCAGCCAAGGCGGCACCGGGAGCTCGCATCGGCCCATTTACAGTGCGAGACATCCATCCCAACCGCTGAGCCCTTATGCCCGAACTCGAACTGCCACAGCTTCCTCATCCGCTCCATGAATGGGTGGAGATAGAGGTCGGAAGCGAAGGAGAGGGTTCGGGCTTTTGGGTGAACGGGCTCCACTCCCCGAACGGAATAAAGATGTTGCGGTATCACTCGACATTGATTGCCGTGTATCCGACGAAGGAGCAGGCGGTTGAAGTCGGGGAAGCGATTGCGCAACGAGCAAGTTTGGAACGCTTGCTCATGAACCTCCCGTACAGGTGCGCGTTAACGATGGTGAATGACTAACTCGAATTGGGAGAGCATGATCGTGGATCCCAAGTCTTGTCAAAGGGGACCTTCAGTGTTTGAAAACAAGGCGCTGATGGAGCAGTCATGGCTAGAGCTTCCATCATTGGTGGACCGATATGTCGATCGAATTGCACCGCGAATTGACTTGCCTTCAGCAGACTTGAAAGAAGTCGTTTGCAGGCTTCTCGGCGCTGGTGGGTCCGAACAATTGCAATCGGTCTGCACACACATCTCTGCGGTATATCCGTTCTTGATCGATGCAAAGCTGGATGCGGCGCAAGAGTGCGAAGAGCTCACAGGCTTAGCTTCCGCTCTTCTAGAAGCGTGGGAGATGGGCGATGAGCAATTCGAAGCGCTCGCACAGGTTGAAAGCGTTCGTGCAACTGAACTGCCTTGGCGAAAGTGGGCTGAATGGGCCTGGATAAGCGAACATGAAAACAAGCAGGACCGGAGCGAGTTAGACGGAGCGTCCCAATACGTCAATGACTTCTTGGGGGCCTGCCGAAGCTGGCGAAGAGAGATCCTTACTGGCTATACCCTAGTGCGCGAGGGCGCTCCGATCTGGGAGCGGGCCCTATCCGAAACTGCAAACCTGCTGGACTTCGCTGTTGGTTCAGAGGAGACGTGGAACCCGCTGTGCGGTGTGGTAATGAGCGCCCGAGGATTCGAGACCTCACTGCTAGATGAGGTTGGCCCAGAGCAGCTGCATGTGGATCGACTTCCGAATATTCCGCGTTTTCGGTCGCTTCTCCAGCGGCATAACAACGTGGTTGAACGGAGGGACCGGGGCGAACTGGTCTTTCAAGTTCAAGAATTGCTGTGGGCATACAAATCAGTGCCGCCTTTTTTGGTCGACCATGGACAGACCGGACCTTGCTTAGGAGAGCTGTTGTCTCGCTTGAGCGAGTTTGCATATGTTGCATTGGAAAAAGGAGACGTCATTGGCACTGATGGCGTACAGCTGCTGCGTCCTTCATCAACGTTTTACGTCAAGGGTGATGGAGAGCTAACGGCAGCTCAGCGATGCACGGGCTCTAGAACAAGCTCTATCAGCGTTGTGACAGCGGAAGAAGCACGTACATGCGGTGTACGGGAGCTCGAAGGGTGGTTTGCGATCCGATTCGGTTGACGTATTGCTTACGGCCAACCTGCGGCCAATTTCCTGGCCGGACGCAGTTGAAGCAGCGCGGTGGATAGCAGACCAGGACGCAGCCGGCGAGACAATGCCAGGGAGGGCATTAGAGGCTGCTTCTCGGCCGTCGCCGGAAATCTGACCGTGGTGATGGGTCGCCGACCTCTGGAATCCACCAGATGACGATTGGAATCAAGGTTTCCGATCATGCAGATGTGCTGGCCCGCTATCAACTTGTCAACCTCGACAGTGAAGCAAAAAGCAATTGAGCTACTTCGTTGATTCTCCGAGCCGTGTGTCGAACTCCAGCGTTTCCCTAATGCTTGAAACGGTCTTGGGGCCTATACCTGCGACAGCGCGTAGCTGATCAGAAGATGCGGTAAAGACTGCATGCGCGCTTCCAAAGTGCGCGAGCAATTTCGCTGCAGCGCCGGGTCCGACACCTGGCAGTCCTTCGACCAAGTACCTGGCCATAACCGAACGATCTTTTGGCTTGCCGCCGCGGAGGGCGATCTCATAGCCAAGGCCTTCGATAGCATGGCGCTGCATCGTCAGCAACATTTGGGCTGTCTCTCGAGTGGTGCTTGTCTGCACGACATGAATACCTTCGAGGATCGCAAGCCACGACAGCGCACCCTGTAGAGCCTCAGGCGCAATCGCGGATCGAACGCCTTGTAAGCTCCCTTCGACAACGATCACCACGCGCTTGTACGCTTCCTTCATAGTCGCGGCCTGGCTGAAAAGCCGCCGGTCCATGATGCTGACCACGAAGTCGTTTGCGGCCTTCCTTTCCACGCCGAATCCATCGGCTAGGACATAGTCTGCACATTCGAGCTCTTCGCTCACAACGTCCGCTCCGAGGTCCGATAGCAGCGACGTCAAACCGCTGCGGGACTCCCTGCTATCGACAATGATGCGTGCCATCTTTGGTTCCTGTTCTGTTTGCGTAAAACTCAAAACTTCGGAGCAAGCCATAGCCGCCACTCGTTTGTCTACACACCAATTCATACACCTATCAGGGGAAAGAATGCGCTTGGACTGCGATTTGCTTACGAAGGTGCAAGCATGCCTTTGATCGCTTACAACGCCGGCACGGGTGAGGAAGTCGAATCGTTCAGCGCCGCACCAGAGACATGGATGGCCTGGCGTCGGCTGCCGATCGGCTCGTTTCAAGTCGGCAAGGATCGTGTTCCAGCCGTGCTCAAACGAAGCAGCAGAGGACTTCAATTCTTTGCTTGCGCCCCTGGGCACGGCGGCACGACTGAACCCGAGTCGATCGAACATCAACTCGCCAAGATTGCCCTCGTGCAGGGCTTGCGCGCCGCGGGCTACCAAGCGCGGGTAGAGCGGCCAGGAAGGTCTCCGCTTGGCGAAGAGTGGGTGGCCGACGTTCTGGCCGAAGCCAACGGACGTTTGATCGCCTTCGAGGTCCAGCTCTCGCAACAACATTGGGACCAATACAGACAGCGAACCCAGCGGTACCTTGCCTCAGGTGTCAAATGTCTTTGGCTTGTGCGTTCGAAGCACTGCGATGCGCTTCGATATGCTTGCATGCGACACCACGTAGCCAACGGCCTCAGCCACAACGAGGCAATGAACCAAGGTATGGATGACATGCCTTGGGTGCACCTGGAAGTATCCCGTTCCGGTGAGAGTCAATTCGCATGCTCCATCGCAGTCAAACCGAGTGTTCAGCCGTCCCCAGTCTTGCGTATCTCACCCGAGGAATTTGCGGTTGGTGTAGTGGAGGGTCGAATGCGGTTCAAGCAGTTTCATCGGATCTGGACGGACTGGCTGTGGCAAGTCCCACAACCACAGGTTGACGCGCCGCAGCTCTCGTTCATACCTGCAGCGCCCGAGCCAACCGGACTGATTTTCTAGCGCGGTGCGCTGCTGCATCAATGAAGCGGCCAGGGCTCGCGACTACAGCGCCATCCGCGGCCTAACCATCGGGGAAACGGGAGGTTCACACGAAGCCGAGCCCCTGGCCAAGTAGATCTTGCGCTGGTGAGCGAGATGTCTAATATGCACCGTCGCACCTGACGGGGGGTTTACCCCGCGCCGCTACTGCGCATTCGTGCAAGCGGTTCCTCAAACAATGCACGGCCGCGCGGTGATGGAGAACTGAGATGAACAAACCAGCAGCAGGCGAGGACGCAATCAGGAGACGCTTCCTGCCGATGGTGGAGAACGCGAACCTTGAGAGCGGAGAACGCCCACAGGCGTTGAGCGCCGTGGAGGCGGCGATCCTCAGGTTGGAAACCGACGACGAGCGTTCGTTCGCACAGGACATCCTGTTGCGGTCACAGGATGCGTTTCGGATGCAATTGCCTCGCGTCAAGGCGCGGTTCTACTGGATCGGCTGCTTAAGCCTACGGGTCCAGCTGTCGTCGTCTGACGCCGGCGCCCGCGACGCTCTTGAGCCTGTCCAGGCAAGTGCACTGTGGGAAGCGCTGGACCAGTCGATCCGGGATCTCAAGAACGAAGCGTGCGCGGAGGTCTTGCATGAGCGCAGAGGCGGCTTGCCGACGTGGCCCGGCGTGATTCTCCACGGTGCCGTACGCTGCGACGCCGAGTCGCGAACTTGGATCGGCTTTCACGTCATCGCCAACATGAGCTCCAACGAGGTCCAGAACTTCAGCGTGGAGGGGAGCGTTCGGGATGGCTCGCTGTTCGTTGCTGCGGCGATCCCGGATGCTTCGATGACGTTCCAGGGACTGCAGGATGCCTCTAGAACGATCCCCCAGGAGGGGTACGCCCAGCAGCTGCGAGACCACTTCGAATCGGCGTTGGAAGACTTCAGGCTGAGATTTCCGGGCACGAAGGTCCAATTTGTGGGCGGCTGGCGCCGAATGTCGGAGGTTGTGAAGGAGGGCGAGGTCGCTGGCGCAGATGCGGCGTTGCGTCTGATCGGTCGTGCGAAGGGACAGACCTGGGCGCAGGAAGTTGCGACGTTGAAGGAGTTCTGGCCGGAGGGCGTCGATGTGGTGTTGGGGTCGCTCCGAACGGATGAACCTGTGCCAGGTCAGGCGGCATTCATCAACCTGGCCGACAAGAAAACAGGCGCCATGGTCAGGTTCACGATGGCGACGCTTTTGGCTGGGACGCCACTGGCGCAGGTGGCGCAGCAGTGCGTCGCCACGCTCCTTGAGCACGGCATCGACGCAAACGCCATCTGCCTAGAGCCAATGAAGCCTGTCCGCAGGTTGACCGCGATGGACGCTCTTATGCCCTGTGCGGACGGCGTGTACAGAGAGAAGGAAATCTGCTTCTTCGGCCGGGCCGGGTGGCGATTTAAGCGCTTCGACTGGGACGCCGGCTGGAATTTCGACGGGCCGGCTTTCGAGTCCGATGAGGCGGTGCGCGTCCTAGGACAATTGCCGCACCCAATCGCGATGGAACGCGCAGGGCTTCAGAACGTGCTGATCGCCCACTATGAGCCCGGCTTGCTCGGCGAGTTGCGCGAGCAGATGGCACGACCTGGCCGATGCGCGGGCGTGGCAGCTGGGCAGCTTCGACTGAAGGACCAGAGGCTCTTCGAACTTCAAGATCGAATGGAGATGCTCGGCCACCAGTACGACGACACTTACTTCGTGCAGGACGATGCAGTGCAGCCGCCGGCGGGCATCTACGGCGCGGCGCACTGGAAGGCCGCATCGGGCGTCCTGTTCATCGCCAAGCGGTCGCTCATCGACAGGCTGGACGAGACGTCGATCGACAAGGGGTTTCCGCTCGAGTACCTACGGCTTCCGTACCCGGACGTCTTTGTGCACTTCGAACGCCCCCTGTCACAGAAGCACGCGGACGGACGCTCATTCCTAATCACAGGCTTCTATGCATCGGAAGAACCGGGTGCGGGCGTCTTAGAGGAGGGGGCGACCGCCGATCGAATCCTGGTGATCACCTATGTGTACCGCTACACAGGTGAGGTGCTACGCGTCGGCGGTCTGACAGTTCCGCTGATGATCAACAAGGACGATCAGCGAGACCTCAGCGACGTCGTCGCAGAGCACGGTCAGCTTTTGAGCGAGAGCAAAGAAGAGGCAGACGACGAATCGCGCCGCGATGCCAACTTCGCCAACGAGACACTGCTGATAGCGGCAAAGGTACTGCTCTACACGACGCTGCGCAACGCTCGGCTCGTCTACCACAAGGACAGAACAACGCTGATCGAACAGCTGCGGAATCTGAAAGGGAATAAGCGAGAGAAGGCTCAGGCGCGCTTGAGATCCGCCTATGACAGCATAGAGATCGGTCCCGAAGAGACAGATGAAGACGCCCTTTTCGTGTCGATGCAAGGCCACAAGATCAAGCCGCACTGGCGGCGCGGGGTCTTGCGTAAGCAGCGATGGGGGAAGGGGTTGGAGTTCGTCCGACCGGTATGGATTCCGCCGGTCCTGGTGAACGGTCACCTAGTGGACGGGGCGCCGCCGCCCAGAATGGACTACGTGATCGAGTAGAAGACCAGAGTGCGAGGTCGCACACTCAATGGCGCCTCTCGCGAAGCGTTAGACACACAAAAAGGGTTCGCCGATGCCAGACGCATACACAGCACTCAGTAACCACCTCGCGAAAGCGTGGATGGAACTTCCGTTGCTCGTCGATCTGTTTGTGGACAAAACGGCAAAGGCCGCGTCATGTACCAGATCTCAACTCCGTCAGGGGATTGCTGTTTCACTCGGCCTTGAAGACTACGACAGCTTCGGCAAAGTGTGCCGAATGATGGGCGAAGTCTACCCGTTGCTCATCAATGCATTTAACGACGTGGAAGTTGACTATCCTTACAACGACGCAGAGGTGACAGGGTTGGCAGCGGCACTCGTCAGTGCCTGGTACGAAGCTGAGGAAATAGGAGGATTGGCGAACGTCGATCCTGAGGCAGTTGACCCTGTGAAGAAATTGCCTTGGAGAATCTGGGCAAGCTGGAACGGTGAAGATTTGTCCGTAGAAGACATGGACGGTGGTACAGAGGCAGCGATCAAAGCTCGGTCGAGTGCGTACGATTTGCTCGATGAGTTCATTGAAGCAGCTCGCAGCTGGCGCCAACAGGTACTGGATGCCTACACCCTCGTAAACGAAGGAACGCCTCTTCCACTGAGCGCGGTTGAGGCTGCAGAGGAGTTACTTGAAGAAATTCCGAGCCGGGAAAGCGAGAAACCTGAGGATCGTCTTCGCAGGTTCCTGAGTGCGAGAGGTTTCGATGGTGCAGGTTTTGTGGACTGGGGAAAGCCGGTGGAGACCGACGCAGCAGAGCATCGATACTCACAGTGGATGCTCAAACGACATGAAAAGTTGGTCGAGCGAGTTGTGTGCGGCGAAAGCTTGCTACAGGTGCGTGAGCTTAGGAACCATTTCAGATGGTTTCCGCGAACTGATGTTTCCCATGCTTATGAGGATGGGCCATGTATGTCGGACGTGCTGGCTCGGTTGAACGACGACAGCTACATACTCGTGACTCATAGTGACCAACCAAATGAACTCACGGCCATAGTTCCGTACGACAAGGTGTATGTGGAGCGGGAAGGCGAGATTGCCGAAGCTTTGAGGTGTTCGGGAGTTGGGGGTATTGCAATAAAGGTCGTTGACAGAAGTCACGCTCTTGAAGAGGGCCTTCCTCACATTGCGGGGTGGTACTGCATCTCATTGTGGGAATGAAGCGCTGAAATCGTTAAGCCGACTGAAATCGCATTGGGCGTGTAGTTGGGCAGCCGTGCCCGTCCAGCTATCGAGAGAAGAGAGCCACAGATCGAATAATCCAGGTGCTTAAAAACTAGGCGCGTTGATTCCGGTGCAAAAATGGTGGTTAGTGGAACCAAAACCCAATTAAATCAATGACTTAGCCGTGCGCCTCTTTTTTGAGCAGCTTGATTTCGGTGCAAAAAGGGAGGTTAGCGCTTAAGCGGCTCGAGTCCTGTACCGTGGCGCACGCTGCAGCATGCCTCGAAGTCGAAGGAGATCACCCACGGAAATTGATATGCCCGAAGTGGACGGGCCCCATGTGACGCAGGAATTCGTCGGGGATCGGCTGCTTACGGGAACGCCAGAGGTCGGCCACCTCCATCTTCATGGTGTTCCAGGCGATCACGATGTTCGGTAGCAAGGCATGGGACTCGGAGATGGCCGTCAGCTCGTCGTGGCGGCGGCCGCCCTGGGTGACTGTCTATCTCGCCACCATCACGGCATTGCGATCGGTAGCGACGCACGGAGTCAAAGCTGAAAGTGAAGCGGAGAAGCAAAGGCCAATCCACGCCGGTGCTGCCAAAATTGCTCGACGAAGGCTACTCCTTCGATGAGTCATCGGCCTCCCGCCAGGTCTGGGGCGCGCCTGATCCCACCGGGCTCGAGCCGGCATGCCACCACTGGTCATCTCCAGCGCCTTGCCCCTTGACATGTCAGCGAGCGTCCAGCGCTCCCATCTCCTACGCTGCCATGTCAGTCGCCAAGTTGCTGAAGTTCGACCTGTGCCCGCAGCTGGCTGGGTTGCCCGACTGCAAGATCTGGCTTCCGCGTGGCATGGAGGTGCGGGATGGGCTGGAAAAGGTGGCCTTCGCCAACGTGAACGTCAAGGCGATCAGGGACGGATGGGACGACATGCTTCGCCTGGTGGCCTCGATCATGACGGGCAAGGTCACGGTCAGTTGGGCATTGGCGCGCAATGGAAGCGCGGCCGCCGGCGATCGGCTCTACCGCGCCCTGGACCACTATGGCCGACTCCTGCGGTCGGTGTTCTTGTGCGACTACTTCACCAACGACGCCTTCCGGCGCGAGATCCACACGCTGCTCAAACGTGGCGAGTCGGTTTTGAAGCTTCAGGAGGTGATCAAGCGCTTGCGGGCCAACGGACAACCATCGAGGACGACCTGGTGCGCCAGCTCGGTCCAGTATTCTTCGGCAACATCAACTTCCGCGGCACCATGAGTTTCAGCATCGACCGGTACGCAGAAGTGCTGCTTCGTCCCTCGAAACCGGCCCGAAACAGCGCAGCGGCTGAATTGACAAATTCGGTGCGCCATTTTTTTCCGCGCCGAGGGCGGCGGTATATCCGATAAGAATCAACAACTTAGCGACGAGCAGGTAGCCGCGCCTCATTGTTTTATCGGGCAAAGCGGCGGAAATCTGTGCGCGTGAAATCAAGCGCACAAAAGCGGATGCGAAGGGAGCCAGCCGGGATGAAGCCGGAAATCACACATAAGCGTTTTGCGCATGTGGGGCCTCACCGTTATTCGCGTGACTTAGGTTTCCGCGTTGGCCTCGGGATCGGGTGAGCCCGAATCTTCAAGCGTCATGCGCATTAAACGGCTGCCAAAATCGTCGCAACAGAATGTGGCGCTGGCAGGGCTAGGCCAGGATGTCCCGGATCATCTTGACCGTGGTGGGCGGGGCGCCAACCTTGAGAGTCCGATGGTTCTTTGCCTGAGCCTCGGCCCAAAGCGATTCCTGATAGCCATGCCGGCGGTAGAACGCGACCACACGCTCCTCGTGATCCGCATCGACGATGACCAAGCGGGCCGCCGAGAGGGATTCGGAGTCGAGAATCTCGCCGTGGATGAACGACATGAGTTGCTCACCGATGCCCTGGCCTTGCAGGTGGCTGGCAACCGCCAACCTGCCGAGCTTGACTGCCGGATACGCCTTCAGCACGACGTCCACATTGAGTTCCAACTGCTCCGACGTCGTCAGAGGGAGCGAGTCATTGGCGAGGGTGAAGTAGCCCACGATGCCATCGATGTCGCGGTGGAACGCGACAGTGGTCAGGCCAAGGCGAGCTCGGTGGAAATCAGGGGCCTGTGCAAGAAAACTGTCGAGGTGCGCCCTGCCGCACTTGAACGTGGCCAGCAGCGCCGGATCAACTTCAATGACCGGCAAGAGGCCATATCGGTCCTCTGGCAACGCCATCAGGACGCTGTGCGGTACTGCTGGAGGAAGTCTGCGGACTTGGCGGCGCGAACGCGCTCGACCAGGCGATCTGCCTTTTGTTCAGTGGCTTCGTTGGGCTGGGTCGCCTTCACCTTGGCAAGAAAAATAGCCCGTTGTGCCTTGGCGACGCGAACCCGCTTCACAGCAACCTTCTGGAGGCGCTGCTCGGCTGGCTTTGCCGGGGACGGCTTTTTCTTGAACATGTGGGAAGTCTAACCGGTCGGAGCTGCTGGGATGCAAGGTGATGTCATGGCTCAAATCACGGGCCGCTGGCCTGCAGCACGGCGTTGTCGACCTGTTTGCCCGCGAAAAGGAGTGCTCGAGGACCGATGCGCATTCCACTGATGGCGGACAGTGATTCCATTCCCATCGCGGACAGCGTTCCAGGCGATGGCGGACACGCTGCGCGGGTGTCCTGAGTGACGCTGCAATCGTAGCCGAACTGTCCGCCATCAGCGTGGAACGGTGCTCGGCACGGGCGGCTCAGGCGGTCTTGGTGAGCTTTCTCATCGACTCGCCCTTGAGGGCTATCTTGTGTGAACCGTGCACGATGCGGTCCAGGATGGCGTCGGCCAGCGTGGGCTCGTCCAGCCAGGCGTGCCAGGCCGTCACCGGCAACTGGCTGGTGATGAGCGTCGAGCGCGTGCCCACCCGGTCGTCCAGCAACTCCAGCAGGTCGTTTCGCTCGTGCGCGGCAATCGGTGCGATACCGAAGTCGTCCAGGATGAGCAGGTCCAGCCGGGCCAGTTGCCCCAGCCGTTTGCCAAAGCTACCGTCGCCGTGGGCCACGTGCAGCTCCTGCAGCAGCCGTGGCGCGCGGGTGTAGAGGACAGAGAACCCCAGGCGCGCGGCCTGCTGCCCCAGTGCGCAGGCCAGCCACGTCTTGCCGCAACCGGTGGCACCGGTGAGCAGCACGTTGTGACCATGGCGCAGCCAGTCCCCGCCGGCCAGACTGGTGATGACCTCCCGGCTCAGGCCCCGGCTGGCGCGCCAGTCGATGTCCTCCAGGCAGGCACTACAGACCTTCAAACGGGCGGCCTTGAGCAGCCGCTCCAGGCGTTTGCCGTCACGCCAGTCCACCTCGCGCTGCACCAGCAGCGCCAGGCGTTGTTCAAAGGGCAGCTCGCTGGCCATGAGGTGGGTGGCCACGTCGCTGAGGGCGGCCACCATGCCGTCCAGGCGCAGGGTGCGCAGTTGGTTGAGGGTCTGTTCGTTGAGCATGGTTGTTCCTTGTTTGTTTCGCTTCGGTGTCTGGGCTTCTCAGTGGTAGTAGCCCGGCCCGCGCACGTTCTCGTGCAGTGGCAGGCTGGCCTGTGTGGCCTGCGCGGTGATGGGGGCGTCCAGCGGGCGCTGGTCCAGGCCGCAACTGAGGATGGACGCAATGCTCTTGTAGGACGGTGAGCGAATCGACTGTGCCCGCGCGCAGGCTGCTTCCAGGCGCTGGACACCGTACTCGCGGCCCAGGCGCATGAGACCCAGACAGGAGCGGTAACCCTGCTCGGGATGCTGGCGGTGCTCCATCTGCCAGCGCACCACGGCGGCGGTGGCCGCGCCCACGCGCTCACCCCAGGCGATGAGCTTGGCAGGGGTCCACTGAAGATGCTCGCGATGTGAGGCCGGCATGTGCTCGGGCACGGTGGTGTGCGCGCCCCGGCGAGGATTGAGGATGTGGGCGGCCACCCGCCTGTTGCCGTGCAGAACCTCGAGCGTGGTGGCCGTGATGCGCAACTCGACCTTCTCGCCCACCAGCGCGTGGGGCACCGAGTAGTAGTGGCCATCGAGCTCGACGTGGTAGTCGATGTTGACGCGGGCGGGCTTGAAGCGGGCGATGGGCATGCGCACCGCCGGCAGGGGGCGCAGGGCCGGCCTGTCGAGCTCGGCAAAGGCGCTGGCGCGGTTACCCGGCAGCTTCTTGAACGCGCGCTGGTTCAAGTCCACCAGCAAGGCGGCAATCGCCCGGTTGAGCTCGGCCAGACTGAAGAAGGTCTGGTGGCGCAGCCGCGCCAGAATCCAGCGCTCGACCACCTGCACGGCGACCTCCACCTTGGGTTTGTCGCGTGGCTTGGCCGGGCGCGCCGGCATCACGGCCAGGCTGTAGTGGGCCGAGAGTTCTTCGAGCAGGCGGTGCGCGGTGGGCTCGTAGCGGTCGGGACGGGCCATGAGTGCGCGCGGCTGGTCAGGCACCAGCAGGCGGGGCACGCCGCCGATGAACTCCAGCGTGGCGATGATGCTGGCCGCCCAGTCGGCGGCCTTCTGGCTGGCGGTGGCGCAGGCATAGGTGTAGTTCGATGCCCCCAACACCGCCACAAACACCTGGGCCTGGCGAATCTCGCCAGTGCCTGCATCCACGACAGGCAGGCTCTGGCCGGCGTAGTCCACAAACAGCTTGTCGCCGGCCTCGTGGTTCTGGCGCATGGAGCGCTGCAGGCGCCGGGCCCAGGCCTTGTACTTCTCGCAGAAGGCGCTGTACTTGTAAGCCTGCCCGGCGTGCTGGTGCTGGTACTCCTCCCACAGCAGTTGCAGCGTCACGCCGGGGCGACGCAGTTCCCGGTGCAGGTGGGCATAGTCGGGCTCGAGGTGGCGGGACTGGCGGGCCACCGCTGGCTTGTACAGCCGGGCCTGCAGTTCTTCGTCGCTCAAGGTCTGGGCCAGCGCCCAGTCCACGGCGGCCACGCGCGCGTAGCTGGCTATCTCGCTGACGGTGGATTTGGAGATGCCGAGAGCGGCACCGATTTGACGGGTGCTCAAGGCCCCGCCGTGCAGCAGTTGCAGTGTATGTCGTAATTTGCTCATGGTGACCCTGGGTGTGGGCATCGCTGGTTCCGGTCAAAAAACCGGTCAGCGTATGCCGCGTTCGGGTCACTCAGAACACCCCGCAGGTGTCCGCCATCAGTTTGGAATGCTGTCCGCCATCAGCCTGGAATCGTGTCCGCCATCGCGTGGAATACGCACCGATATCCTGTGCGCGTGGATTCATGCGAATTCACGTGCTCGAACTTGAAGCACTGGCGAGAGATCGAGCGTCACTGCTTCGCTGGCTTGCGACGCGGCGCCTTAGGCGCTTCCCCCGGGCTGAGCCGCGGCAGGAGTGCCTGCACCGTCTCGGCTTCTGTGGGTACTTGATGGTGTCCTGCTGGCTCGCTTGAAGCAGAGGGTTGGATGGGATTCAAGATTTTTTTCGCCAAAAGATGAGCTCAGTGCTTGTGGCTGCGCATAAAACAGCGACCCAAGTACTCTCCTGATAGCGCTCAAGAATCTTGACCTTCGCATTCGCCTGCTCGACCGGCAGGCCGAGCCCCAACCTCACGACTCAGTGGCATTAACTTCAGAGGCACGATGGAGTTCAGCGTCGCACCCTATGGCGACGCACTTCTGGACCGCGCGGCCCGACGTCGCGCGGCGGGATGAAGGCATGTCCGACGCGGTGACCGTAAAAATCAGCAGCAGAAATGGTGCAGCTCGCCAGATCCGCTAATGCATCACGCCATAACTCTTTGATTTCTAATGAAATTTTCTGAGGCACCGCAAAATTTGGTAGCTGGATTTCGTGTGCACAAAATTTGAGCAGACCGATTCGATTTTGGAATTTCGCGAAAGCTGCAGACTAAGCGCGATCGCTCGCGACGCATCGGATTTTTCTTTTTAGGGCCTAAACCGATGATAACCTATACTATCATCGGAAAGCATCCAGTTTGTATTGAGAGCCCGCCGCCACTACAAAACGGCCGCAAATCGAAGCGTGACAAGCACTTAGGACACCTCCATGACCCGCGAGCTCGTTCCTGCAGGCAGCCGCGAGCTGACCCGCGACCACATCCGGTTCTACCGCGCGGTGATGGATGGGGTCGAGATGGCCAAGGCCTGGGCGACCTACCTGGCGGTCGACGGCGACTACCAGGACACCCTGGCGAAGGCGACGCTGGGCTGGGTGCGACAGGCGCTTATCCAGGAGGCCTTGGACGCTGGCCAGCCAGCCTTGGTGGGCCTGTTCCGACGCGAGCCGTGGCGGGTCAAGACGTCGACCACGACCAAGCCGACCCTCGCGGAGTTCTCAGAGCGTTTTGCCGACGCCGGCGACTGGAGCGAGGTGGAACTCCAGGCGATGTGGAAGGAGGAATACGGCGAAACGAATCCCTCCGAGGCACGAGCGGCCGCCCGCCGCGAGCGGCTGAACCAGCGGCTGCGCCAAGCCCTGCAGCTGCTCGAGCGAGCGACCCGGCGCTCGCCTGCGCGCGAAGATGCCGTTGAGCGGTGGCTGGCACCGAACCTGGCCAAGAACCTGGCCGCGGCCGGCTTGGCCTCACTGGGCGCCGTGGCTGACGCCCTGACGGCCCGCACGAACATCCGCTGGAAGGAGGTGCCGGGGGTGGGGGACGTGTGGGCCCGGCGCCTGCAGGAGTGGTTTGACGAGCATGGCCTGAAACCGCACCCCCCTGCCCTGCCCTTAGCCCCTCCGCCGCCACCCGCGAACGCCAGCAGGCTCGTTCCCTTGGAGCGTTTTGAGCTGCCGTTTGTAGGAGTGGCCCCCCTCCCCTCGCCCACCGGTTCAGCTCCCTTCAGCCAGGCCGGAAACGCCCTCGGCGTACAGAACGACAGGCAGGCCATCGAGAGCTGGCTGAAGGCCAAAGCGAGCAACGCCAACACATTGCGGTCCTACCGCAAGAACGCCGAGCGCCTCTTGCTGTGGTGCTACCTAGAGCGACGCAGAACCTTCTCACAACTGACGGTCGACGACGCAACCCACTATCGCTCGTGGCTAGAGAACCTTGGGAGGCTCGATGAAGCGACTTGGATCAAGGCAGGCTGGAGGCTCCCCGCGAGCGAGTGGATTGGCAAACGAGCCGCCAAGCGCGACACGCCGGAATGGCGTCCGTTCGACGGCCCGTTGTCGCCAGACTCGGTCAACCAGGATCTTCTGACGATCCGTTCGTTGTTCAAGTACCTGAAGGAGTTCAGGTACCTGCAGGACAACATTTGGGACGCGCTGGGTAAAACCCTTGCGACACGAATCAAGCTTGCGGACGCCACCGAACAATTTGTCGGCAGAAGCTTCACGGACGAGGAGTGGCGGCACGTTGTGTCCCCTCTGTCTCCGGACGGACCGGAGCTTGAGCGACGCCTCTTGCTGGTGCTATGGCTCGGATTCGGCTGTGGGCTTCGAGCGCGAGAAATGCTTTCACTCAAATTAGGAAGCATTCGACCAGGTCGGGAAAAGTGGCGCCTCAAAGTACTCGGCAAGGGCAATAAAACTCGGCTCGTTCCCCTCACCTCCCCTACTCGTCTTGCCCTGCTTGGATACCTGGACAGCGTGAAGGTCAACTTCGACAAAGTCATAGAGGCCACGCGCGCTCGGGAGGGGCACCCGACGTTTGAAGAGCCTCTACTCCGCAGTCGCCGAGGAAGGCGAGGCGGATCGAGCCCAGAGGCACGGGACGCATTGCAATACACACAACTCTACGACTCACTAAAGAGCCATTTGAAGGCGCGCGCAGCTGAACTCGCAGCGTCCAACCCGGAGGCAGCCGCGAAGTTCCGTGATGCTTCCACACACTGGCTTCGGCACACCTGCGCGACCCTTGCATTGAAGAACGGTGTACCTCTACCCGGCGTCCAGAAGCTCTTGGGGCACACAACGCTCAACACGACATCCACCTATGTGACGGAAGACGATGAGGCGCTCGGCGTAGACATGGAGCGCTTCACAAGCCGCTTCTCGTGAATGTCTCATGCGCAGTTTCCACGTGGAAACTGCGCGGAGGTGGTTCAGAGCAGGCTAGTTTCCACGTGGAAAACTACGGAGGCCGGTGGCAAGTTTCCACGTGGAAACTGGTCTATGCGTCCACTTAAAACGACAACTCAATTGCAAAAGGCCCGTAGTTTGAACTTTCATTTGACCGTGACAAAGTCGTCTTCTACATTCCGAACAACTCAGTTTCCACGTGGAAACTCTTCAGGAGCGGAGCTTTGACAGCAAAAATCATCACTGTGTTCAATGAGAAGGGTGGCGCCGGAAAGACGACGGTGGCAGTTCACATTGCTGGGACGTTGGGCAAGAGGGGAAATCGAGTAAAGCTCATCGACATCGACCCTCAAAACACATCGTCTCGTTGGGTCGCTCAAGCACGCGACCACAAAGAATTTCCCGCACGAATCGCAAACCTAAGTGCGTTGGGAGGAAACGTGCACCGGGAGATGAGGCACGACATGGATTCTTTCGACTATATAGTCGTAGATTGCCCACCATCGTCTGAATCCCCGGCGGCCAACTCGGCACTCACCGTTTCGGACTTGGCCGTGGTGCCGGTCGTGCCGTCGCCGAACGATCTATGGGCGGTCGCAACAGCGAAGCGGTTGGTAAGCACTGCGATGCACACCAATCGAGACCTGCGCGGGGTGACTGTGCTGAACATGGTTCAGCGAACCACGTTGGCAGCAGTCGCGGCCGAAGAATTGGGAAAGGACACGGCAATTCCGCTGCTGAAAACACAGCTGGGGCTGAGAAGCGCCTACAAGGAGTGTCCCCTGGTGGGAGGAACGGTCCATGACATCAGACGGGCGAAAGAAGCTGTCAGCGAAGTCGAGTCAATGGTTGACGAAATCCTGAGTGCGCTGGAGACGCGCCAAGAGAAGGGCAAGAAGCAATGACGGGCCAACAGAAGGTGAAAACTTCAAAGTCGAAGGCGCTCGCGAGTGCGTTGAGCGGGTCCATGAGCGGGAACGAGACGGCGATCGACGCGCGCTTCGCAGCTGCTGACCGGGTACTACAACAAACTGGCGGGAGCCTTCTGAGGCCGGCGGCGGCAGACCCTCAGATAGACCGCCAGTCGGAAAGCGCCTCGACGGCGACGACAGAGGGCGTAATTGAGGTGCTTTTGGAGCATGCGCACCCCAACGACGAAAACAGCCGGCAGACGTTCCCGGACGAAGACATCGAAGAGCTCGCACAGAGCATGCGTGAACATGGGCAGAAGGACCCCGCGAGAGCCATGCCTCACCCAGAGCGGCCCGGTGAATGGCTCCTCTTGTCTTCTCACAAACGGAAGTTGGCGCTGCAGCGTGCAGGCATCAAGACGATAAAGCTTCTCCCGCATGCCCCGGTGTACGGCTTTGATCGATACGTCCTGTCGACTGAGCTGAATCGCCACACGGCGGAAACAGCTCTCGACCAGGCCTTGTCCTGGCAGATCCAACTGAGGAAGGGTTACGTAGCCAGCTTGGACGAGATTGCTTCGAAGTTGAAGCTTCAGAAGAGCCAAGTCTCGAAGATCATGGCATTCACCAAGCTACCTGAAACGGTGTTGGCAGAAATCAGGAAGCATCCACGGGCCTTCGGACCGGCTACGGGGCAGCTGCTCTCCCAGCTTGTCGGCCTCACGACCGAAAAAGAGTTGCTCGACCTGGTGGAAGGGATCATCAAAGGACAGATCTCGGTCCGCCGGCTCGAAAAAGAGGTCGAGAGCCGGCAACGAGGTCAGAAGTCTAGGCGCACGAAGTTAAACAGCAGGCAGTACAAGCTGCAAGCAGGCGGCCAGGAGGTCGGAGTTCTGAAGGACTGGGACGATGGTCGCGTGGTGCTGGAGATCAGACTCGAGGACCAGAAGCGCCGGGAGGCGCTGGTAGAGATGCTCAAGGGCGAATTTGCGAACGAATAGAAGAGTCCAGTTCGCCCTTTCAGGTACGGCGTGATCAAGGGACAACCAGCACGCGTGTACTCACTGCGCCTCAATACCTTTATCTTCGCCAGTCTTGCATTCGCCTTTTCAGGTATGCCGCGTCTGCGACGTTCGCCTTTTCAGGTATGAACCCGGCAGGCTCTTCGCCCTTTCAAGTAGGGTCGCCCGGTCTACTCAACACTTCGGTTGAGCCGATCTTGGCGCCAACGTTGCGCTTTTTGGGCCTGATTTCGGCTTGCCAAGGGCGTTTTGCATTGATAGCCAACGGAATCGGCCCCAAAACGGGCGATACCTGAAAGGGCGAACTCTTCTAAGCGCTTCAACAAGGGCGGAAAACGGCCAAATACCTGATAGGGCGAACGTCGTACCTGATAGGGCGAACGTCGTACCCAATAAGGCGAGATGAGGCGGCTGGCAGCATGTCCTGGGACTCAATCACAATCCGGTCTCATGGATTTAATCGTCCCTCCACCTAGCTCACCTAGCGAGCCTGTCAACAGCGTGCAGATGCCGCTGTGGGACGAGCGCAATCGCGGGCTTCCGGTGACCTTTGCAAAATCCGCGCTTTTTTCGGTCGGAGGCAAGCGTGAGCGTCGTCGACTCGACAAGCTGCCCATCGCATCGGAAGGCGAAACGGCGATGGTCTACACGGGGGAAGAGCTGAGAACGGACGATGAAGACGTTCTCATCCAACTCTTCCACCTGGCGCGCGGATCATCGGTCGACCGAAACGAAGGCATCAGCGTGCGGTTCTCTGGGCACCAAATGCTCCGCGAGCTCGACTGGAAGGTATCCAAGGAGGGATACGAGCGGCTCAAGGCCTGCCTAACCCGGATGCAGAACGGATCGTTGCACCAAACGTGGAAGGTCAAGAACCGCAAGATGGTTTATGCGGCCAACATCATTCGCAAGTGGGTGTTGGCAGAAGGTGGGCCGAAACAGCAACAGTGGTGCGTATGGCTCGAACCTGAAATCAGGCACCTCTTCGATCCGAACTACGCGCTCCTCGACTGGAACGAGCGCATGAGCGTGAGCAAACCGATTGCACGCTGGTTGCACGCTTTCATGGCACCGGTTGCGAAGAGCGAAGTGTTCGTGGCCCCGGAGGAAGTGATCCGGAAACTCAGCGGCTCAACAGCGTCGACGATGCCGAAGTTTCGTCAGTCGCTGAAAGAAGCTCTGAAGGAAATGGAGCATGCACGTTTGATCTTCTCGTGGAAGCTTTGGGACGGGTACCTCTACGTGGCACGCGAGCCAGACCAAGACATCAACAGAGCAACTCAAGCCGCAGCGCTCGAGTACGCCAAGCAGCAAAGAGCGGAAGCATCGAATGAAGTGACATCCTAGAAAGCGAAAGTGCCCGGCGACGGCAATCGGCGGGCACTTCCTGTGTCTTAACGACACCCCAAACGCACCTTTTGGCTCCGGTGTGCAGGTTGGTGGGACTTTAGGTCTCGCCAGGGGTGTTGTCAACCTCGTCGGGAGAACGACATGACTACCCCCGTATGTGAATACGCAGGCAAGGATTTGCCTCAGCTTATTCAGCGCGCGATTGCGCGATGCATGGATCCAGCATTCCCTGTAAAGCTCAACGCACCTGAGAGAGTGGCGTTGGCCACGCTGTTGCGCCGCGTAGAAGCGAAAGATGGGTCTGCGAGCTTCTGGGTCAAGCGATGCAACTTGGCAGAGCTGTTCGAGAAGGTGGAGCGGACAGTCAGCAATTGGCTGCAGGCACTTGAAGACGCAGGGTTGATCGTGAAAGAGCAGGGAAGGACGCGATGGGGCAATTTCTCGTGCATCACGGTTTGCCTCACAGAAGCGGCGACCAAGCTTCTTGGGTTGCAGGAAGCATCCAGTTCGATCAGGAAAAAAACTTCAGCCGGCCATAAAGAAGGCTTTAACCGAGACAGTCTCTACGAGAGACATCTCGCCGAGCCGGCGCGGACTCTCTCGACAGCTGGTCGAAGCGGAAACCGCAGTGTTCCCGACGACTGCTTGCCGCTGCTTGATCTGGGGCTAAGCGAGTCTGCCGTCTTCAAGCTGATGAGGATCTGCACGGAGCACAAGAAGCGACTTGGCTCGATCGTGACGGCCAGGCTGGAAGCAATACGAGGAAGCCGCAACCGGTTTGCGTACCTTCGAAAGCTCGCATCGGACAACATCGACTACGCCTCACTTCATGCGCTCGAAGTAGAGAAGGCTGAGAAGGTTGAAGCGGTCAAACAGACGCAGTCGATCGTCCAAACCTCTCGTCGGGAGTACGAGGACGCATGGATCCAGCCGAGGCCCGGTCTTCGGTTCTTCTTGAGGAGAGGAGGAGTACCGGACGAGTACCACCTGGTCGAAGGAACGTGGCGACTGGTAGGGGCGGTGATCGGAGAACGTCTCCTGAAGCTGTTTGAGCGAATCGACAAGGAGCGGCCGCCGCGCCTCAATGAGATGTCGACGAGCTGATTCTCGAGACTGTGCACTTCAGCGCTTACCAGCCGTGATGTGCGACCTTGAAGAGGTGACGTTTAGAACAAGGATGGACGTATGTCGTCAAGGCAGAAGTTCCAGGAACAGTATCGTCGCATTGAAGATGCCGAGGTTGAGCGGCTGCGTGTGCCACCGCACTCCATCGAAGCCGAACAGAGCGTGCTCGGCGGCCTGCTGATCGACAACAGCGCGTGGGACCGCGCCGGAGACCTGCTCAACGACAACGATTTCTATCGCCATGAGCATCAGCTGATCTACGCGGCGATCGGTGGGCTCATCAACAACGCCAAGCCGGCTGACGTCATCACCGTCTTCGAGCAGCTGCAAAGCCTCGGCAAGGCCGAAGCCTGCGGCGGCCTCGTGTACCTCAATGCACTCGCGCAGAGCGTGCCGAGCGCTGCGAACCTGCGCCGCTACGCCGAGATCGTGAGGGAGCGCGCTGTGCTGCGAAAGCTCGTCTCCGCGAGCGACGAGATCGCCACGGCCGCGTTCAATCCGCAGGGCCGCCCGGTGCCGCAGATCCTCGACGAAGCCGAGAGCAAGATCTTCAAGATCGGCGAAGAAGGCTCCCGCTCGCGCCAGGGCTTCATCAGCATGGACACGCTGGTGGTGCAGCTCATCGACCGGGTGAACGAGCTGCACGAGAACGGCGCCGAAGAAGTGACGGGCGTTCGCACCGGCTTCTACGACATGGACAAGATGACCGCCGGCCTGCAGCCCGGCGATCTCATCGTGCTGGCCGCACGCCCTTCGATGGGCAAGACCGCTTTCGCGCTCAACATCGCCGAGAACGTGGCGGTGAACGAGGGCCTGCCCGTCGTCGTGTTCTCGATGGAAATGGGCGCGGCACAGCTCGCCCTGCGGATGGTCGGTTCGCTCGGGCGCATCGACCAGTCGCACCTGCGTACCGGCAAGCTGCTCGACGACGAATGGGGCCGCCTCTCCGAAGCCGTCGAGAAGCTCGGCAAGGCCGCGGTCTTCATCGACGAAGGCTCGGCCTTGAGCCCCAGCGAACTGCGCGCCCGCGCGCGCCGACAGGCCCGCCAGTGTGGGCAGCTCGGCCTCATCGTCGTCGACTACCTGCAGCTGATGAGCGGCAGCGGCGGGGGCTCGGAAGAAAACCGCGCCACCGTGATCGGCGAGATCTCGCGCGGCCTCAAGTCACTGGCCAAGGAACTGAAGTGCCCGGTGATCGCGCTCTCGCAGCTCAACCGGAGCGTGGAAACCCGGACCGACAAGCGGCCGATGATGAGCGACCTTCGCGAATCGGGCGCCATCGAGCAGGACGCGGACGTGATCATGTTCATCTACCGCGACGACTACTATCTGAAGGAGCAGTCGAAGGAGCCGGGCGTGGCCGAGATCATCATCGGCAAGCAGCGTAACGGCCCCACCGGCACCGTGAAGCTCGCGTTCCTCAAGCCCCTGACGAAATTCGAGAACATGGCGCCGGGGAGCGCAGGCGGCGACTTCTATTGAAAATGCGAAACCGCGTTACTTTTCCGGCTCGGCTTGTAGTGCCTATGCATCGATTGCAGGGATCGATTCTTCGTCTGCCAGGACGTCGCCAGGAGGAGGCACTCAGTAGGATCACAAGCCCCGTTTCCTAACTTTTAGGTTGTGGACAGTTAGGACAAATAGAAATCTTAGGGAGAAAAGCCAGATTGGGGCTCCATGGCAGAGCGGAATGTTCGGCGGACGTATAGCCGACTGCAGCCGCATTTCCCGGGAGGTGCCTGGGTTCGCCGCTGACCGTCAGATGCCGAGTCGGTTTGCGCCTTGCTCGTGTCTTTGCTGGGTGAGACACGGACGGAAACCTAGGCGCATTTGGCCTGACGATTTGCGGAATAGGATTAGCACCATGCAAGCTGAGACTCCCGACGCGCACCAAGAGGTGGATTTGTTTGATGTGATGGCAGCGCGAATTCGTGCTGGCGAGCCCATCCACATCCAGGTGCCATTCCCTGAAGTTCTAGGCAGGACGATCCTCGCGCAGATCGAGCGACTGAAGCGTGAGACGGGCAAGCCTGTGCACGTCATCTTCTCCTGACCACGCAAAGCTCGATGAGCACGGCACACTATCTGGAGTAAAAGATGCCAAATAAGTTGAGACAGAACGAGACCACAGGAGTGCAGAGCCTTTCAACAGAAGAGCTGTTATCACTTGTGGCACTCACTGATTTTCGTAAGTACTCCGAACAAGTTGATCGTATTGCAGATGCCTTCGCAGAACTTTCACGTCGGCATACCCAGGTCTATGCGCTATCCATGATCGTCCAGTATGTGGAGGCTGGCTTTGTGTGGCAGGCATCAGAAGGTCACCGAAGGAACGCCAAACTGCAGCTTGCAAGCGATATGAAACCAGGTGCGATCTTCATGAGCGCGCCTGAAACGGGTGGCCGGGTCATCCGGCACCTTGAAAAGCATCAAGACATCGCGAGCGAGTTCTGGTACTTGGACACACAAACGGAGCGACATTTCGATGTGCGGGACTTTTCGCAGGAGATGCTCGGCGATGTATCTCGCGATGCCGTACTCGCTGGCGATCGACGGGCTCACAAAGCTGCGATCAAGAACGCAGTCGAAGCGGGCTTTGATATTGGCATGGCATAAGGGTCGAAGGCGCGCTGTGCGTATCCGCCTGGCGTCCCACTTGGATTGGTGAGGAACCAAAAAAATGCCCCACCGCAATGTGCGATGGGGCATCCGACTTGAAGTTAAGCAGCGATCTTCTCAGGCACGTCGTCGATGGCATTGCTACCGACTTCATCCTTTCCAAGATCCAACTCAGCATCGAGCTCGCGTTGTCGAGCTACCAGCGCTGTCAGCTTCTCTTGAAACTCGAACGGACGTCCAAGTTCTGCCTTCAGGGCCTCTAGCTTCTGACGCATCAGCCTCAACCGTTCAGAGCACTCTTGCCGGTGCGTCTCCATGCCGCTCAAAGTCTTGATCAGAGCGTCGAATAGTGCGGGGCCGGTTTGACAAGGAACGCAGTCGTGAGACGTGTCCCCCTTGACGAAGAGGTGAACTTCCTCCTCGACCCGACCAACTGCAACCCAGAGCTCGAATGCGCCGACGTTGCCAAGAAACTCATCCCGCGACATCCGCGACACTGAAGCTCGAGCAGCGCGCACGGACTGACGAAGGACGTCAGCCACTTGATCACGACCAAGGTAGCCGCGACCGTGCACTTTCACCTCGAGGTGCGACGTACTCAACACATCTGAAGCGCGTAGAACATCTGCTTCGAGCGCGGCGAGAAGCCTCTCGGTGCTGGCGATCCTCATCGGCAAGCTTGTGACTTCCGACTCGTTGCTGTAGCGCTGGTTGCGCCACACGGATAGAAGGGATGCGTACTTGGCGATCTCTGCGTCAACACCAGCCTTCTCGATCACCTTAGGATTGCCCGAGGCGAGCGCCTTCACTTCAGCATAGGTCAGCGTTGCGAGCTCCACATCTTCGACGGTCCGAATTGCCTTGTCTCCGCTCATCACCTGAGTAATGAACTTCGCCTTGGTGGTCACCGTCTGCCAACTGTAGGCGTCGAAACTGCCCTCTGTGACGTAGCGAATGATCTCCACTTCTTCGCACTCATTGCCTTGCCGCAAGATTCGGCCCTCGCGCTGTTCGATGTCGCAAGGCCGCCATGGGCAGTCGAGTTCATGCAGCGCCACCAAACGGCGTTGTACGTTTGTCCCAACGCCCATCTTCTGCGTCGACCCAAGCAGCACTCGAACCTTACCTTCGCGCACTTGGCGGAAAAGTCGGGCCTTCTGGCTGTCTGAATCAGCGTCATGGATGAACGCGATTTCACTCGCAGGGATTCCCAATGCCTTGAGCTCGTCACGAAGCGCGTGGTAAACGCTGAAGCGACCGGAGCTGGTAGGCGTTGAAAGGTCGCAGAAGACCAGCTGGGCCCTTTTGAGGTCAGTGGTTTCGTTCCAGATGCGACGCACTTCCAGTGCACACATTGCGACCTTGCCTTCTGGATCCGCAGGAAGCGAGCTGTCAATCAGCCTCATGTCCAGCGCAGCCATCCGACCTTCAGTCGTGATCAAAAGCATGTTGTCCTTCGTGGGGTCAACGCGCTTTGTCTTCAGCGTCTCTGCACGCTTCACCAGGGTTCTGACGAAGGCTCTGAGTTCCTCACTTGGCTTGCAGACGACGGTCCTCGGCTTGTCGCCTTTCAGTCTAGGTACCGCAAGCTTCAACATCTCGCGTGTGCGGATGTCGGAGACGTCGCAGAAGATCGACATGAGATCTGGCACGTTAATGAAACGCGCAAACCTAGAGGCCATGCGATAGCCGCTACCGTCTGGCGCGAGTTCCAGTGTGTTCACCGTCTCACCAAACGTCGCCGCCCATGCGTCGAACTGTTCAAGGCCAAAGGCTCTCAATGTGTTCGGCTGGAGGTAGCGTTGAAAGACGTGTACCTCGGCGAGCGAGTTGCTGATGGGAGTGGCCGTCGCCATCACAATGCCGCGGTGTTCGCCTCCGTAGAGACTCATCGTGTAGCGGGTCTTCAGATACAAGTCGAAAGCTCGCTGAGAGTTGCTGAGTGGTAATCCAGCTATGCGAGCCATCTTCGTGTGTCTAAATAAGTTTTTCCCGGCATGGGCTTCATCTATTGCAATGAAGTCAATTCCGAGCGACTCCCAGCTCAGGAAATCGTCCTTCCTCTCGATGTTCTCTAGCCTTTCGAGCCGAAGCTTCCAGGCCTTCTTCATCCTCTCGAGTTGTTTGACGATCCTGTTCGAGCGGTAGTCTTCTTTGGAGGCTCGAACTGCCATCTCGATCTCGCTGATGATCTCCTTGATGAACCGTCGTGTGAACTCGGCCGACATAGGGAGCATCTCGAACGTCGAGTGCGTCATGACGATCGCATCCCAATCACCCGTGGCAACACGCGCGACAAACTCTCGCCGGCGATCACCTGCTAGGTCTTCCTTCGTGGCCATCAGCACCGAGGCTGACGGATACAGCCTCACCAACTCTGCGGTGTACTGCTCGAGCGTGCTGTTCTGGACGATGTGTGTTGGCTTGTTGGCCAACCCAAGCCGTCGGAGCTCCATTCCCGCGCAGGCGAGGATGGCGGTCTTTCCTGCCCCTACAGCGTGGAACAGACCGGTGTTGCCGGACTGCACGATCCGCCAGATGGCGTTTCGCTGGCTCTGGTGAAGGGTGAAGCAGTTCGAGAAGCCAGGAAGCGTCAGGTGTGAGCCGTCGAACTCCCTTTGGCGCAGACAGTTGAACAGGTCGTTGTAGATCCTGCACAGCCGATCGCGTCGAGGAGGATCCTCAAAACCCCATGCTGCAAACCGGTCTCGAATCAAAGCGAGCTTTTCTCGAGCCGCAAGGGTTTCTTCCTTGTTGACCACATACGCGCCATCCTTGAGTGGATGCGGGTCGCGCACTGTTGGTGTCTGCACATTGAGTGCATTCATAACCAGGTCCATGGCGTGCATCCTTGCGGTCCCGTATTCCTGGGTGCAAACGACGTTCTGCCGGACTGTCCAGTCGTTGAATGTCACTGACCAGGTGCCGGCAACAGCCATGTAGCGCACTGAGACGTTCTCGACCTTCAATACTTCCCTCGCGAACGCTTCAATGACATCGGCCGGAACCCACACTGCACCGAGGCGTAGCGAGATGTCTCCTGGCGGCAGGTCTTCTGGGATCACCTTCTCAAGAGCGCTGACGTTGGCCTGGTAGGCATCGCCCGCGCTCAAGGCTGCGTTCAGCTTGCGCTTCACATCGCCCGACAGGTATTGATCCGCTGGTTCCCACTTGCCGCTTTCAGGGTTGCAGAAAATCATCCCTCGCCCATGAAGGTCCGAGATGACCTCTTCTGGTTTGGCCAGTAGGAGACGTCCCATGTAGTCGGCGTCAACCCGCCCCTTCCATTGCATGGAGAGAGCGAGAGCCTCGTCTGGGTTACCAGCGGTTGTAGCCTCCCTCACGGGAGAGACGGTTCTCTGACGGAAGATCGCTGCCTTGGTGGCGGTGTCCTCCTCTTCGTCATAGTGCTCAAGTGACAAGAGCAGCGGATAGTCCGGGTCGCGTCGGAAAGCGAGGGCGTTGGCCCGTGAGGACAAACAACCATGCTTTTGCACGAACCGGTCGTAGCTATGGTTGAAGCTACGTCGCTGACTCTCAAGCTCTGCGTCAGCCGCTTCGCCGAGTTGTGCATTCAAGAGCGCTCTTGCTCGATCGCGGATGTCCACCATCCCGGCGACGCGCTGCCGAGCTGTAGCGTTCAGTTGTTCATGCAGATCCTGAACATGCTCGCCCTCAACCCTGCCAATCCGGCCGTCATGAATGACGAACGAACCAGGCCGGGACCCGGGTGGCGCTGCAGCAAGGTTCCTTGCTGGCCGCTGTTCGGCTGATGCCGAAGTGCGGGGCGTGTAGGCCCCCTCCGGGAAGAGGGGCAGGGCACCGTCGAGCGCCGTCTTGAGGTCGCCGTCCAACACGGCCGTCGGGACCGCTTCATAGCCGTTGGCGACCTTGTCGATCTTGCCGAGAACGCGTTCCGGAGATCTGACGAATGAGCTGTTGATGCGGAGATACTGGTCGTAGCAACCAGCTTTCAGCATCGCCTTCGGCACGTAGCCGAGGTCCAGCCAGTCGGCCGCGGGCGCTGACTTGCCTGATACCCGCTTTTGGAGCACCACCAAGTCGGCTTGCACACTGGTCGAGGCAAGCCTCTCGAATGTGCCCGACGGCAGCCGTATGGCCCCGACAAGATCGGCTTCGGACGCCACGTGGGCTCGTATGGAGTCGTCACCGCCATCCATGAAGTAGGTTGACGTGATCACGCAGACCAAGCCGCCTGGGCGAACCACATCCAGTGCGCGGCCTATGAACCAGTTGTGGATGCTGGCTCGGCTGTAAGGTCGATTCCGATGGTCCAGAACGCCGTATTGGCCGAATGGTACGTTCGTCAGGACGAGGTCCCACGAGGCATCAGCGAGCTTTGCGTTCTCGAATCCGCTGATGCGGACGTCGACTTGCGCGCCGTAGAGCAATCGCAGGATGCGACCAGACAGACGATCGATCTCGATGGCCGTGACGCGGCTCCGCTCTGCAATTTCGGCTGGCATGCAGCCAATGAAGTGACCGATGCCGGCACTCGGCTCCAGGATGGATCCTCCAGTGAAGCCGAGGCGTTGCAGGATGGACCATACCCAGTGGATGACCACAGGGTCGGTGTAGTGGCTGTTGTTGACGGAGGACCGAGCGGACTCGAAATCCTCAGCATCTAGCAGCTGCCGAAGGAGAACGGCACGTCGAGCCCAAGCAGGTTCACGCGCGTCCTCGTTGAAGCTGGCCGGGATGCCGCCCCAGCCGGTGTAGCGCAGCAACCTCCTGCGTTCTTCTTCCGTTGGCCCACGGCAGGAAGCTTCGATTGACATGAGGGTCTCAATCGCTTCCACGTTCGCGTCGAACTTGACGACGGTCGAGTCGAGGCCCATCAGGGTGGTGTCGCTCCACGATGGCCAAGCGTTGCGAAGTAGGGCTGGTGCTGGCGCGGCAAAAGCGGGACGCCAGGCCTTCCGGATCGCTGCGTGTGCCTCTGCCAGCGGGACTGGCGGAGCGGCAGGAGCTTCCGGAATCTGCACCGCGAACAGGTCTGGTGCCGGAGGCTCGTCGATGAACTCGAAGCCTGGTAGCCATAGGGATGTGTCCCCGGGCTTTGCTTTCATGTGTTTCTCCAGAAATGGAGAGCGCACGTTTCCCCGAGGGGGAGCGCGAGCTCCCCGGTTGGGGATAAGGACCTGGCCGGCGAGCGGCTGTGTCCAGGAATGGCGATGCGAGGCCCATCGACCTGTTGGTCGAGAGCGCATGCATTGGTAGGGATGAGACCGCCAGAGTGGCGGCCGGTCGGCTAAGAAGCAGCCGAGATAGAAGGGCGGGTCACGACCGCTAACGCCAGCAGGGCCGGTCCGTCCAACTGGACGGGGTGGCATAGGCCACGAGGAACGTCACCAGTATCGAACACCTCGAGCCGTCTTGTGAAGAGGCCAGTTTTGATGTCGCACGCTCACTTTTCCTGTTTGCGCCACCAATTCTGAGCACGGGAACAACTTTCCTGTTGTCCTCAACCTTTCGGTTGATTGCTCTCTGCGTCGCTCGAAAAGCCCCGGATTTCTGATGGCCCCCGACTGAACGGCTCGGAACACTTTGCCTTCGCACCGCTTTGCGACAGATAGCGGCACGCGAGGGAAAAGAACCCATGAAGCCGCACACCGTCGAAAACGCAAGGCAGATGCTGGTGATGTTGACCAGCGGGCATTCGCTCGAGTTGGCGGGGAGAGCATTTGGCATCAGCAGGTCGACTGCAGACCGCGAGGTGAAGCGCCTGGTCGAGCTCCTGATCGCAAGCAACGAGATTGACGACTTCGTCGGTGACGAGCGGATCTCCGTTGAACGGATCAGGCAAGCCGGGCCCGAGTTGCTTGAGGCGGCACGCCGATACGACGGCTCGAAGGCGGGGAAGAAGAGTGCGCCCCTTTCTGCATCCTGGCTGGAAGGTGGGATTTCAAGGATCCGCTCACGAAGCGACAACGCGAATCGTGACGTAGCGCTTGTCTGCGTGCTGCTTGCTACCGGTGCGAAGCCGATCGAAATCGCAAAGCTCGAGGTCAGGGACTACCTGGATGCGCCTGGCGACGTTCGACAGCATTCAGAGATGCGCGCCGAAGTTGCCGCGAACGGTCTCGAAAGGCCCCTTCACTTCACCTCGCGCATGGCGATCGACGCGATCGATGCTTACCTGACAGAGCGTGTGCGACGCGGAATTGGTGCAGGCAGAACACAGCGGTTCAGAGGCCTCGACCCTCTGAGCAAGCTCTTTCTCACTGAGCTCGGTGAGCCGTTCGCCGTGACGCAGAGGGGGCACTGGGATCAGCGCGAGACATGCAGGCTGATCTTGGGCACCTATCAAACGATCTTCCGAAGGGCAGGGTGGTTCGGCTTCAGCGCGCAGCGAGCGCGACAGCACGTTGCCACAGAGCTCTACCGACGAGGCGCGGACGTGGGCCAGGTTGGTGAGCTGCTGGGACTGAAAAGCGAGCGTGCCGTCAGGCGGCTCATCGAGCAGCGCGGAAGTGAGTCTCTGGAAGTCCTGACGAAGGACATCGTTTGACCAGCAACTGGGGGCATGACATGGAAATCCAGTATTTCATTCGCGGCAGGACCTTCGATGTCGGAAGTCCCGGGCTCCAGGATGCGTTGGCGCAGATCTACCAAACGTCGGAGAGGCCGCGATGCATGTGTGTGAGCGGCGGCGTGGAGATGTACATCGCCAAGCACGGCGAGTTTGTCGTGAAGCGGATGCCGGACACGGGTCATCTTCACCATCCGACCTGCAGCTCGTTCGAGCCCGAACTGAGCACGTCGGGCCGCGGTGAGCTGATGGGCGACGCCATCATTTCCCACTCGCCCGACCAGATTGAGATCCGTACCGACTTCCCATTCTCGCGAGTGCCCGGCAAAGCATTGCCTCGGGGTGAGCCAGTGGTTGACCCTGCGGAGGTGCACGCGCCAAGGAAGCGGATGAGCCTGCGAGGGCTGCTGCACTTTCTCTACGAGACGGCTGGCTTCAACCGCTGGTACCCGGCGATGTTCGACCGTCGAAGCCAGTTCGTGATTCACAAGTACCTGACCGAGGCGGCCAGGGGCATCCAAGTGAAAGGTGGGTCGCTGGAGGAGCGCCTGTACGTTCCAGAGCCGTTCAAGTCGGAGAGGAAGGACGAGATTGGTGAGCGTCGCCGGCGGAAGCTTTCGATCTTGATGTCTCCCGAGGACGCGGTGCAGTTCAAGATGGCCATCGTGATCGGTGAGTTCGTCGGGTCTGAAGCGACACCGTTTGGGCGAAAGATCAAGGTCAAGCACATGCCCGATGTACCGCTGTACATCGAGTCCAAAGCATGGGAGCGGGTCGAAAAGGCATACGGACCGACCCTGCAGGCTAGAGACGCAGACGTAGACCGAAAGCCGAAGGCGTTGATGGCGGCTTTGATCTATGCAAAGCGCGAGCACCTGTACCAGGTCGACACGCTGAGCTTGATGATGGTCTCAGACCAGTGGATCCCGCTGGATGGCATCTACGAGTTGCCGCTGATTGAGCGCCTGCAGGCAGAGGGGCGGACCTTCCTCAAGCCGCTCAAGTACGACTCCAAGCATGGTGCCGCATTTCCGAACGTCCTTCTTTTGGACTGCGGTGCGTCGCCAGTGCCACTGCACGTGGTGAGCGCGTTCGCCGAGCCGAAAGAGCGCTCGGCCAAGGAGAAGGCGCTGCAAGCAGCCGGAGTCTCTGTGTGGGCCTGGCACACGGACAAGGCGATGCAAGAACTTCCCCCCCAAGCGCTCACGCGGGTGCACCAGGCCCCACGAAACCACACGCGGCCGCGGCCAGCGGCCCCCCAGGAGCGGCCGGAGGTCAGTGGTGACACCCCAGACAACCTGACACCGGCAGCGCCTGTCGACACCGCACACGCCCCACAGGGGCAGTTGCTTTAGCCAATGAGTCATTCCAACAGGAGGGAATAGTGCAAGAAACGTCCATGGTCGAAGAGGAAGCAGCCCAAGAAGGAGCGAGGCATCCGTACTGCATGAACTCGGGGGAGCATGCGCGGCGCAGCTCGACTCGCGCGAGCGCCGAACTGTTTCATCGGCGGGCAGCAGAGCAGGTGATGCGGGTTGGTGCCGGCGAGAGTCTCAGCGAAGCGTTTGTGCGTGGGATGCCCGATAAGGTGACCGAGCCGCTGGGGGCAATCATGCCGCTGCTGCTCTGCGGAGAGGAGTCGGCAGTGATGGTCTTTAGCAACCTTGACGCCGAAATTGCTGGCCTCCACCCGGACTTTGCCTCTGGCGCCAACAACGTCATGGCTCGGGTCGCCTGCGAAGAACACTTCCATGAGTATCTGTTGAGTCATCTCGTGGAAGGCCTGCGATCGGAGCAGCTGCCGAACGCGCGAAAGAATCAGCGAGCGACCAAGCTCTTCTTCATGAGGCTGCGCGCTGAGACCGCGAGCGCACACCTTGCAAGGCTGTCGGCGCTCGATTCGTTCGTCACACGCACGTTGGCTGCTTTGCAATGCAAGACGTCTGCATTGCGTGCCAGCGCAACGGTCATGCACCTCTACAACAAGATCAGGTACGACGAGGGCAACCACGTGCGCATCACGAGGGACCACTTGGTTCGCCATGACGTGAGCGAGGAGTTCATGTTGGCGCAGCGTGAGCACGTCGCTACCGCCTACACGGGTCTCCTCGAGCCGTACTTTGATGACTTCGAAGCGCTGGGCGTGGACTCAGACCGCCTCCGCAAATCCATTCACTGACTTTGTGGCGAAACGCCAAACAAGACAACCATGAAAACCAACACCTTCATCCAAGAGCAGCACTCCATCGTCGTCGACGGCGTCGAAATCGAGTACCAGCACACGCCGCCTTTGGGATCGGCGGCAACCGTCGTTTTCTTGCCTGGTCTCTTCGCAGGTGGCTGGATGTGGCAGCCGCAGGCCGAGCACATCACCTCGCTTGGTTACGGCGCACTGAGCATTGTGGAGCCCTACGCGAAGCTAGCGCTGGGAGCCGAACCAATCAATCGGTTCAGGGCTGCGCTGGAGCTATTGCTGGAGCGGCACGACATCGAGCGCCCGCTGCTTTGCGGGAACTCGCTCGGTGGGCTCGTGGCCATCGACTACGGTGTGAATGGCGCCCGGGACAGCTATGTGCTGGGGAGCGGGGTGCCGGGCATCGGCAAGATCACACTGCCGGGCATCGGTGTCAACAGGACCCCAACGGATGCCGACATGCGGACCATGCTCGAAGGCATCTTCCACGACCACAACAACATCAAGCCCGAGATGATCCCGCTTGTGGCAAGCTGCTTCGACCAGAAACACTTCAAGAACCTGATCAAGTACCTGCTGGATGTTCGGAAGTACCCCATCATCGACGCGACGGCGGCCCTGAAAGGTCGGCTGACGTTGGTCTGGGGCGCACAGGACCTGATCACGCCGACCAACCTTTGGAGGGAAACTTTCAAGTCTCAGATCGAGCGTGGTGATATGGACTTCGTCCAGATTGAAGCTTGTGGGCACTCTCCCATGTTGGAAGATGCCCCCGCCTTCAACAAACAGCTCGAAGCAATATGCGAACGGCACATGCCGATGGAACGTCAAGAACTCTTCGTCGCGTAATCCGTGGTCAAAGCGGTTTGGCAGAGAGCGAAGCGTACAGCCGAGATCGCTTGAGTGCTCAAGAGAAGAGTCATCAGCAGCCTATTGCCACTGACGATTCTCTAGGCCGATTCTCGTAAGGGCTTGGTGATGATGAAAGTTGCTCTTGCATCGGGACAGGACATCGAGGCAGCTCTCAACCTGCTGGGCATACTCGATGCACTCTCGCGCGGGTACTACCCGAAGAGTGAAGACTCCGAACAGGCACCGTTGTACTTTGACGAGGACGACAAGGACCATTTGTCGCACCTTTGGAAGGTCTTGAAGGAGTGCCTGGATGCTGCACCAGGCTTTCAAGGAAGAGTGCTCTTTGGGGCGGCAACGTTGATGGATTCACGAAACAAGGTCGTGGACTCATCCGCCGACACTTTGGAGTTGCACCCACGGCTCGTGGGAGCCTTGCAAGACGTAGATCGGTTGAACCACTTGGTAAAGCATCTACCTTCGGCACACCTACTGGCCGCATTGAATGCCGGCGAATCGGTCAGCGTCGACGTAGCTCGTCTTGCAGAGGTGCGTGCAATGATCGATGTGAGCTTGAGCAAAAAGCTTGCAGTGTGGCAAGCGAAGGAAACAGAAGGGAGCGGCGTATGAATCGGGCGGACTGGATGAGTGACGAAGGCTATGCGTCAGCACTTCGAGCGGAAGGTTTTGCTGGCCAATTGATGCGGAAAAGCAGAACTGCGACGTTAAGGCACTTCGTGGTTGGCTTGACGGCAATAGCCGTCTTGCTGCTACTGGCCCATACCCTCGGCGGTTTCGTCGACCCATATCTGGAAGTTCTTGACATTCCTTCCTCGACGAACGCGTTCTACCGGACGATTACAGGGGCCTCTGCGGCCGTAGCACTAGCAATTGCAGTTGGAATCGCTGCCGGGGTCTGCAGTCTCCTTGCCCTGGTTGCGATAGGGTTCGGGGAGCTTCTTGAAAGGTGCTACAAGTCGTGGAGATCGATGCGCACAAGCCGTCAGAATCGGTCAGGTTCTGTTGGAAAAGATGGGGCGGTCAACGGCATTGAAACGTGACGGCCACAGCGGCTGCGGGCCGTAGCGGTTCGGTGAAAAGGGGTTGAAAGTTTGTGGAGTGACTTGAGCATGGTGCGACCAACCGGGTTGCAACATGAGCAAAGACACAGTTCAACGCACGTCTTCCTTGTCGCAGGAAGAGTGCAATGCGATCGCCAAAGAATTCGACGGCAAGACACAGACCATCGATAGACTTTGGCGAGCCTGGGTCGAGATCAAACCTGGCCTCAAGCGACACCAGATCGCAAAGGCTGCTGTGCGCGGGGGCTACAAGACTCAGGCGGTACGCAAGCCCTGGAACGACCCGGCAGAAGAAGAGTTCTTGCTCCAAAACTGGCGCCTGATGTCGGGAGACGAGATGGCAGCGGCACTGGGGCGCAGCTTCAACTCAGTGCACGTTCACTACAAGCGACTCAAGGCCGCGGAGGATGAGCGGTTGGCCGACTCCGATGTCGTGCGGGACTCGGGTGATGAATTCACCATCAAGGACCTTGAAGACCTCACGGGCGTGGGCCATCGGCAGTGGAGCGACTTCATCGAGCGGAAGTGGCTCAGAGCTCGCCGGCGTGGGCGCCGGAATGGCGCAACACCAATCACCTACGTGTCTGTTCGCTCTCTGCATGCGTTCCTGAAGGAACACCCGGACGCGTTCAACTACCAGCTTGCTGACCTCAGAGCAAAGACGGCTCTAGATCTGGCGACTCTTCCAGAGCCTCCGCTTTGGAAGCGAGTGATCTGTCGGTCTGATGCGTGGAGGGATAAAGAAAAGTGGACTGCGATTGGCAGGCGCGTTCCGCATGTGCGTGTCTCGTTCGCCAGTGTCAAGCACCGCTATCGAATGGAGTCATGTGCTGGCCAAGGGGGCGTCGAGTTCTGGGCAAAGACATACGAGGCGCCCCAATGCCCCAGATGCGGCTGCCAGGTCAGCTGGTACAGCGAAAAGGGCATGTTCACGAACGTCGATCCGGGAGATGACGAAGTCCTGGACATCCAGGCGCAGAAGCTGGGGCTGCGCTGGGCAAGCGGCAAAGTGCTCGACAAGCACGGTAATGCAGTGGTGGACCAGGACATCCTGCAGACGGTGTTCTCTCAAGGAAGGAACGCACGTGGTCTGTCGGCCTTCGCGAAGCTGATCGGTGCCGGCTTGTCGGTGACGGGTAGCGGCGGAGTCAATCCAGGCAGGGTGCTGGAGAACATCCTTAGCCTTGAGTTGAGGCCCGATCAAGAGGAAGTGTTTCGCACCTTCCTGGACACAGGCTCCATGACGGCGGCACAAGCCATGAGCTTCGGAAAGAGCACGCTTGGGCTGATGGCCATGACTCGGATCGCGGGCCGTCATCTCTTGTTGGTGGACACCTCACTGAATCGAGAACAGTGGATCGAGAAGCTGTCCAGGCTAGCGCCAGCCGTGCGAGTGATTCGACAAACACGCCCTGCAAAGACTTCTGTCGAGGTGCGCGATCGAGAAGGAAAACTTCGGTCGACGATAGACATCTTCAGCTACCAAACAAGGGCTCGTCTTGAAGACGGTTCATGGGTTGTCGGGTGTTTTGACGAGGTTCATCGGCTGCCGGCTCGCCTGGCACACCGCCACGCGTTGGCAAAGACCGAGTTTCGACTTGGCATGTCGTCGACGGCCGAAGAGCGGGCTGATGGCAAAGGGAGTCTGATCTCGAAGTTGACGGGCCCGCTGGTCGGAGATGACTGGCGACCCCAGCTGGAAAGCGGCGCAGTGAAGAAGATCCCCGTGAAAGTGATCCTCGTCGAAGACCTCGAGCATAAGCACGAGGTTGTGGGGGACCTACTGAGGCAACACAAGTCAGTGGTGGTGATGTGCGAGTCGCTCGAAGACGGTCGTGAGCTCGAGGCCAGATATGGCATCCCGTTCGTGCACAGCAAGACTAAGAACAAGCTGGCCATTGTTCGTGCGTCGCGCAACGTCGTGCTCTCTCGCGTCGGCGATGCTGGCTTGAGCATGCCTGGATGCGAGGTCACGATCGATCATTCAGGCCTGTTCGGATCGCGCATCCAGAGCATCCAACGCCTCGGAAGGCTCATGCACTCCGACAAGGCCAAGTACCACTGCATCCTGATGACGCATGTGGAGAGATACGAACGCTTTGCATCCCGGGTGGAGGCGATCAGGAAGAAGGGCTTCGAGGTGACGGAATCTGTGGCGACGCGCGCCATGGCCGACGTACGCCGTCTGGTTACCCCGGCACTTGCTCAGCGCGTCATGCCGGCGCACAACCCATTCTTAGCAGCGCTCGGTTGGCGTGTGGACGAGTTGAATCTAGCGGCCTGACGCTTAGCCTGTTCGCATGCTTCGCGAAGAGGAAAAAAGCCTGATCCGAGACTGCGTCGACTCGATGAAGTCGTCGATCGATGGATTCCGCTCACGCTGGCCGCAACTTCAGATGATCGCTGCAGTGGCTCACGCATTAGCGTCATGCCGCGACAGGGAGGGTGCTAACGAAAGTGGCTCAAACATCGCCGTCATCGAGGCGGGGACGGGCACGGGCAAGACATTCGGTGCCCTGATCCCATCCCTCGTGATGGCACGCTCGCGTGGGAAGAAGCTGGTGATCTCCAGCTCGACGGTGGCGCTCCAACAGCAGTACGTTTACAAAGACTGCCCCACGCTGCAGGAAGTCCTTCCTATCGGCTTCAAGTTTGCGGTGGCGAAGGGCCGTCGCCGGTTTGCATGCGTCTCCCGCCTGGCCGGAGACACCATGGAGCTGCGACAGGGTGATGCGGTCGAGGGCGAGTCTGAAACCCTCGAAAAGGCTCGGGAGCGCAACGATAAGCAGCACGTCGTCAGGATTCTCCGGCGACTGGCAGATTCATTGGAAGACGGGACGTGGAACGGAGATCGCGACGAGCTCCGCATCCAGATGCCGGAGGAGATCTGGAACATGGCCTCCACCGACCGGCAAGGCTGTACTGGCAAGCAATGCGCGCACTTCGCGAAGTGCCCCTATTACGTCGCCAAGCAGAAGGTTCGCGATGCGGACCTGATCATCGCGAACCATGACCTGGTGTTGTCAGCGCTGACGATGGACGCCGGCAGCGTGTTGCCGGCACCGGAGCAGACGATGTTTGTGTTCGATGAGGCGCACAGCATTGCAACGAAGGTCATCGAGCGATTCTCCGAAAAGCACGCCCTGCAGGGTGGTCGGGAATGGCTGGAAGCCGCGGTGACCTGCACGCGGGATGCGGTGATCGCCATGTCCCTCGACAAGCAGCTCACCAAGGACGCCCTGCAAAACGCCAAGGGGGTGGATGTCGCACTGGACGATCTACACAAGGCCTTGACTGCGACGCACGCCTTCGAAGAGAAGAAGACGCGGCGGTTCAAGGGTTCACTGCCGGAGTGGGCCATTCGCACAGGGAGACAGATTCACCTGCACTCGGTCGAGCTGCAGAAGACATTTACCGCACTGAGATCTGCCCTGCTTGAGAAGGCACCGTCAGAGGGTGCATTGGTCAACCAGCTGCTCGTGAATGTCGGGTTCTTCGCGGGGAAGGTGGACAACTTGGTGTCGACCTGGGATCTCTTGCTTTCGAAGGACGAGGACCATGAAGCGCCGATCGCACGCTGGGTGGAGGCTGTCACGAGGAAGGACGGAACACAGGACTTCTTGGTGTGCGCCTCACCCATCAGCGGCAGCGGAAAGCTGCGGCAACTTCTGTGGGAGCGTGCAGGAGCGGTGGTGCTGATGTCGGCAACCCTGACAAGTTGCGGCACCTTTGATCTCTTCCTGCGCCAGGCCGGATTGGCAGGGATGCAAGGCATCAGCTTTCTGCAGGTGGAGTCTCCGTTCGACTATCGATCGAGGGCGAAGCTCTCGATCCCGGCCATGAGCTCTGATCCTACGAACGCCGAGGCCCACACAGCCGAAGTGGCTGCAAGGATGGAGGGGCTGATCACCACCAACGGGACCCTGGTGATTTTCGCGTCGGCGAAGCAAATGAGGGATGTCTTCAGCCGGCTCTCTCCCGAATTGCAGGCGATCACGTTGATGCAGGGAGCGGTGCCGAAAGCGGAGTTGCTGACTCGGCACCGCGCGGCTGTCGACGCGGGTAAGCGTTCGGTGATCTTTGGCCTGCAAAGCCTGGCCGAAGGCGTCGACCTCCCGAGGGACTACTGCACACACGTCGTGTGTGCCAAGTTGCCATTCAGCGTCCCAGATTCACCGATGGAAGAAGCTCGGCGGGAGTGGATTGAGTCGGAAGGGCGATCGGCCTTTATGGAAGTCACGCTGCCTGAAACAGCCGTGCGTCTCAAGCAACTGCTGGGTCGGCTTTTGCGAACGATGGACGACTGGGGGACTGCCACCATTCTTGACAGGCGGATCGTGACCAAGCGCTGGGGTGAACAGCTGATGCGTGGCCTGCCCGACTTCTCCGTTCACATCGAAGAGCCAAAGGCTCCTGTGTTGGCAGGCGTGCGCATTCGAGCCGCAGGCGAGGACTTGAAGTACCGCGCCGCGGCGTGACGATAGGTCTTCAAGCTTTCCATCAAACGAACAAAGGAGTTGGCTATGGTGGCAGTTGCACACGAAGCCGCTGGTTCCCCTTCCTTCGCAGTTTCGCAAGTACCGCAGGGGGCGCTGGCGCCCACCCTATTGGGTTCCGGCCCGATGAGCATCCCCGTGGCTGGGCGCATTCGGGCGGGGATCAGGGTCCTGACCCGAAAAGCGGAAGCCGTGCCGCTCGCAAAGAAGATCTACGACGAAGGCGTCGAGCGTGAACTCAGCTTCGACACCATCGAAGAGCAAATCATTCGCGCAGTGCCCGATCTGGAGCGCCCTTTGGTTCCGAAGAACGTTCCCTTCTTCACCGCGCGAGCGTGCGACTTCCCGCACCCCGAGACGGCGAAGGCCATCCTCGATCTCTACGGTGAAGACCGTGGCGATGGTGTTCGGCGCCTCTACCGCTTTCCGGTGATCTTCCCGGCAGATGCCTGGCAACGCGTGATGCCTCACGAGCTCGTGACCTGGACGTCGAGCGAGCGCAAGTTCTGGTCCGAGTATTCGGCGGACGGGGCCACGCGCTACTGCAAGATGCACGAGGCGGTGCCGGTCGATGCAGGCAGCCGGCGGGTGATCCGCCTGTGGGGCGGCCGCAAGCACGTGGCGCGTCCGGAGAACGGTGGAGTTTGCGATCCGGAATCGTGCAAGGAGTACCAGTCGAGGCAGTGCAACCTCAACGGGAAGTTCATCTTCTTCATTCCGGGCGTGCGGTCGCTGAGCGCATTCGATCTGCCGACGAACAGCTTCTATGCGATGCGGGCAGCGATCGAGAAGTTTCAGACGATCGCCTTCATGCGTGGCGGACGCATCGGTGGCTACCTGGACGGCCAGGGAACCACCTTCTTCATCAGCAAGCGTTTGACCGAAGTCTCGCGGATCGATGAGTTTGGCCATCCGACGCGTGTCTCCCAGTGGCTCATTGAGCTTGAGGCACCCGTTGACGTGTCGAGCCTGCTGCGGCCAGGCGACGAACCTGAGGCAATCGAGATGCGGGCGCAAGAGGCTGTCGTGGTGTTGGAAGGGCCGCAGGTCAGCATGCCGGTCCGAACGGCTCCTGAAGCCTCCGGAGCCGACGCTTGCGAAGGCAATCCGGTCGAGAAGAAGTCCGCTGAACCAATGCAGCGCATGCCGAGTGCCGAGCCCCCGAGCAAAGGCCAACCGAAGGGGCCCGCCCTGTCGCCCCAGACGGCCAAAGCGGCGCCTCCGGCCTCGTCCAGCCGATCCGCAGCTCAGCAGCCGCCGGCAGCGGCGCGTACGGGCGCAGGAACGGCTCCCGATGGCGACGCGGCGGCCGCGAGTGAGCTCGAGTGGGTGTTGGAGTCGGCGAAGGCCTTGGGTGTCCCAGCTGATCGGTTCGAGACATACGCTGCCAAGCGATGGGGCGCGGGCTGGAAGCTCAACCCGGGAGGGCGGCGCCAAGCCTTGAAGGACATCAGCGCCTTTGCAGACGACGCCAACGGCTTCCGTCGAAAGATCGCCGCCGAGGTCGACGTCTTCAAGTAGAGCGACCGGCTTGATTGCGAGGGGTGCGGACAGAGGATGTCCGTATCCCAGCACGGCCGCTTGTGCCGCTCCCTACTTCAAAGGAATCTCATGCTCAAGATTGCACAAGTTTCTGACCTTCACTACAGCGAGAAGAACCTTGCGGAGTCGGACAAGTGTCTGGGCTTCGCGGTGGACCAGGCGATCAGCCGGGGCGCTCAGATCGCGGTGGTCTCCGGTGACTCAACGGACCACGCCCTCGACGTGCACAGCCCGGCGGTGGAGAAGCTGGCGCTGCAAATTCGGCGCTTGGCAGATCACTGCCCGGTTCTGATGCTGCAAGGCACGTTCTCGCACGAGCCACCCGGCACGCTCTCGATCTTTCCGCTCCTCTCCTCCAGGCATCCCGTTCACATCGTCGAGCGTATCTGCCAAGTCGCGCTGCTGCAGAGCGGCCGCTGGCTGGAATCGGAGGGTTGGCGGTTTGAGGCGATCCCGCAGGGCGCGGTGGCTCTGTTCACCTGCATCCCGACGGTGAACAAAGCCGTGGTTGCAGCCACCGTCGGAGCGGCAGAGGCCGGGGAGGCACTGGGCAAGGAGCTGGGCGCGCTTCTACAGGGGTATGGCCCCATCAATTCGGCTGCAAGGGCCGCGCTGGTGCCGACCATTGGTGTGTCGCATGGCACTGTGAGCGGTTGCGTGACCGAGCACGGCGTGCCGATGGCCGGCTTCGACCACGAGTTCACCACTTCTGGGCTCTTTTCGGCCATGACGCAGGCCTTCATGCTGGGCCACATTCACCGACACCAAGCCTGGGAGGAAGACGGGCGCGTCGTCGCCTATGCCGGTTCGATCGGCCGCTTCCACTATGGCGAAGAGGGCGACAAAGGTTTCCTCATGTGGCACGTGGGCGCTGCGACCGCTCGATGCGAGTTGGTGGCCACGCCGGCGCGCAGAACGGTGGACCTGGTTTTCGCGGGAAAGCCGGATCTCGCGGAAATTGAGCGTGCGGCATCCACGCAGGACCTGGACGGGGCGTTCGTGCGGGTTCGATGGAGCGTCGCTGACGAGGACCGGCACGGCGTGGACCGCGAAGCCATCAAGCGCGCACTGCAAGGCGCGGCAGGGGTTCAACTGGAAGGGCGCGTGATTCCGGTGGTTCGAAGCCGCGCAGCCGGCATCTCCAGGTGCGCCAACCTGCATGAGAAGGTGTGTGCGTGGGCAGCAGTGACGGGCGTCGAAGCGAGTGCCGTTCTCGGATGCCTCGAGCAGCTCGCGGAAATGACTCCGGACGAGATCGCGCAATCGCTTCTTCAAGAACGTGACGAGGATGGCCTTGCCCCCGCAGATTCCATCGAAACGATGGAAGTGCTGGCGGAACAGGGTATCGCCGAGCCCTCGTTGTTCTGAGCGAGGCCTTGATGGCGCTGAGTCCAGGCGGAGACTGGACTGATCGACACACGACCCAAGACATCAAATGCACGAGCAACAATTGAACCCACGATCACGGGGCTACTCGCCGCTGTGGCTGACGCTGACTGGCTTTCAGGGGATTCGCAGCGGCCTTGGCCGGGACACCATCACCCTCGACATCGAGGCTCTGGCGGGCGACGCTGAGTTGGTCGCATTGGCAGGTAAGAACGGGCGTGGCAAGACCACGATCATGGACAACCTCCACCCGTACATGACCATGCCATCCCGCGCCGGCGCGGACGGGACGGGCGCCTTCAGCTACTACGACCACCTGTGCCTCCCGGAGAGCGGGAAGGAACTCGGCTGGTCGCACGACGACCGCACGTTCAAGTCGCAACTCGTCTTCCGGTGCGCTGGAAAGCGCAAGGCCACCGAGGCGTACCTTCTGGAGCGGTTCGGCGAAGAATGGGTGCCGGTGACGCTGTCGGACGGCACGAAGTCCGACGGCAAGGTCGAGACCTACGAGCGCGCAGTCGTCGAGATTCTCGGACCGGCCGAAACGTTCTTCACCTCGGGCTTCTCGGCGCAGAACAAGCGCGCTCTGTCGGCCTACAAGAACAGCGAAATCAAGTCTCTCCTGGCCGACATGCTGGGTTTGGAGGCAGTGCGCGAGAAGGGTGGCCTGGCGAACGATGTTGCCCGGCAACTCAAAGCCGGTCTTGGTGTGCTGCGCCAGACGCAAGCCAACCTTACGGACCTCGCATCGCGGCTGCAGCGCGATCTGAACCTCGCCGGCGACGTCGGTGCCAAGCATTCGCAGGCGGTGTCGGTCAAGAAGAGCGCTGATGCGGCGCTCGCTCAGGCTCGTGAGACGTTGGCAGAGCTGGAGAAGGGCAAGGCGGCGGATGTCACCAGTGCGCAGCGTCGAGGGGAGCTTGTCGAGGAGCGTCAGCGGGCAGAACACGCGGCGCAATCGGCCATGGGAAGGGTGCAAACCGAGAAGGCACGACTGACCTCGGCCGTGGAAGCTCTGGAGACCCGCATTGCGACACGCCGGCGGCTGCACGCGGAGAAGCGCGACGGCCTGGTGCGGCGCGAGCGTGACCTGCGATCGGTGAGCGACATGGCAGCGCGTGTGCAGCACGCTCAGCGCCGCCGGCCGCTGGTCGATGCTCTGGTGACGGGGCGTGACGATCGTCGACGGGCCGCGGCAAGCATGGTGGAACGGCTCGACGGCCTGAAGGCCCAGGAGCGGGTGCTGGCGGAGACCTTGCAAGGCATCCACGCACAGGCGGGGCAGATCACGCTGCGGCAGGCGGACCTCCAGCGGCGATTCGGGCTCGCGAAAGAGGTGCCGTGCGCCGGTACCGACTTGCAGGGCCAATGCAAGCTTTTGTGCGACGCAAACGAGGCCAAGCAATTGCTCCCCTCTGTCGATGCACAGATCCAGCAACTGAGCGAACGCCGGCGAACGGTCGTAGCCAACGCAGCCGAATTGAAGGAGCAGATCGAGACACTGGCCAAGTCCCCGGCCACACTTCGGCGGGCCGACGCGCTTCTCGCGCGGGCTTGCGAGCGTCAAAGGAAGATCCTTGCGCTGTGCGCGAAGGAAGGGGAGGTTCGACAAGCAGGAGAACTCCTGCAGCAGGTGCGCGAAGAGCTGAGCCGGACGGAAGCCGTCGCTCCTGAGCTGACGGAGGAGGAAGGCCGCGAGCGTGTTTCACTCTCTGAGGCTCTTGCGACGAACGCAGAGGAAGCGACCCGGATCCAGAGCTCCCTGCGCGAGACGATCGAGCGCGTGGAAAAAGCGCTGATGAGCCTTCCAAAGCCGTTCGACGAGAGCTCGCTCAAGGCTGCTTCGCAAGCGGTGGGCGAATCCGTGCGGCGTGTGCGCGAGGCCGAGCAGGCGGTGGAGGCGGCGGTCAGACAGCAGGAGCAGGTCAAGGCAATGGCCGACCAGCTGCAGGACGTTCGGCGGAAGCAGCGTGCCCATGGTGTGCGAGCAACGCGTGTTCAGGATGCGCTCGCAAATTGGGTGCTGACCGGCAAGTGCATGAGCAACGACGGGCTGATCGCCCTGGACATTGACGACGCCGGGCCGGCGATCTCTGGCCTGGCCAATGACTTGCTGCTGGAATGCTACGGGGAGCGATTCACGCTGTCGGTCACGACGCAGAGCGAAACGGCGAAGGGCGAGATGCGGGAGGACTTCGACATCCTGGTGCACGACGGCAGCCGTGGCGAGACCAAGAGCCTGCGCATGGTGAGCGGCGGGGAACGTGTGTGGATCAACGAGTGTCTGACGCGAGCGATCGCGCTGCACCTGGCGCAGCACACCGGCCGCAGCTACGGCACCCTGTTCGGGGACGAGCTGGACGGCCCTCTCGATCCGGAACGCAAACGGATGTTCATCCAGATGAAGCGCGCGGTGCTGCGGATCGGGAAGTACCGGCGGGAGTTCTATGTGTCGCAAACACCGGAGCTCACCCAAATGGCCGACAAGGTGATCAATCTGGACGAACTGGTGCTTGAAGGGGAAGGGGCGATTGCTTGAGATTTGAAGGAGAAGAAGACGAGCCGGGGCAGAAGGGGCTCCCAGCTCGCTGTCACGTGGTCCTTCCCGGGCTTCCTGCCGGTGAAAACGTCGGCCTTTGCATCCTGGGCGAGGCAGGGGTTCGCCCGACCAGGATATGCATAGGCAACGAGGCAGAGGCGCGGGGAATCGTTCGGGCGATCAATGACTCCCTCGGAATCGATGCTGCAGCCGAGTTCGCGATGCTGGCCGGCTGCATGCTTGGGTGGGACAACGAACTTGCAGATCCGAGGTTCGTGCGTGCGACGGATCCTCGCTTTGGTGGAGCGCCACCAGGTGCTCTGATCCACTGATGGCAAACAGAGGCATCAAGAAGGGATGGCCCTTTGCTGACCGATTCGGGACAGTCGATCCGATACTGGATATCGACGACCACTTGTGCCCTTGCCCCTGCGGCAACGCGAAGACTGACTTGGTGCTGGACTACCCGAGCACAGAGCAGCTCGACCGCCGCGGGGGCTCAGGACCTCGAGGGCGCAAGCAAATGCACTTCGTCGACTGTCCATGCAAGCGGCGCGGTCTCCCGGCAGCGGCAGACTGGGCTGCGGCCATTGAGTGGAATCGAGAGCACTACAGCGCGTCGTTTCCGCTTTCGAGGTTTCCATTCTTCGGACTGGACACAACGGACCTCAGAGGGGAGAGGCTGCGGCTAAACGCCATAAGAGCTGACCTCGAATGCGCTGTGCGGAGAGCACGGCGACGAAGGCATTTGGGCTCCTTCGATGATCCCCACCCGAAGGAGTACCTGCAGGCGATGCTGGCATGGACCATCGCTGCACAGACCCTCCTCAAGCAGCATGCGCGACACCGGCAAGCCGTCTTGGAAGGAAAGCAAACGTCGACCTGTTGACGGGTTGAAAGCCGCCAAGCTGTCGTAAGACTTCACCGTGCGTATTCCACGCGATGGCGGACACGATTCCAGGCTGATGGCGGACAGCATTCCAAACTGATGGCGGACACCTGCGGGGTGTTCTGAGTGACCCGAACGCGGCATACGCTGACCGGTTTTTTGACCGGAACCAGCGATGCCCACACCCAGGGTCACCATGAGCAAATTACGACATACACTGCAACTGCTGCACGGCGGGGCCTTGAGCACCCGTCAAATCGGTGCCGCTCTCGGCATCTCCAAATCCACCGTCAGCGAGATAGCCAGCTACGCGCGCGTGGCCGCCGTGGACTGGGCGCTGGCCCAGACCTTGAGCGACGAAGAACTGCAGGCCCGGCTGTACAAGCCAGCGGTGGCCCGCCAGTCCCGCCACCTCGAGCCCGACTATGCCCACCTGCACCGGGAACTGCGTCGCCCCGGCGTGACGCTGCAACTGCTGTGGGAGGAGTACCAGCACCAGCACGCCGGGCAGGCTTACAAGTACAGCGCCTTCTGCGAGAAGTACAAGGCCTGGGCCCGGCGCCTGCAGCGCTCCATGCGCCAGAACCACGAGGCCGGCGACAAGCTGTTTGTGGACTACGCCGGCCAGAGCCTGCCTGTCGTGGATGCAGGCACTGGCGAGATTCGCCAGGCCCAGGTGTTTGTGGCGGTGTTGGGGGCATCGAACTACACCTATGCCTGCGCCACCGCCAGCCAGAAGGCCGCCGACTGGGCGGCCAGCATCATCGCCACGCTGGAGTTCATCGGCGGCGTGCCCCGCCTGCTGGTGCCTGACCAGCCGCGCGCACTCATGGCCCGTCCCGACCGCTACGAGCCCACCGCGCACCGCCTGCTCGAAGAACTCTCGGCCCACTACAGCCTGGCCGTGATGCCGGCGCGCCCGGCCAAGCCACGCGACAAACCCAAGGTGGAGGTCGCCGTGCAGGTGGTCGAGCGCTGGATTCTGGCGCGGCTGCGCCACCAGACCTTCTTCAGTCTGGCCGAGCTCAACCGGGCGATTGCCGCCTTGCTGGTGGACTTGAACCAGCGCGCGTTCAAGAAGCTGCCGGGTAACCGCGCCAGCGCCTTTGCCGAGCTCGACAGGCCGGCCCTGCGCCCCCTGCCGGCGGTGCGCATGCCCATCGCCCGCTTCAAGCCCGCCCGCGTCAACATCGACTACCACGTCGAGCTCGATGGCCACTACTACTCGGTGCCCCACGCGCTGGTGGGCGAGAAGGTCGAGTTGCGCATCACGGCCACCACGCTCGAGGTTCTGCACGGCAACAGGCGGGTGGCCGCCCACATCCTCAATCCTCGCCGGGGCGCGCACACCACCGTGCCCGAGCACATGCCGGCCTCACATCGCGAGCATCTTCAGTGGACCCCTGCCAAGCTCATCGCCTGGGGTGAGCGCGTGGGCGCGGCCACCGCCGCCGTGGTGCGCTGGCAGATGGAGCACCGCCAGCATCCCGAGCAGGGTTACCGCTCCTGTCTGGGTCTCATGCGCCTGGGCCGCGAGTACGGTGTCCAGCGCCTGGAAGCAGCCTGCGCGCGGGCACAGTCGATTCGCTCACCGTCCTACAAGAGCATTGCGTCCATCCTCAGTTGCGGCCTGGACCAGCGCCCGCTGGACGCCCCCATCACCGCGCAGGCCACACAGGCCAGCCTGCCACTGCACGAGAACGTGCGCGGGCCGGGCTACTACCACTGAGAAGCCCAGACACCGAAGCGAAACAAACAAGGAACAACCATGCTCAACGAACAGACCCTCAACCAACTGCGCACCCTGCGCCTGGACGGCATGGTGGCCGCCCTCAGCGACGTGGCCACCCACCTCATGGCCAGCGAGCTGCCCTTTGAACAACGCCTGGCGCTGCTGGTGCAGCGCGAGGTGGACTGGCGTGACGGCAAACGCCTGGAGCGGCTGCTCAAGGCCGCCCGTTTGAAGGTCTGTAGTGCCTGCCTGGAGGACATCGACTGGCGCGCCAGCCGGGGCCTGAGCCGGGAGGTCATCACCAGTCTGGCCGGCGGGGACTGGCTGCGCCATGGTCACAACGTGCTGCTCACCGGTGCCACCGGTTGCGGCAAGACGTGGCTGGCCTGCGCACTGGGGCAGCAGGCCGCGCGCCTGGGGTTCTCTGTCCTCTACACCCGCGCGCCACGGCTGCTGCAGGAGCTGCACGTGGCCCACGGCGACGGTAGCTTTGGCAAACGGCTGGGGCAACTGGCCCGGCTGGACCTGCTCATCCTGGACGACTTCGGTATCGCACCGATTGCCGCGCACGAGCGAAACGACCTGCTGGAGTTGCTGGACGACCGGGTGGGCACGCGCTCGACGCTCATCACCAGCCAGTTGCCGGTGACGGCCTGGCACGCCTGGCTGGACGAGCCCACGCTGGCCGACGCCATCCTGGACCGCATCGTGCACGGTTCACACAAGATAGCCCTCAAGGGCGAGTCGATGAGAAAGCTCACCAAGACCGCCTGAGCCGCCCGTGCCGAGCACCGTTCCACGCTGATGGCGGACAGTTCGGCTACGATTGCAGCGTCACTCAGGACACCCGCGCAGCGTGTCCGCCATCGCCTGGAACGCTGTCCGCGATGGGAATGGAATCACTGTCCGCCATCAGTGGAATGCGCAACCGAAAGGAGAAGATCTTGACCTGGTACGACACCGGAGCTTGTAGCTCCAACATCCAAACGCTACTGGACCTTCCCTGGCTTCGGGACAGCCTTGCGCGGTGGAATCCCAACGCGCGCGGCGTGCTGCTAGCTGGTGCGCTGATCGGAGTGAGGCATCGCGGAGGGGTTGCCTGGTTGAGGGCGGCTTCCGAGCGTGGCGTGCTGCTTCCGACAGATCCCCGAGTCGTTCGGGGTCTGCAAACCATCTACGTCAGCTTCTTGCCTCGGAAAATTCGTGGCGGCGCGTATCGACCCGAGCGACGAAGAGCGTTTGAAGGCAGTGGGCTGCACAAGTAGCACGGGGAGTTGATGGTGAGTCTCGCGCGGGAAGAATTGCTCCATGAATGAAACCAAGGCGTTCAACCGCATACAAGCGAGCGATGGAACCCAGTTCACCTACCGGGACGGCTTCACTGGAATGGTAGAGATCCAAACTCCGGTCGGACGGCTCGAGATCAGCTGTGAGGCAGTTCTGGAGCTGGTGGCCAAGGGGTACGTGCTTCCGGTTAGAAAGCGGCAGCTGCGGAGATCGGGGCATCCTCAGCGAGCAGCCGCGCTGGATCGCGTCGATGCGAGGGCCCTGGTGCTAGGTCTAGTGGAATGAAGGTGGCGAAATGAAGGGGCACGAAAAGCGCTTCTGGGAGCGATTGCTCACGGATGTCAATCCTGGCTGGTCGATCACAGTCGAAGGTAGCGGAGCAGCGCCGCTCTCTGATCAAAAGGTCTGCGTCTACGTTGTCGATAGCAGCAATTTGTGGATGCAGGCCGGCGCGACAACCGCCGCTGGCATGGCAAATGGCGCCCGCATCCTCGACCAGGACAAGGAGCTGTCAGAGATGGCCATCGCAGCGGCAGGTTCATCGACGGTCGCGGCCAGTGAAGCCACAAACAAAGGTGCACCCTCTGCAGAAGTGAGCATGCTGGCACTCATGGCGCTCACACGCATGCGCACCTACGAGGTGGTCAAAGCGCAGTTCGGAGACGTGGAAGGGCACTGGCTGTACATGGTGTATCGAATGAAGGATGGGTCGTATATCAGCAGGCCCGGCTTTCTTCGACCGCCGTCTCCAGAATTGGGCTTTCTTCCGGTTGAGGCAGTCCTTTCCGCAGCGCGGCATCTCGTCGCACTCGATCACCAGAACGCATTCAGCGAAGTTGGGAAAAAGCTTCGTGGATGCGGCGGGGCGTACATTTCTGCAGCACTTCGAATATAGGGAGGTCGGCATGAACCGCGGTGATATAGCTAAAACGTTTCTTGGCGCGCTGGCCCTCGCTGCGCTTGCGTGCGGAATCATGCTGGTGGGAAGTGCAATGCGCTTCCTCGCGCCTGGAGCCTAAGAGTGGGTGCTTTCGCAGTGGTTGGACATTCCACCCAGCATGCGTGGGCTGATCTACTTCCACGATTTCGGAATTGGGTACATGGTGATCTTTGGACTGGCCCTGGCGCTTGGTGTCACGGCGGCAGTGCTCGGGATACTCCGTGCCATCGGCGACGCGTTGTGGGCGGTCACAGCAAGCAAGCCGAGTGAATGAGGTCGCTTCGGGTCAACTGGCTTGCTGCGTGGGCCATTGCAATTTCAGTCGCAGCGGTGCTGGTACATCGTGAGCAGATGTTCTCGATGTACTGGTGGATTGGTTCGATCGGTGCAGCGGTCTTCGTTCTCATCGGCACTGCGCATCGACACTTCGCCGGAAACACTGCGTTTGCAGCGATTCTTGCTAGCGGGGTCGCGGTGTATGTCGGTCTCGAACCAAGCAGCATCGGCTTTGCAGTTATTTCCGGCGCGGCAGCCGGAGCGCTGGCGTGCATCCTCGTGCTCGCATTGCATCGTTCTCGCGGAGTCGCCAAAGGCAAAAAAAATGAGCATCACACCGAAGTGTGATGCTCTTGGTTCAAGTGGTAGACCGCCGAATGTCGAGTCGCCTCACCTGTTCTGGGAAGGTCAGCTCCTCAGGGCGCGTTGTCGATGACTTCCTTGCGTGCACGTGCAAAGGGCGAGCCTCAGGCAAGCGGCGCTTGAAGTATTCGGTGACAGCGGCAATCGCCTCTGTCTCGTCGGCACCCATCGCGAACTCATACAGCGACCTTGTAAACCCAAGTGGTCCTGCGTGTACTTCGATGTCCAAGGTGACCGACACGAACCAGAGGAAGTTTCCTTCTGGAAGGGTCAGGCACCTGGGGTCGACGCCGCATTCAAGGTGAACGCGTCGCAGTCGTGCAAGGCGATTGCTGAGTAGTTCCGCAGGGCGTGCCTGGCCGGCGACTTCCATCATGATGACAGCGTCCTCATGAGCGGAATTGCCGGCATGTCCGAGCGGCGTACGTTCTCCGGGAAAGCCAACTCCTCGGGCCGTTCGACAGAAGCCAAGCGGGCAGATACGACCAGTACGGCGGCAGCGGGTGCGACTTCCCGGTAGTAGGAGCGCACCGCCGCGATCGCACCCGCTTCGTCACCAGCCGCAGCGTATTCATGGCTGTGGACGATCGAGGAGGGCAACTTGACCGTGTCCGTGGTATCGACTTGGACGTAAAGAGCCCAAAGACGATGACCAGGGGGAAGATCGAGATAGCGTCGATCCACGCCGACCGCAAGATGGGCACGGCGGAGCGCGTCGAGGCGCTGTGTTCTTTCCTCGGGAGAGGAGGTGGCCAACAGCACAAGCGGAACGTTTGCGCTTGTGGCGCCAATGTGGAGATTCATAGAAGTCCTTGGATGAATCCGCGGCTGCGCGGAGGGGATCAAAGCGGGTACGCGCTGAGAAGGTCGGAGAACGACGAGCCAGGCGCGAGCTCAGGGGGATTTGCTTGGCCGAAGTGCGACGGAACTTCTTCGGGGCGAAGGCGCTTCTCGCGCACAGCCTCGGCGTAGGCGCGTTTGCGCTCGAACCAGGCCAGCTCGTAGTGCGCAATCGGATCCCACTCGCTGGGGGCTTCACGCTCTACTTGGTGGGCGAAGTCGACGGCGGCTCCGTTCGTTTCGTCGAAGCGGATCGCCACCTCCCGGTAAACGCCGAACTCATGGCGTTGCTCACGGGTCACGTAAGCCACGGGGACGTCGGCGGGCGCCGGGAACAGGCGCTGGAGCATCCGGCTATAGACCTGGCACTCACGCGTAGAGTCTTCCGGATACGTGGGATTGCCGACTTGCGAGCAGCTTTCCTCTGTCGGCACAGGGCCGATGTAGATGTATTGCATGGGATGTTCCAAAAAGAGAAGCGGGCCGCAGCCCGCTTCGATGAAGGGATGAAGTGGTGGGCTAGCTAAGCTGCAATGCCTCGCTGGCTTCCTCGTTCGTCAGGAAGAGGTCTCGGTCGCAGTCGTAGTACGCATGCTCACCAGTGGCTCTGTTCCACATGTAGAGGAGCGTGCGTCCGGAACGGGTCTTGGTAGCCGTTTCGTTACCGCCGCATGCGGGAACCCAGTCGCCTTGGACAAACGCCTGGGTATCCATCACGCCAAGCCCAGTTCGGCCATGGAGGTAATGGAGCTCCCGTCCGCCGCCACGATGAAGTGATCGAGCAATCGCACGTCGACCAGCGCGAGCGCGGCTCGCACCTTGCTGGTAAGCGCCTCATCGGCTCGGCTCGGAGAAGTGACCGCCGATGGATGCACGTGGCTCAGGAATACTGAAGCCGCGTTGCACTCGAGTGCCCGCTGGACGATCCGGCGCGGATACACCGAGACCTCGGTGAGGGTGCCGGTGAACATCGTTTCCGAATGGATCACCCGGTTGCTTGCGTCAACGAAGATCACGACAAAGGATTCGTGATCTGCGCCGGCGAAGTGAATGCGAAGGTAGTCTTTGACAGCGGAGGGTTCCGTCGTCAGTGAACGTCCCTTGATGGACTCTGCAGCAATCCTGGTCAGCAATTCATGCGCAGCTGCGAGAGCGTGGCGGATCGGAGGGCGAAGGCCTTCCCTGCCAGAGACGTGCCGCGTGACAACTGCGTCGCTGCAAACCAGCGGTTCGGTAGAGCCAGCGGGCGGATTGAGGAGGATCTCTTCCAGCTGTGAGCGGTCGAGCTGTGTCATGTTCATGGTGATCTCCAGAAAGAAGCGGAGCACCATCCCCAGCGGGTGTGCCCCGCGTGGGTGGAATGACGTATTCGGCCGTGAACGACCTGGGCGAATCAATCGCGCAAAGACTCCTGGATTTCCTTCATCTCTTCTTCGAGGCCAGCTGCCTGCATGCGCGTGGTAGCGGCCTGAAGCGCCAAGGAGACATTGAGTCGATCTTCCAGGTCGACGCCACCTTCTGATGCTTCAAGGTGGGTGACGTAGGCATCTTCGTAGAGCCGAATCAAAGATTCGCGCTCAGACGCCTGAACTTCTGTTTGCATGGTGCTCTCCGGTGGATGGAGGGAACACCAATGCCCTGCCGGGATTGGGTTCCCGGTGGGATGCGCGTTATGCGCGATTCGAGGGCGGGTCACGACCGCTAACGCCGTCGCATTGCGACGGGGAGGCCAGATGGCCAGTGTGAGGTTTCAGTATTGCAGAGCGGACACCTGGAGGCAAGATTCGAAGCTGTCGCATGCTCACTTGGCATACCCAATGATCGGGCTCATCGCTACGATCTGGCCTCATCGGCCCAAGGGTTGTCTGAACATAAGGAGGAACAGAAATGGAAAGTCAAAAGCTGCAGCGAGGCAGAGCTGGTTGGGAATTGCTGCTTTGGGTGAGCATCGTTGTCCTCGCGGTGTGCGCCTGGGCACCCGACTTCGTGCCTGCAGATGCAGCGGACATCCAGGCGCTGGTCGAAAGGGCACAGGCAAACGAAACGGCGAAAAATGCGCTGTCGGCAGCACTGAAAGAAACCCCGAACCCAAGCAAGAGCGATTTCCGGAGGATGGAGCGAACGGTAGACGAGGTTCTGGTCACAGCAATCTCGAGAGAGGTGACCGGCGATCAAAGCCTGCAAACTCCCAGTGAGGCGAGAAAGGCGAAGGAGGCGGCACACAACGCTCGTGAGAACGAACTCGCTTCCAAGAAGTGGTCAGCCATGAGCGGTGACGAGCAGGCTCGCTTCCTCGTAGGAAAGTGGGGATACGCAGCGTTCGCTGTGGTGATGCTCATTTCCCTCGTCGCAGGAGCGAAGGCCATCTTTTTTGCCGCCAAGTGAACGATCTCCCCTGAATTCAGGTGCGGCCTCTTATATGGGCTGCGCAAAAAGAAAAGGCCGGTCGGTGCCCCTTGAGGGGTCACGAACCGGCCTTTGCACTTAAAGCGAGAGAAGTCCCACGTCGACGGCGTATTGCACGGCGGCGGGCTGCCAGTCCGCATCGCTGGGGCGTGGCCTGTGCGGCGGGACTAGAAATCCGTCATCGATGGCTTCGAAGACGGCTTCGTCCCACAGCTCGAACACCACCTTTCCGTTTGGAGATTCGAGACGCACGTGCGCTCGGTCTCTTTCGAACCAGGTGTGGCAAACGTAGTCCGCAGCCGTGAGACGTTGGAATGGTCGTTGGACAGAATGCGGTGCGTTCATGTCTTCAGACCCTGTGATGCTGCCGAACGAGGCGCCGGCGCACCGCAAATGGCGCGCCTTTTGTGACCTCCACTGGTGCAAGATGCACCAGCCAGCGCAGCGCCGCCTCGCGCAGGAGAACTGGATAGCGCTTTTCCTGCACGATGGCCTTCAGTTGCTCGCTTGGAGTAGCACGAAGGCCCTGGATGTATTCGCCTATGCGAAACATGCGTCTGGTCCACATGGCCACCTCCTATGCGAGCGCTTGTCGGACCAGTGCACGCTCTGCGTGACAGTCGACGAAGGCGAGAAGCTGGGCAAGCTTTTCGGCCAGGTCTGAATGACCGGCCCACGCCAATGAGCGCAGAGCAAAGCCTGTGGAAATGATGCCGGCGACCTCAGGACTGACACGACGCTCAATGCCGAGCGCTTCGATGTGCAGATCAAACGGGTCTGCGGAGTGGGGCGCCATGAATGCACCGCCATTCGAGAGGTCGAAGAAGTCCCAGCTACCACCCGTATAGACGCGGCAGAGGCGTTCCATCCAGGCGTAGATCTTCGACTCGACCAAGAGCATGACCCGGGGCTTGAAGTGCCGGGGAAGGCCCATTCGGGCACCTTCGCTCGCCAAGGTGGAGAACACCGATGCAGACCCTGCGATGGTGCTCGCCAAGGCGAGATTGGTTTGGAGTTGTGACATAGCTCGTTCCTTTCGATGGAAAAGGAGCGCGAGCGACCCCAGCTCGGGGTGCCCGAGCTCGGGATGGAAGGGGATTGACCCCTAGAGGATTCGATCGTGTGCTGAAGAAGCCGAAGACGGAAGTCGGTAGCTCCGAAGCATCGATCTGGAGGCCTTGGCGTGCGCCGAGGCGAGGATGCAAGTGCGGGTCACGACCGCTAACGCGCGACTGGAATCGCGAGACCGTCTAGACGACGATCGGAAGACGAGGGAAGTATGCGCCTGGAGCTTGGCGTCATGCAACTCCGGACCCTTGAATCGAGAAAAGCCGCGCACAACATCGACGCGTCAAGTTTCCGAGCGAAGGTGATGTGATGTCAGATAGGGCTGGTTCTGATGTGACGAGGGCAGCAGCATGGGTTCGCTCGTTGGTTCAAGCGTGCGTGGGACACGGCCGGTATAGACCAAGTGACCTCCTGTCATGGCTGGTCGACAAGATCTTGCAGGGGTTCGGTCTTCCTGCCGATGCTCCCCCCGACGATGTGGTGGGGTGGCTTCGAGAACAACATTTGGCCTATGCGTGTGCAGTGAGCCAGCATCCGTTTGAAGACTTGCTGGGCAATGTGTACGAAGAGCTTGCCTCAAGAGGACACCGAGGCGCATTGGGACAGTTCTTCTCTCCATCATCGATAGGAGAGTTGATGTCGTCGATCCTGGGTGGCATGGAAGCCGCTCACGCAACGATGCAGCAAAGATCGGATCGGGAGGATCTGGTCCGCGTCTGCGAGCCAGCGTGTGGCAGTGGCGCACTGCTTCTGTCATTCATGAGATCTGCTGTGGCGGCGTGTGGCAGATCAGCCTTGGAAAGCTACTCGTTCACTGCAATAGATCTTGACCGGCTGTGCGCACGAATCTGCGCGGCGCAGATCCTGGTCAACATGCACATCCATGAGCATTCCGTCGGAGAGTTAGTGGTCTACCACGGTGACGCACTTGACGACCCTGCCAGTTTGAAGGTTGTCATCCATGCATCGATCCGTTCGCTTCGTCCCGACCTGGTGCTGCCGGCTTTGCATCCAAGCAGGGTGGCGGCGCTAAGAGACGCGAGTGCATCGCAGCCGTCGCGTGATGAATCGATGAAGTCCATGAAGACTGTCGGCGCGAGCCGTCGCGTTGCGCGGGGGCGCATGGTGGAGGCCGACGACGAGCCGGACCTGTTCAGCACTGAGCGTGGTTGACTCCGAGAGAGGCCGCGAGACGATGTCTCTGTCGCCCCCAAATGTGGGAGCGAACAAGGTTAAAGGACATGAGTCACATGAAGCAACCCACCCTCAAACTCGGCCTCATCATCCGAGGGAACAACTACCGGGAACGAATCACCGAAGAGAGCATGCTCGAAATGGCGGAAGCCATCAAGGCGGCTGGTGGTGTCATTGAACCCGTGATCGTCCGTGAACATCCCACACGGCCGGGCTATTACGAACTGATCGCTGGCGAGCGCCGCTGTGTCGGCGCGCACCACCTGTACGGCGACGACTACGACATGCCGGTTGTGGTGCGAGAGGCGACAGACGCAGAAGCCAAGGCACTCTCCATCATCGAGAACGCCGAGCGCGAAGACCCTACGGAAATCGAAGAAGCGCAAGGCGCCGCTGATCTTCTGGCGTTCAACAACGGCGACAAGGCAAAGACCGCCGCGCAACTTGGCTGGCGCGACCCCAAGAAGCTGGACCGCAGGTTGCTGCTTCTCGGTTGCACGGCCAAGGTCCGGCAGGCCTTGATCGAGAAGAAGATCTATGTCGGTCATGCCGAACTGCTCTCAGGCCTGGACCCTGAATGGCAGGACAAGGTGTTGCCTCAGGTCATCGAGCACAAGGTCAGTGTCGAGGTCTTGAAGAAGCAGTTGGGGCAGTTCTCCAAGAGTCTGGCCGATGCCATCTTCGACACCGCTATCTGTGTGGGTTGCCCCCACAACTCCGCGCAGCAGTCGGGCCTGTTCGATGCCTCCATCGGTGACGGCCGTTGTCAGAAGCCGAGCCATTTCGAGGAACTGACGCTGGCGGCGGTGCAGAAGATTGCACGGCCCCTGGAAGAGAAGTACCAGGTGGTCCGCATCTACAAGAACGGTGACGGTTTCATCCCGCTGCATCTGCAAGCAGAAGGCGAAGTTGGGGTAGGTCCGGAGCAGTACGAGTCATGCAAAGGCTGTGCAAACTTTGGCTGCAGCGTGTCGGCTGTGCCCGGGTCCTATGGCGCAGTGGCAGAGTCGCTCTGTTTCGATGCGCAATGCCACTCGACCAAGGTCGCGGAGCGGCGCAAGGCAGAGAGGGCTGCAAAGGCCTCTGCATCTGAGAACCCGCAGGCAACCGGCTCAAAGCAGCAGGCGGCTTCGCAGAAGGGCCAAGAGGCCAAGCGCAAGGCAACAAACCAGACACCGCCGCGCGTTGTGCAGTACCGCCTCGGCCTGTGGCGGGAATGGGCCCAGATTGCGTTGATGGCCGATGCTGACAAGGCCATGCGGGTCCTGATCAGCATCCTCGCGTCCAGCAGCACCAGCCATCTTGACTCGGGAAAGTTCGTCGCTGCTGCGGTGGAGATCGCAAAGCCCGCGCCCTTCGGAAGCAACCTGTTCAAGAGCGCCGTCGAGCAGGCTTCGCGCGTCGATGCAGGAAAGCTGCCGAACCTGATCCAAGCGATGGCGTCCTCGGCGGCGCACGGCGCACCGACTCAGGACCTGGAACTGATGCTGACGTATCTGGAGGTCGAGGAGGCGAGCCACTTCCGCCTGAACGAGGAATTCCTGGAACTCATGACCATGAGTGAACTGGAAAGTCTCGCGGACGAAGTGAAGCTGCGCAAGGCGATGGGAGACGCAGCGTTCAAGAAGGCGCGAAGTGGTGCAAAGCCAGCGTTCATCAAGGCACTCCTTTCTGTTCAGGGCTTTGACTATGCAGGGGTGGTGCCGAAGTGCATGCGGTACAGCCGCAAGCCCTTGAAGCTGGCTGCTGCAGGCGTTGCCAAGTCCGAGACAGCGGATCAGCAGGAATCGCAGCCCCAGGAAGCTCCTGTCTGATGGCTGCGCCTCTCCCGGTCTAGACAACGGGAGGGGCGCCAATACCATGTGTTTAGAGGGTTAGCCCTCTCTCTCACAAAGGAAGAACGCGCATGTTCCAAGAACTTTTTCAACTCAGCACCAAGGCGACGCTCGCCATGACCATCAGTGCTGATCCCTCTACGGGGCTGATGACCATCAACATCATCCCGAAGCCCAAGGTCGACCACGGCGAACCGGCCCTGGCAAACCCTCTCAGCTTGACGGCCACGCCCGAGGAGTTCCAGGCGGAGTTCGTCAACGTGCTCATGAGCTACCGCCAGAAGCGTGACAGCCTGACTGCGCAGGCAGAAGTGACGAACGAGCTTCTGGACGCTGCCAAGGACGCATCTTCAAAGAAGGGAACGGCGGCGGTCGCGAAGGCTGCGGCACCGAAGCCTGTCGCGAAGGCGGCTGCGGTGCGTCAAGCTGCTGCCGATCCCGACGACGATGCAGACGACGAGAGCCAAAGCGCGCCGAATCCGCCTGCGGCACCGGCGCCGGCCACGGCGAGTGAGCCGTCTCTTTTCGGTCCTGGCGTTTAAGGGGGCGACATGGGTATCAAGGTTCAACAGATCGCCCGCCGGTTCCTCTACAACGGCGTGACGCTCCCCGACATTCCTGGCCTCAAGGCGACCGATGTGAGGGATGTGTACAGCGTGCAGTACCCGGAACTCGTCAGCGCGGAAATACAGGAAGGGGAGGTCGCCAATGGCGTACAGGAAATCACGTTCCGGCGCGCTGTCGGCACCAAAGGCTGAAGGCACGGAGGCATTCCGGGCGGCGCTCGATCAGAGCTTGAGCGTTGACCCGGGAAGCCTGCAGGAGCAACTATGCAAAGCGCTCAATTCTCCAGCAAAGCTCCACGCGGCCGCGGCGCTGCTGAAAGCGGCCGACCAATCAAGCAGGGTGTCGGGAGACGGCGTACAGGTCCAGCGACTTCGGATTCCCTCTGCTTTGCTCCTCCCTCTGGCCTGAGCTTGGTCATTCCTGACCTTGATGCGTCCATCCCGTACGTACTGGAGACGCCTCGGTCAAGGCGACTCGGAGTCAAGCTTGCGGTTGGACTTCTCGACGCCGGCGTCGTGCCGACGGCAGCACCCGAACTCGCCAACGACCCGATCGCCGCAAGTAAGGTCTTCCTGGAGCAGTGGGTGAAGCGTGAACTGCAAGGGCTCTCGACCCTGGCGCTGCATTTCCGGCTGCTGATCCGCAACACGGACAGTTGGGGGCATCGTCTGAGCGACGACGCGCAGGGTGAGGCACAAGTGGCCTGGTACTCAGAAGTTCAACCGTTCGTGGTTGGACAGGCGCTGGAGCGTCTTGAGGCAATCCATGAAGGCCTCGGAGCCCTTGTGCTCACCATCATCGAGCGAAAGTGCCACCACCTTCCTGTGTTCACGCCGTCAGATGTGTTGAGTGTCGTGACGGACTTCCACTGGTACGGCCACAAAGACGAGACGGGAGCGCTCGAAGAAAACTGCAGCACTGAGGAAGAGAAGGAGGCGATGCGAGCGGAAATGATCACGCGTGCCGATCTCGATGCAGCGTTTCCGAAGTGGGCGACGCAATGGCCGACCGTGCGGCGCACAGCGGCTCTGAAAGTGCTCAAACGCGCGGCGCAGGGTGCGAAAAGTCCATTGGTTCGGCGAGTGGCAAGCAATGCGCTGGCGCTCAACGCATTGACGCCCGTAGAGCAATACCGCGCTCAAGGAGAAGGGTGGTTCATCGGCTATGGCGCTGTCTTGTGCTGGTCTCCAGAGGACGTGGCCACGCGCGCATTCGACGACATGGCCAACCATGCGATGGAAGCCGAGTTCGTCGACTGGTGCGGCGAAGCCGAACTGGACTTGCGCGAACCGGATTCGATCAAGTCGTGGATCGCTCGGATGAAGCCTGTCTTCGAGTCGGTGAAGCTCATCGACGCCTTGATCACGGACCTGAGCGCCGGAAACTGGACCAAGGTCAAGAAAGGATTAGTGTGAGCAAAGAAGACAACCAACTGGTGTCCTTCCGAGTCGAGGCAGAAAAGGACGCCCCGTACACGCTGGACAAGGCAATCCTTGTCTACAAGGCTGGAAACGGTCACGCCTTCGCTACCGTGCATGAAGTCGGGACGGTGGGGAAGAAGGCGACGATCCTGGCCGGCAAGGCAATGTCGGCTCAAGCAGCGGTGGCGCTGGCGCTCGAACTGTCGAAGAGCGCGACCCGTGGCGGGTTCGTGCCGAAGGAACTCCTGTTCCACGATGGGGACACCATCTGCTGGTGGGTGCCGCCCGCACGCCGGCATGTCGCCTTCAAGGCCAAGGAGCTCGGCTCCCCCGAGCGTGGAGAGATCGTCTCCAACCCTGGTCTGGTGTTCATGGTGACAGGGCGCCGCCAGTGGTACGTTTGGGCAGTGAAGGGAAGCGAGCGGCCTGGGGAAGAGACGCCGCTCTACCTGGCTCCCTACTTCAACGTGTCGGACACTGGCCTCATCTGTGTCGGCAACGTGTCGCTGCCGGACGGCACGGCGGCGGAGCGGATCGCGGCATGGAACGACGCCTTCTTCAACTCGTTCTTCACGCACTCCAACGCCCGCAAGCTGGTGAAGTACCGCGGCGGGGCCTACGCCTTCTGGCGTGACATGCTCGACGGGAAGCACCACGTTTTCCCGGAACGCGTGCTGCTGCCGCTCGGCAAGACGCTCAAGGTTGTTTTGAGCGGAGGGCGTGACGCATGACGCTCGATCCGAGGGATGCCGCCTTGCGGATGACCTGCCCGGTGGACAGTGTTCCGAGGTTTGGCCCACTCGAAGCCATGACGAATCCCGGCCAGCGCGTGCTGCTGGCCCACAACGGTGTCTTCCTGGAGGTACAGCGGACCTGGCTGAATGCGGTGGTACGCCTCAGCGATCTGCCTCATCGGCCGCCGTTGCCTTTCGGTGAAGTGACGGAACGCGTCCGCTTTGCCTTCGGCGTGATTCCCATTCCGCTCCTCGAAGACTTCATTCGGGCCGGAAAGGATGCTTTGCCGAATGAGGCGGCAGGCGCGCTGGTCTACAGCACATCCACGAAAAAGCTGCGGCTGGTGCTGCACGAAGCGATCCGCACGTCGCCTTCCCGCATCAATTACCGCATGCCAGAGATTGCAGCGGACGAAGAGATCGCAGTGGACCTGCACACCCACGGTGCGGGCCGCGCATTCTGGAGCGATCTGGACGATCTTGATGACCAGTGCGTGAAGGTTTGCGGCGTCTTCGGGCGTCTGCGTGGCAATACGCCAGATGCGGCGTTCAGGCTCGTCGTGAACGGGCATTTCAAACCGCTGGCCCATCCCTGGGAGCGTGTCAAAGAGCGGGCCAGCGAAGCCCTTGATAGTGAAGAACGGTGGCCGACACTGAATTCGATCGGATTTGCAAGGATCGAACACAGTGGAACATTTGATCTACCCTGAACTGCTGACGCGTCGCGTGAAGGTCCACCTCGTGGGAGTGGGTGGAAACGGGGCTCAGATGGTTGGATGCCTCGCTCGTCTCGACATTGCCCTGCGCGCGACGGGCCACCCTCACGGGCTCTTCGTTGCAGCCTTCGACGGCGATGCAGTGAGCGAGTCGAACGTTGGGCGGCAACTCTTCTTCCCGCCAGACGTAGGGCAAAACAAGGCGGCCGTGATGGTCCAGCGCACCAACCTCGCATACGGAATCGATTGGGCCGCTCGCCCTTGGAACTACAGAGACGAAGACCTCGAAGGCGGAAAGCCAGATATCTTGATCTCATGTGTGGACACCCGGTCTACGCGGCGGAAGCTCCACAAGCTGCTTTTCAGTGGCAGATCCAACACTCGTTATTGGCTCGATCTTGGAAACACAGAGGCTACCGGCCAGGTCGTCCTGGGAGTGCCGAAGCCGCCCACGCTGAGTGCTCGCAAGACGCGCCTTCCTTGCGTCACCGAGCTTTTCCCCGATCTCCTCGACGCGGGTGTTCCAGATGACAACGCCCCCTCATGCTCAGTGAAGGTGTCCCTGGAAAGTCAGGGCTTGTTTGTGAACGACGTTGCGGTGCGGTTCGGGGCTCAATTGATCTACGAACTGTTCAGGGGAAAGCTGTCGGAGCACGGTGTGCTCCTGAACCTGAACAGCAAGCGAACGGCACCAATACCGATCGACCCGGCGGTGTGGAGGCGGTTCGGCTTCATGGGTGACGAGGCCGAACGCAGGAAGGGCAGGGGAAGGGCACGTAGCGGCACATCGCACATTGAGGTCGAGGCCGAGCGACTGGCCGCTTAGGCGGGCGCTCCGGAAACCTCACCTGAAGTTGTCGCCATTCCGATTCGATTCGGGGCGGATTTTGGCTCGACAGCATCCAGGCCGGCTCCAACCATTGCGCTTTCAGAGAGGTGGCGATGGTTCAGGTGGAGATCGGCATCGGCGAAGTGCTTCAAGGCATCGGGTGGGGCTTGACGGTCCTTGGCCAAGTCCAAATCGGACGAAAGCTCCGCAGGTCTTTCCTCAGCTGGATCGTGGCGAATCTGGTTCTGATCGCTGTGTCCATCCAGGCCGGCTTGTGGGTGAGCGTGGGCATGTACGCCACCAACATCGTCCTGTGCGTCTGGTCTTTTGCAAAGTGGTCTGCAGATCCGAGTGGGCCTGCAGCATTGGTCAACAACAGGAAGGGCTTGTGAAGTACACGGACGAACAGATGGCGGTGATCGAGTCACGCGCCAACCGACTGACGGTTCAAGCCGGCGCCGGAGCGACCAAGACGACCACGCTGGTGGGGTATGCAGCTGCACGACCCAAGGCACGCATCCTCTATCTCGCGTTCAACAAGCCTGTGCAGCTCGAAGCCGCTGCGCGGATGCCCAAGCACAACGTTGAGTGCAAGACCACACATTCCGTGTCGTTCCGAAAGGCGTTGCAGCTCTTCACGGACAGGCGGACTGGCAGAGACGTCATTTCTCAGAAGCTGGGTGACAACTACCCGTCAGCCATTGCGCGTCTTTTCGGATGCCCACCGCTGATGGCCACCGCTGCGCTTCAAGCCATTCAGCGTTGGTTCGGAAGCCTGGAAAACGATATCGATGTTCGGCACGTTCCTCCTGAGTTGGCGATCCGACTCGGGGACCCGCACGCGGTGGTGTCTCTGGCTCGGGAAGTGTTCGCGCAAATGGTCGATCCGCGGGCCCTGCAGGTGAAGCTGCCCCATGACGGCTATCTGAAGCTCTTTCAGCTCGACCGACCACGCCTCGGGACCTTTACCCACATCGCAGTGGACGAGAGCCAAGACCTGAACCTGTGTACGTTCGACATCGTGCGCAACCAGGCGGCGAACCTGATCCTCGTAGGAGACAGTAACCAGAGCATCTACCAGTACCGAGGCTCGGCGAACGCGCTGGACCTCCTGTCTGGTGCAACGCGGCTGAATCTGACCAGAAGCTTCCGCTTCGGCGAAGGGATTGCCTCGCTGGCCAACACGCTGCTGGGCCATTTCAAATATCCGACGCCTCCGTTGCTGATCGGTGCCGGCGAGCCGCGCCAAACCCGGTTCTCGATCGACGTGAACAAGCCCTTCGCGGTGCTGGCTCGCTCGAATGCAGGCCTGTTCAATGAAGCTGTGGCGTTCCTGAAGACGGGGCGCCGGTACCACTTCATTGGTGGAGTGGACGGGTACAGGCTCGACAAGGTTCTCGATGCCTACTACCTCTGGGTCAATGAGCCTGGGCTCATCAAAGACCCGTACCTGCGCAGCTTCAACGGCTTCGATGACCTGGAGGCGCTGGCGGAGGAATCAGATGACGCAGAACTGAAGCTTCTGATTCGCGTCGTTGCGGACTACGGACATCAGATTCCTCAATTGGTCGACGAGATCCGGGCTCGGCACGTGTCTGACCTGCGAAAGGAAGACTGGCACCTGTTCGAAGGCATTTTCTTCAGCACGGCGCACAAGTCGAAAGGGCTTGAGTTCGACCAAGTCTGGCTGGCAGACGACTTCATGCGCTTCTTCGACAACGGAAGAGAGATCGAGATCGAAGAGGTGGACCAGGAGGCGGTGAACATCCTATACGTGGCCTTTACCCGCGCTCGCGCGGCGATCCGACTCTGCGAAAGCTTCGTGGAGTGGCTTCGCTTCAAAGGGTGGATGCCGGTGTGAGGTGTTGAAAGGTATCTGAGTCTTGGGAACATGACTGCAAAGGAGTAGTCGCTGTGACGAAGCCAATCATTCGCTACCTTCGGTTGTTCTGCGAGACGCCAAGTGCAGAACCACAAAGCCATCGTGACGGCATCGTCGCGGTGGCCGCCATTCGGGAGTCGGCAGGCCTGGCCAGGCTGCTCCTTTGCGACATGGGGCAGTGGGGGCGCAACAGTGGAGCTTCCCTCACAGATGCGATGGAGGTGCTTCGTCAAGCGGCGCACCGCAGGTTGATCGGCGGCTTCCACATCGCATTGCATGACACGCTGACCGTCACATGGGACGGTTGCGGGAACTTCGACCTGGTGATGGACACCGGGGATGGCCGTGGCCTTTCGCCGTCGCCGTTGGTTGCTCTCGACCGTCGCGCCCGCCCCCGCAGCCGGGAAGCGTTCCTGTCATGGGCCGGGCACTGCGGCGCGGAAATGCTCGACAAGGCTCAATCGGTCGGTGCCGGTATGTGGGCAGGGGCAGAAGGGTGATGGAGGCAGCGATGAAGGAGCGCTTCGAAGAGGTTGAGGCAGCGTCGGCCGAGCTGCCGCCGCTGCCGACGCCGGCAACGAAAGAGCCAATCCTTGGTGAGGCAAACGGCTCTCCCTTTGGCATCAACTTAGGGAGGCTGCTGGCGACGCGAGCACTGATCCAGGCGGCGTCAGGTGGTGGCAAGTCCTACTTGCTTCGCCGACTGTTGGAGCAAACGCACGGGATGGTGCAACAGATCGTTGTGGACCCTGAGGGCGAACTCGTGACATTGGCCGAGAAGTTCGACTACCTTGTCTGCGCCGCTGACAGCGAAGTCGCACCGATCCAGCCCGAGAGCGGAGCACAAATCGCTGATCTCATTTTTCGCTCGGGCCGTTCAGCGATCCTCTCTTTAGGAGAGTTCGACATCGAAGAAATGCAGATCTTCGTGGCCGACTTCATCAAGGCGCTGATGCGCCAACCGAAAGAAAACTGGCGCCACTGTATCGTTGCTTTTGACGAGGCCGCGATCCTGGCACCCCAGATGGACAAGGCTGTCAGCAAAAAGCCGATGGTCGATTTGGCGGCACGAGGTCGTAAGAGAGGCTTCTGTCCGATCATGGCTACTCAGCGTGGCTCCGGGCTGCTCAAGGGTGTGGCGGCGAACCTCGACAACAAGTTGATAGGGCTAACCACCTTGGACATCGACGTTGAACGGGCAGCCGAGCAACTCGGAATGAAGGCGGTTAACGCTAGAGCTCTTTTGAAGCGGCTGCAACCCGGGCAGTTCATTGCGTACGGGCCGGCGCTGACCTACGAAATGACAACCGTCAACGTGGGCCCTGTGGTGTCCAGGCATGGCGTGTTGGGCGTCTTCGACCCTGGGTCCTATAAGCCGTCCATGCCCATCGAAGAGGTTCAACGCATGCTCCAGGGAATCGCGGCGGCCGCATCTAAGACGCTGGAGGCAGCAGCCGGCGAAGAGGTTTCTGGCGCGCGTGAGGCGCTGGACGAGCTGAGTGCAGACGAGCTCAAGGACAGGGTTGCTGCGGCCCGGCACGGTGCCATCAAGCCTCTCTTGTCCAAGGGCCGAGAGGCGGGAAGCGTACAAGCGCGTGCTGACGCCCTGGGCGTTCAAGCCTATGACCTCCACAACTGGATGAGACGTTTCAAGCCGCGTAAGGGAGAAGCCTCGCTCCGGCCCTCGCGTGTGCGCGAATGCGTGAAGGATCAGCTCGTTGCCATAGAGCAGGTTCTTTCGAAGGAGTAAGCGTGGAATCCGCGGTGCCTGCCAGTGATCAACCAGCAACCAAGCGCCACGACAGTGCAGCAGCGATCGTGGCCGAACTGATGGTGTTGGTGAACGAGGCCGTCGTGGCGTCCAGGCGTGACGGCGTGCTTCGGCAGTCCACGCTGCTCCCGCAGGCCTTGTCCAGGGTGGCAGGAATGGCCCTAGGCCTGGCCGAAGAGGCCGTCATGTTGCGCCACTTGGAGGCGCGGGATCCACGGTTTGGCTTGCCCTACTCTTGGATGCGTCATGCCAGCCTGCGGGAAGCGATCAGAGCTTCGATTGCAGCCGAGGAGCCTCCAAGAGACGACAGTCACCATGCCCAATGAGGAGAGACTGATGAATATGCGAGACCCTGTTCGAAGCATCACCTGGGCGCTGATGAAGGCGGTGGATCATGATCTGGATGGTCTGGATTCACCTCTTGCAGCGAAGCTCTTCGGAGCTTGCACGTCCCCCGTGATGGCGAGGCCGAAGCCAGACCAGTGCGAAGTGGCGATGTTCACTCAGGCATGGTCATCAAATGATCTGGGCTATCGCGATCGCGGCTTCGCTCAAACCGTGGAGACAGAAACTGTCGTGATCACCGGCCCTGGCGGAGACGCATGCGTCTATGCATCCACGCAGCTGCTCTACCATGTTCGATCACCCAATCGGCTGTTCTTCCTCGATCTCATGAGCCAGCGCATGAGGGGGAAGTCAGAGTGCGCGGCGTATGAAGGGCGCGATTCGGCAGATCTAGAAGCGGTTTCGTATGAGGTTTCGTCGGCGGTGGCGAAGCTGTGCGGGGTTGCGGGGAAACTGGGTCGCGAAGAAGCGTCGAGGGTCGAGCGCGTGATCGGGTCCCTCGTTGGCAGAATGAACGAAGGGCTTTCGTCTTCAGATCATGCAATAGGATGAGCTGCCGTTAGGCCAAGGGCTGCAGCCGCGAGGTTATCGAATGTCTCCAGCTCGGATGACTGATGAAGCAAGCGTCCAGTTGGAGAGGGTCGTTCGCTTTCTGCAGGGCATTGGTCTTGTATGCACGATGAACCCCGGTGCACATGGCTTCATTCATGGCGTGTCCATTCGACATGGCTCGCTGCAGATCGACCCATTCGCATCCCCAAGTTCACTCTTGCACGAAGCCGGCCATCTGTCGATTATTCCGGCCAAGTTCCGAGGTCTGGCCTGTGACGATTTGGTCTCTGCATTCGAAGTGATGTTCGCTGAAACAGATTTCAGCGACCCAGACTCGCCGGGAGCGAGAGCAGCGATTCAATGCTCAGATCCTGAAGCAACAGCGTGGGCATGGGCTGCAGGAAGGGCGGTGGGCTTGGCGCCCGAGGTGATCATCCAGGATGACGAGTACGACGGCACCGGCAAGTGGATCCGCATGCAGCTCGCTAACGGCCACTATGCAGGCATCCACGGGCTGGCGCATGCAGGGTTCTGCGCTGTGAGGGAAAGCCCGCTCAGCAGACGTCAAGGGTTGGCGGTGTTTCCGAAGTTGAACCGCTGGCTTCAAAACTGATTGAAGGGGGGGAGTGATGGAAAGGGTGACGTCAAGTGACAGGGATGCGCCCGCATGGCTGGTGACGATGCTGGTCATCGTTCATGTGGCGCTAGCTGCGGTGATCTACCTGGTGCTCTGGCCAGCTGCCAGGAGTGAACCCGGCGCGGTTCCAGCGATCTTCCGAATACTGGGCATCTCGGCGGTCCTGTGCAGCGGTGTGGGGCTCAGCGTGTCGAAGAGGAGGTTCCTGCTGGGTTTGGTGACTGCGTGGTGTCTAGCACTGGGTGCCTTTCTCGCATTGTTTTTTGACCTGATGCTCGACTACTGGGTGCTCGTTGAAGTTGCGGTGTAGGTGCCATTGCTTTCACGTTCGCACATCTGCTTATCGACGAAACGCGACCATGAGCAATAGCTTGAACGTTGCACAGAAGTTCATGAAGGTCTTGTTGACGGTGCGCGACTTCAGGAACTACTGGAAACCAGTCCTATTGCTCGCCATAGGTACTGGCATCTACGCAGTGATGGCTGCTGACAGCGATTCTCTCCGAGCAAAGGTCGATGCGTCGCCGTCGCCGTCGGTAGACCTGTTTGCACAGGCGCTCGCGAATCTTTTTGGCAGGCTCGCGGGCCTGGCGCTCATCATTTGGGGAGCACTACGGGCCAGCCCAAAAACCTGGGTGGCTGGGGCGATATGCTTCGTTCTTGCTCGTATTGCGCCCGTGCAAAGCGGATGGCACTGGGGAGCATTTGTTCTAGGCGTGGTGTGCCTGGTCATCACTTGGCACGAAGTACATGAGGACGAAGGACAACCTTGATCCCACGTGCAATCCTACGATGGAGGCGCGATCATCTATGAGACCGTTCACACAACGCGAGCTTCGTGAGCGTACAACGCGAACTCGTGTATTCGCTGCTCTCTGGGCTGGGGCTTCCGTTGGGGCACTCGTGGCGGGCCGCATGATTAACGTTGCTGCCCTCGAAGACACGGGCGGGCTATTGCTGGTGTCGCTGATAACTTGCTACTTCCAGGGTGGCCTGACCTTTATTGAAGCGCATCGGCTGGATGGCGAAGGTTGCATGCGGGTCAAGGAACTTGGAGAAGCGCACCCGGAGGTGCGCGAATTCCTTGTTCAAATCAACCGCCTCGACAGACCTGTGGTTTGGGCGGACGGACCTGTGGACGATCAACTCATGGCTACGTGAACGAAGGACGTCCGAGGAACAAGCCGCCTTCAGGGCGATCAACGGGATCGAACGTGCCTGAAGGTCGGAGTCTGCGCAGCCTCATCTTTTCGATAGTGGCATGCCTCTTTCTGCTGGTAATCACTGTCTATCTGAATCGTGAGTTGCTTTTCGCTTCAGGCTGGAAGCCAGGCGTTGTTTGCGGCGCGGGCGTTGCGTGGGCGTGGACCAGATCCATGGCGGTCCGCACTGCCGGAGTGCTGGTGGGTGTCGCTTCCTTGGGAGCTCTAGCCAGTGGGATGGTTGGGGCTCAAGAAGTGCAGGTCCGCGCTCTAGCTCAAGGAGCTTCTATCGGATTTCCCTTGGCGTTGCTGCTGATTTCGGCAATCCAATGGCCTCGAACGCACGCCTACCTGTTGAAGCGGGCAAGGCTCTTCGGGGACGAAGAGGGTGTGCAATGGCTGGAACGGCATCCTCCAAAAAAACGACGGTAGGGCTCCTCTGAAAAAAAAGCCGCCCAGACTTCCGAAGAAGCGGGCGGCGAGTTGAGAACGGTCGCTCAAGCGGCGAGAAGTTCTTCCTTGGGGAACTGTGCCAGCACGGCGAGGCTCTTGGGCAACTGCCACGTTGGGTGGATCAGAAGGTCCAAGGCGTGCTCACATGCGTTGCGGTAGGCGCTGGAAGCGCTTCCAAACGTCAAGGCCGACTCAGTGGTTCGGACAACCGGGAGGTTGTGCTGATGAACCCAGCGCCATCCCAGCTTCCCACCCGAGGCATCCATGCGGATCTTGTAGCCGAGCGCGCTGGCGACTTCCGCCGCGACAGCACGCGGGTGCTGATCGGCGTCGGCGGGCGCGGTGAGCTGCCGGATGTCGTTCGCCTCGAGCAGCCGGTGCACTGCATGCAGCGCGGCCGAACTGCCGTCCGTCAGGCCTTCGGCCCAGAGGGTCCAGGGTGCGCGGAGAGCGGCGAGGACACGGAGGGCCCAGAGACGAAGTGCGAGCGTGGCAGGGTCGATGGACTCGACACGCGCGTCCTCGACGGCCGAGACGGCTGCCTCGACGCCGGCGTGGTAAGCACCAATCTTCTGGTAATTGCGGACGTGGACGCGCTTCATGGCGTCGTGGGCTGCTGCATAGCAGGCGTCGAAAAGGGAAACAGTGGACTTGGTCATTGCGGTTCTTCCTGTGGGTTGGACGGTTCTAGGTGCGGGTGGAAGTCCGAGGAGATCCCACTGGTGTGGGGTGTCTGCCTCGGATGACTTCCTTAGGTGAGCGAGCTCACCAGGTGATTCGCAGCTTGTTCAAGCCGCTTTCCGATGCATGGAGACATCGGGAAGCGCCAGAGCCGGTTCCAGATAGGCCGGTTGAGCACTGGTGGTGCGCGGCGCGACAGCCTCATCTGCGAGGCGGTTCAGCTTCAGGAGCAGGTTGTCAGCCCGTTCCTTGACCTCTGCGGTGACACCGGTCAAGCCGTAGGTAACGAGCTTGATCAGGTGAGTCAGCATCCACGAGGGAGAGCTGGCGGCGATGGCCTCAATGTGATTGAGGGCGTCGTCAGTCATCTGAATGGATGCAGGTGCGGAGACTTCGATGTGGCTGAGTGCCTGATGGGTCATTTGCATGACGGATCCTTTTTGGCTTGGGATGACTCGAAACCACGACACTCCCCTAACCATGAATCGACATGGCGAAAGGAATCTAGGTACTCGAGATGCTTCGCTTAGGACACAGCATTCGGTTGACGCGACGGGAAGTCGAGCGCTTCGAAAAGATCACCGGCTTTAGGCCAGTGGTGAAGACGCTCGACGACCTGGACGCATACATCCGCCAATGCAAGAAGCACTACTTCAGGGATGGCTCGCCTGAGGCAGACATCCTGCATTGGTTGCTGGATGAAGAGCTGTCACGCTGCGTCGACGCGGCGTGATGGCTCGGCTTGAGACGCCAGATTGGTGATCGCGGGAGCGATCTCCGGGTCTTTCTTCAGCTCGCGAACACGCGCGACAGCGGGAGAAGCAGTCAGAGGCAAGGCCTCCAAACCAGCTTCACCGCCCCACGTGAAGAGCCACCGGACGCCGTTGAACAGCTGGACGACCGGGTTGATGACGCCATAGAAGACGACCTGGCGAAGGAAAAGGCCAACGCGTTGAGCGCGGACTTTTGCCTCGGCGTGGCGCCGCAGGGTGTCTTTGGCGCGAAGGTACAGAGCCATGTGCTGATCGCGCACGGCAATGTTGTCCTTCTTGTCGAGATGTTTGACCACTTCTTCGGCTGTGGAAGGTTGGCCAATGTCTCGGTACAGCTGGGCCCAGGCGTGATCTTCCTCCGTGGCCCGGCGGGTGCCGGGTCGGGGGTTGATCTGCGAGGGTGGCTGCAGACGATGGTCGGGGGTCATGGTTGAACTCCTGTGGGCGACACGGAGACGAACCATCCCGGGCGGGGACAGGAAGTCCCCGTGGGGTTAGCATCAGCACACCGTTTGGCAGTGCACTCACTTGAAAGCCATTACGAAATGAATCGTTCAGGCGTATCTCTTCAGGCGATCGAAGGCGGACGTGCGACGCTCGAGAGAGATCTTCTGTGGGCAGCGGCACTGGGCCGGCCAACATTCGATTCCCTCTCAAGACGACTCACGCGTTCCGCTAACGGGACGCTTTCTTGCGTACGGACAGGTTCTGACGAATCAGCACCTCTTCGTCCACAAGCCGAAGCATCCGACGAGCATCAGAACGAACTCCAGGGTCGCTGACCAAGGTCAGGACTTTCTGAAGCGCCTTCTTTCGCTGTTGGAGCTCTCTCTCGCTTCCTTCGTCGATGAAACGAAGAAAGCTCTTCCACTCTTCCTTGTCCATGTCCAGTTGCGCTCCGTGAGGATCGAACTGGTCAGGAAGCCGACGAGACGCTTGCCGTAGAACGGCTCACACTCGGGGCGCACAAGGCGGGAAGCTTCTTTTGCGGCACAGCGAATTGCTGTTGCCGACCCGAGCCACCGAGAAGGCAGCACACTGCTTGGGAAGTGGGATACATGGCGATCTCCTTTGCTCAAGAGCAAAAGGGGAACACCACGCCCCCGGATGGAGAAACAGTGTTCCCCATTCGGGTTGAGAGCTCCACCTGGCGGCGGGCCCATTGGATGTGCAAGGGACCCGTGCCGAAGCGTGGGTCTCTTGCGATGTAGAGGCTGGGAAGCCTCTGTTATCAAGTGGCGGACAAGAGTCCACCACGAAGATGTGGGCCGCCGGCGAGGTGCCGGTTGCTGAAGGGATGAATCGCTTGAGAAGCGACGTGGCCAGCGAGTGGCCGATTCAAGTGCAGGTCACGACTGCGAACGCCAAAAGTGCAGGAGCACCTTTAGACCTCAACTAGAGCCGAAGACGGCTTTCGGAGAAGGCTGTGTCAGCACGAGCGCCAACAGGAAGCGGTGTTAGTTTGCCACGGGCCTTGACAAAGTGGTAGTGCTTCGATCAGCAAGCGTGTCGCATGCTCACTTGTCTTCGAGACCGTGAAGTTTCCGGCCGAGTTGTAGAGAGCAGGTGGTGCCGTAGCCTGTCGTGGAGGCCAACGATGAACACCAACCACGACAGCACGCTGCGTATTCCACGCGATGGCGGACACGATTCCAGGCTGATGGCGGACAGCATTCCAAACTGATGGCGGACACCTGCGGGGTGTTCTGAGTGACCCGAACGCGGCATACGCTGACCGGTTTTTTGACCGGAACCAGCGATGCCCACACCCAGGGTCACCATGAGCAAATTACGACATACACTGCAACTGCTGCACGGCGGGGCCTTGAGCACCCGTCAAATCGGTGCCGCTCTCGGCATCTCCAAATCCACCGTCAGCGAGATAGCCAGCTACGCGCGCGTGGCCGCCGTGGACTGGGCGCTGGCCCAGACCTTGAGCGACGAAGAACTGCAGGCCCGGCTGTACAAGCCAGCGGTGGCCCGCCAGTCCCGCCACCTCGAGCCCGACTATGCCCACCTGCACCGGGAACTGCGTCGCCCCGGCGTGACGCTGCAACTGCTGTGGGAGGAGTACCAGCACCAGCACGCCGGGCAGGCTTACAAGTACAGCGCCTTCTGCGAGAAGTACAAGGCCTGGGCCCGGCGCCTGCAGCGCTCCATGCGCCAGAACCACGAGGCCGGCGACAAGCTGTTTGTGGACTACGCCGGCCAGAGCCTGCCTGTCGTGGATGCAGGCACTGGCGAGATTCGCCAGGCCCAGGTGTTTGTGGCGGTGTTGGGGGCATCGAACTACACCTATGCCTGCGCCACCGCCAGCCAGAAGGCCGCCGACTGGGCGGCCAGCATCATCGCCACGCTGGAGTTCATCGGCGGCGTGCCCCGCCTGCTGGTGCCTGACCAGCCGCGCGCACTCATGGCCCGTCCCGACCGCTACGAGCCCACCGCGCACCGCCTGCTCGAAGAACTCTCGGCCCACTACAGCCTGGCCGTGATGCCGGCGCGCCCGGCCAAGCCACGCGACAAACCCAAGGTGGAGGTCGCCGTGCAGGTGGTCGAGCGCTGGATTCTGGCGCGGCTGCGCCACCAGACCTTCTTCAGTCTGGCCGAGCTCAACCGGGCGATTGCCGCCTTGCTGGTGGACTTGAACCAGCGCGCGTTCAAGAAGCTGCCGGGTAACCGCGCCAGCGCCTTTGCCGAGCTCGACAGGCCGGCCCTGCGCCCCCTGCCGGCGGTGCGCATGCCCATCGCCCGCTTCAAGCCCGCCCGCGTCAACATCGACTACCACGTCGAGCTCGATGGCCACTACTACTCGGTGCCCCACGCGCTGGTGGGCGAGAAGGTCGAGTTGCGCATCACGGCCACCACGCTCGAGGTTCTGCACGGCAACAGGCGGGTGGCCGCCCACATCCTCAATCCTCGCCGGGGCGCGCACACCACCGTGCCCGAGCACATGCCGGCCTCACATCGCGAGCATCTTCAGTGGACCCCTGCCAAGCTCATCGCCTGGGGTGAGCGCGTGGGCGCGGCCACCGCCGCCGTGGTGCGCTGGCAGATGGAGCACCGCCAGCATCCCGAGCAGGGTTACCGCTCCTGTCTGGGTCTCATGCGCCTGGGCCGCGAGTACGGTGTCCAGCGCCTGGAAGCAGCCTGCGCGCGGGCACAGTCGATTCGCTCACCGTCCTACAAGAGCATTGCGTCCATCCTCAGTTGCGGCCTGGACCAGCGCCCGCTGGACGCCCCCATCACCGCGCAGGCCACACAGGCCAGCCTGCCACTGCACGAGAACGTGCGCGGGCCGGGCTACTACCACTGAGAAGCCCAGACACCGAAGCGAAACAAACAAGGAACAACCATGCTCAACGAACAGACCCTCAACCAACTGCGCACCCTGCGCCTGGACGGCATGGTGGCCGCCCTCAGCGACGTGGCCACCCACCTCATGGCCAGCGAGCTGCCCTTTGAACAACGCCTGGCGCTGCTGGTGCAGCGCGAGGTGGACTGGCGTGACGGCAAACGCCTGGAGCGGCTGCTCAAGGCCGCCCGTTTGAAGGTCTGTAGTGCCTGCCTGGAGGACATCGACTGGCGCGCCAGCCGGGGCCTGAGCCGGGAGGTCATCACCAGTCTGGCCGGCGGGGACTGGCTGCGCCATGGTCACAACGTGCTGCTCACCGGTGCCACCGGTTGCGGCAAGACGTGGCTGGCCTGCGCACTGGGGCAGCAGGCCGCGCGCCTGGGGTTCTCTGTCCTCTACACCCGCGCGCCACGGCTGCTGCAGGAGCTGCACGTGGCCCACGGCGACGGTAGCTTTGGCAAACGGCTGGGGCAACTGGCCCGGCTGGACCTGCTCATCCTGGACGACTTCGGTATCGCACCGATTGCCGCGCACGAGCGAAACGACCTGCTGGAGTTGCTGGACGACCGGGTGGGCACGCGCTCGACGCTCATCACCAGCCAGTTGCCGGTGACGGCCTGGCACGCCTGGCTGGACGAGCCCACGCTGGCCGACGCCATCCTGGACCGCATCGTGCACGGTTCACACAAGATAGCCCTCAAGGGCGAGTCGATGAGAAAGCTCACCAAGACCGCCTGAGCCGCCCGTGCCGAGCACCGTTCCACGCTGATGGCGGACAGTTCGGCTACGATTGCAGCGTCACTCAGGACACCCGCGCAGCGTGTCCGCCATCGCCTGGAACGCTGTCCGCGATGGGAATGGAATCACTGTCCGCCATCAGTGGAATGCGCAGCACGCCAAGCATTCCCCAGCTCGACCTCTTCGGGATCGGAGGAACCCAACGGGCCTACGGCATCGAAACGAGTCCCGAAATCGACGTGGTACTGGGTCGAGCGGCGCCTGTGTTCATCGGGGTGAGCGGTGGACGAGATTCAATGGCGCTGGCCTATCGCGTCTCGGACCATCTGCAGGAGGTGGGTCACGCTGGTCCACGATTTCTGATCCACAGCGATCTTGGACGTGTGGAGTGGCGAGAGAGCCTCCCAGTTTGCGAGCGATTGGCGAGTCGGCTTGGGATCGAACTCATCGTCGTGCGACGTCAAGCGGGCGACATGATGGATCGATGGTTGAACCGTTGGAAGAACAACGTAGCCCGGTACAAGGTCCTCGAATGCGTGAAGTTGATCCTGCCCTGGAGCACGCCAACCTCGCGCTTCTGCTCGGGTGAATTGAAGGGCCAGGTGCTTGCGAGCGCAATGCGCAAACGCTTCCCAACCGGTGATGTTGTTTCAGCAGTAGGCATCAGACGCGACGAAAGTTCATCGCGAGCGAAGATGCCAGTGTGGAAGCAGGACTACAGGACCATGAGGAAGAGAGGCGTTGGCCACACGTGGAATCCGATCCTTGGATGGACGCGGCAAGAGGTCAATGCGTACATCAAATCGAAAGGTGATCAGCTGCATCCTGCGTACACGATATATGGCAGCAGCCGAGTCTCATGTTCCTATTGCATCATGTCCTCGCTTAACGACCTGGTAGCTGCGGCATCGTGCTCAGACAACGAAGCGATCTATCGTGAGATGGTCGACCTTGAGATTGAATCGACGTTCTCATTCCAAGGGAACCGCTGGCTCGGGGATGTTGCTCCGGCTCTCCTGGATGCAGACACCAAGGGCAGGCTGGCAGAAGCGAAAGAGCGTGCCGCCGCGCGGCAAGCAGCAGAGGCGCATCTGGCGGAGCACCTGCTGTTCAAAAAAGGGTGGCCGACCGCAATGCCATCGGAGCATGAAGCGCACACGATCGCTTGGGTTCGAAGAGAGGTCGCCAGCGCAGTGGGACTGACCGTGCAATTCACAGACGCGGATACGGTGATGCAGCGTTACGCGGAACTGATGGCCAGCGCACGCGAGAAGGCTTCGGTAGGGGGCTTCGAGCTCGAAGAAGCCTGAGTGGCCGTGGTTGAAATCCCGGTGAGCGTTGCGAGACTGGGTGCAGGAGGAATTCATCGATGCACAGATCTATCACGAGCCCCACTCCCCACACCCACGAAATTCAGGACAGCGCAGGCGAGTGGCTTTGGGTAGGCGACGAGTCGAGCATGGCGGTCATCTTCAACAACATCTCGGGGATCAACTTCGAAGGCCGTCGGCAAGCGTGGTTGCAGTACATGGCTTGGATGTCCTGGTTTCATCGGTCTGCATGGCCTGGCCGGGAAAGCCCTTTCCGGGACGGCGCTCAGATCAAGCTCGCACCGATTGGCGGTCGGCCCATCGCGCAGTTCACTTTTCCCGCATCGTTTAGCGCCGACCTTGATCGCGTCACACATGAGCAGCAAGCCTGAGCAGCTCTTTCTGTTCGAGCACTGCCAGCGATGGCGCGGCCGCAGAGCGTCCTATCGACCCGCTGGAGAGCCTTTCGACCCGAACCGATACGAAGCACGTCCGATCGAGTTCAGTGAAGCGAAGGCGTATGTCACGAAGACGCACTACAGCGGCTCAATGCCAGCAGCCCGGAAGCAGATTGGGCTCTTCGAGAAGGCATCGCCGTTTCTGAGTGAGAAGCTGGTAGGAGCCATCGTGTTGTCGGTGCCGATCCAGGAGCAAGCAATCCCGGCATGGCTGGATGGGCTCGATCCGCGCCTGGGCATCGAGATCGGACGCCTGGTGCTCGATGACGAAGTGCCAGGCAACGGTGAGAGTTGGTTCCTCGGCAGGACCTTCAGATTGATGCGAAAGCTTCTGCCCGAGGTACGCGGTGTCTTGTCTTACGCTGACCCCGTTGAAAGGCGTTCAGCCACCGGAGAGATCATCAAACCGGGCCACCAGGGCGTTGTCTATCGCGCATTCAACGGACGGTATGCAGGTAGAGCGTCGGCACGAACGCTCATCCTCTCGCGCGATGGTCGAACCGTGAGCGAGCGGGCTCTTTCCAAGATCCGCCTGGAGGAGCAAGGAGCCGCGTATGCGATCCGCCAGCTTGAGAACCTCGGCGCGCCGGCGAGACGCCTTGGAGAGTCTGGTCAGTCGTATGTGAAGCGCGCTCTGGAAGAAGGGCAGTTTCGGCGCTTGAGGCATCCAGGAAATCTTGCCTTCACCTGGCGCACTTGATGGGCGCAGGCCTTGAACGGCCTGGAGGCTGAGAGAAGCTGTACGCAAAGGAGTTAAGCGTGCAGCAGGCAATCGACATCAGAGGTGAGACGCCCGAGGCGATGGCATTGGCCGCGATCCACGCGGTCATGGACGAGTCTCGAGTTCCGCTCGTGGCATTCTCGGCCGGCAAGGACTCGAGCGTCCTCTTGAACTTGGTCCTCTGCGCTGCGGCGGAGCGTGTCAAGCAGGGGCGGAAGGCACTTGTCTGTGCGGTGCATTCCGACGTAGGCGTCGAATCGCCCGTGATTTCAGAACTGGCACACAGCGAACTCAAGAAGGCGAAATCCTTCGCAGATCGACATGGTGTCGGCTTCATGCTTCGGATTGCTCGTCCGGCATTCTGGGACTCGTTCCCTGTCAGGGTGATCGGGGGAAGGGCGTTGCCGACGTTCCCGGACACCCGGCGGGACTGCTCCTCGAGCTGGAAGCGCGAAGCAAGCGCCAGGGAAATTGCCAGTCTGGAACGCGAGTTGTGCGCTCAAGGGTGGCAGAGGCCAGTGCTGATGACTGGCGTTCGGCGCGACGAATCAGCTGTGCGGGCTGCCAGCATCGAGAGCCGCAGGGAAGAGTCGAGAACGATCTGGATCGATAGCGAAGGGCGCCCGCGCCTCAGCCCCTTGCTGGACTGGGTGACGGATGACGTGTGGATGTACCTGGGCCTATGCAACTCAGGTGTGATTCCCTCGTACAGCGACTTTGAGGCCACGATGGACACGTACCGGGCCGCTGGTGCCAGTGGATGCGTGGTGGTCGCTGACGCCGAGTCTCTGAAGAACTCGAAGCCATGTTCTAGCCGGTTCGGATGTTGGGCATGCACCGCGGTGCGCCACGACAGGTCGATGCACGAAATGATCCGGTCGGATCCTTCTCGCTATGGCTTCATGAAGCCTCTTGCCGCACTTCGCGACTTCATCGCTTACACGCAGTACGACTGGAACCGTAGAACCTACGTCGGGCGCACGATCAAGGACGGGTTCATCGAGGTGGCTGCTGACACCTACTCATCCGATATGCTCTCGGACCTCCTCAAGTACACGCTGACAGCCCAGGCGGCTTCTGGCGTGCCGATCATCTCAGCAGCGCAACTGCTGGCCATCGACGCTCGATGGAGCCAGTACGCGATCGCACCACCCTTCAGTGCCTTGCGCATCTGGAAGCAGTTCGAGGCGGGAGCACGGTGGTTCCCTCCGGCGGTCAAGGAGACGCCTAAGACGCCGGTGCCGAGGCTTGGTCGCATCTATGTCGGAGACTGGAACGACGACATCACCTCTCCGCTTGAGGTCACCGGCCTGCGAATGCCGTCCTGGGAGCAGTTCTCAGAGTCGTGTGGCCCTGAGCTCAAGACGCTGAACAACGGACGTGCAGTCTTCGACGTGGAAGGGGACAGCGAGGTCGACGAAGAAGCAGCCTGGCTCTTCTTGGACTTCGAGGCTGACCGGATGTTGCAGGAACGTGCCTCTCCCCAGCAGTACTGGACGACTGGCTATGAGACGTACCTCTCATTCGGCGTCGTTCGGCCGGCCAAGGGTCAGAGCAGCCGAGTGGACGAAATCCTGCGACGAGCGCAGTGGCGTCAACGTCATGGGTTGCATGGCCAGCAGGACCTGAGAGTCTTGCAGCAACGTCTCACCGTGCGCTACCCGCAGCAGGGTGACTTCTTCACTGCGGAAGAGCAGCCGTCGCTGCTAACCGCCTAAGCGAACAACGAAAGATCTTCTGTGAACACACTCATCATGAAGCAGAAACCGGCTGAGCTCTCCGCTGGCAGGGGCGCTCCCAAGCAAGCCGCGCAGCCGGAGGAGCGCACAGCTACGGCTCCCTTCACTCGGTCCCCCGCGCAGCACACGCGGCACCGTTGCGGCCCGCCGTTGCACTCGGATGTCCGGAAAGCGGTCTGCGGAAGCAAGGCTCGTGTCACTGCACCGAAGGAGCTTCCGACGGCCGAAGCCTGTCTGGCAGCGCTGAAACTCGGCTGGCAGCCTGGCGAGCTCAAAGGGGACAAGCTCTCCATGGCCGTTGAAGACGCGCGCGGTGTGATCCAGGCCGTTGCGATTTGCGCAAGGCCTTGCCACAAGCCTCTCGACGATGGCTTGACCGTGGAGTTGCGCTGCCTGGTGTCCCTTGACGGTCAAGACGGCGCCATCCGCCAGGTGATGCGTGCGCTGTCTCAGGCGGCCATCCGCCGTGGCTACCGCCGGCTGCTCGTCAGAGACCTTGTGGTGGCGGAACGCAGCGGCCTGGAGGGCAGCTGGACGCCGGCGCCGGCGCCACGTGGTCCCTTCATGCGTTGGGCCAACGTGATGCGTGGCGACGGCTTCCGGTAATCGCGCCTGGTACTGGCTTCTGGGCGGTAGGCACCCTTGCAAGCACAGATCACTGCCTGAAGCTTCGCTTTGAAGCATCCGGCGTGTCGCTGGATCAGACCGGAGGATTTGTGATGAATGAAGCTGAACGCCGTGTCTCGGTGAGCGGTCTCTCTGCGACGTTGAACCTGCCCGATGACTTCGGGGACGGCTGGGAGTACAGGAATGTTCGTCTGTTTGCGCAAGGCCATAGCTATGCCGGTTCTTACCTCGGGGAAGAACTCTGCAACTTTGCCCACGAGGCGCTGAGTCGCATCGAAGGAATCTCCGAGACGACCATCTGCCCGGGTCAATGCTGCTCAGTGACCATTGAGTACGAAGACTTCCAGGAGGTGGAGGCGATGCGAAAGAAGCTGCAAGAGCTGGTCGACGCTTTCCCACCTCGGAAGGGGCCGGACGTCACAGTGCGGGGGTCGAATTTCTATGACTCGAAAGTCACCCTATGCGACGTGGATGACGAGGACGACGAAGGAAGTGCCCCAGTGCCGCTCCGCGAGTACCTGGTGATGCATGTGCCGATGGCCAACACCCATCCGGCTGTCGCGTTCGATGGGGTGATCGATTCGGACCTGCAGGCGCTTCAGCATCAGCACGAAGAGGCTGTTCAGGCCGTCTGAGGATGGTGGGACAGGCGTTGAAAGCCAGGGGCTCGTCGGTAGCCTGGTCACACCAGGAGAGACGCAATGTTGGCCCCATTCAAAGAAGTTCTTGGCCTTCCGATAGGCCTCAACAACGCACCATACGAGCTTCCCGACACTTTTCGCATGCGGGTGGGTGTGCCGCATCGGAGCGGCAAGCTCGCCTTCCACGCCTTTGACCATGACTACCCGGTGATGGTGAGCGCGAATGCGTTCTGGGACAAGGACAAGGGGCAGTTCAAGATTCCGCAGGCGACGGACTTGGAGATGACTGACTTTGCGCTTGATAGCGCGGGCTTCGTTGCAATGAAGGCCTGGGGCCGCAGCGGCCGGCAGCCGGGAATCGCAGGGGTATATCCCTGGGGGCTCCCCTCTTATCTCCGGCTAGCCGCCGAACTGGCGCCGAGTTGGTACGCCGCTCCTGACATGTGCTGCGAGCCCGAGATCGCAAGCAACAGGGAAGAGGTCAACTACCGCGTGCGCGCAACTGCGACATTGCTGGAGGCCTGTTTGAGGCAGCTATACGCCTGGCATGAAGAACTGAGCAAGACATGCAATGCGCGAACGATCGCGAACATGTTTCCGCCGCCAGTTCCTGTGCTCCAAGGTTGGGAAATCGATGACTACAAGCTCAGCGCAGAGCTGACCCAACGTGTGTGGGAAAGGTGGCAACCGTGGCTTGCCTCACCGGCTCTGATAGGGGTTGGCTCTGTGTGCCGGCGAGCTGTGCGTCACCCGAAGCATGGTCTTCTGAACGTGCTCGCGGGGCTTGAGGGCCAACTTCCTTCGAAGTCTCGGCTTCACTTGTTTGGGGTGAAAGGAACGGTTCTGTCACACCTCAAACAACTTCCGTGGGTGGCTTCAGCGGATTCGATGGCTTTCGACGTCACAGCCAGGCGCAAGGCGTTCGAGGGAGGCTACTCCAACACTGTCAAGCATCGTGCGGGTGCGATGAGCGACTGGATGGAGGTAGCAGCAGCTCGCATGCGGCCCGCAGCGGGCGACCAGCCTCGTCTTCCATTCTTCGCCGAGGCTTGAGAAACGTCGGGTGGCTCGGAAACTGAGCTTTAAAGGAAGCAAGCCACATGGATAGTTCGATTCTCAGTTTTCCAGACCGCGGCCCGTGGGGAAACAGCTCCTACCGCGGCAACTGCTCCGGCCATGTCTACCGCGAGCTCTTCCAAGCGCTCAAGCCAAGATCGTTCTGTGACCCGATGATGGGTAGCGGTACGTCGGTCGAGGTCGCAGAAGAGATGGGCATTTCAGCTCATGGGCTGGACCTTCGTCTTGGCTTCAATGCCGTGTCTGACTCAATTCTCGCGGCGATCGGCCACCACGTGGACCTCACACTGAGCCACCCCCCCTATGGCGCGATGATCCGTTACAGCGGGTCGTGCTGGGGGACCGAGCCGCACCCCGATGACCTGAGCTGGTGCGAAAGCGAAGAAGCATTCCACGAGAAGCTGCAGATGGTGCTTCTCAATCAGCGCGAGGCGACGCTCGCGGGCGGCCACTACGGAACGATCATCGGGGACCGCCGATACGACGGACGCTACGTCTCCTACCAGGCCGAAGCCATCGCGCGCATGCCGTCGGATGAACTGGTCGCCGTGCTCATCAAGTGCCAGCACAACGTGCAGAGCTCACGCAAGGCCTACGCTGCGATGCGGCTGCCAAGGATCGCTCACGAATACGTGCTCATCTGGCAGAAGCGTCAGCGCCAAACCTTCGAGCTGCTGAAATGCCTGGCCGTGCAAGCAGGCGGGCGGCTGCGGGACACGTGGCGGGCCATCGTGCACATGTGCCTTGTACAGCTTGGCGGCCACGCCTCACTGGTCGACATCTACGAAGCCGTGCGCGCAGCCGCGGACGACCGATGTGCGAGCAACAGGCACTGGCAGGCGAAGGTCCGACAAATTCTCAACCAGTCTCATGACTGGTTCGAGCCCACCGACCGTGGCGTGTGGAAACTCAAGCGCAGTGGCGTAGTACCTGGCGGCAAGGTCCGCCACGCGGCGTGAGGTGCACATGAGACCCGTTGAAACTGTCTTCCCCGTCTCCACGGTGCTGCTCACGTCTCAGGCCGCTCGGTGCTACCTCATCGAGCGGGCACTTCGGCGAAACGGGTGCCTGGCGTTCGACAAGCTGCGCGACCTGGTGGGCGTCTCGCCGGCAACGCTGAAACGCGACATCCAGTACATGCGCCGCACCCTGGAGGCCCCGCTTCAATACGACGCCTGTCTGAACGGCTACCGCCTTGTCGACGACCTGGGCAGGACTGCTGAGCAAGGCGGCTGAAGAAGCGAGGCTGGTCGAGCAAGGCATGGTGTCCTGCGTTCACTGACGTGCCTTAGCAACTCCACCTTTGTGCTGATCGCCGCGACGCCGACGCGTTCCTAGCCGGATTTCTGCTACCGCGAGCTCGTACAGGCGCGAAGAATGTGCCGAGTGATTGTTTTGTTTGGAGAACCGATTGCAGTCGAATGCAAATGAAGTGGGCATTGCTCCGACAGGGGCTCGTGGTGTCGAGATGTGGGTCGTGTACGACTCACCCGAAGATTTGCCGGGACGGTTCGTCGCGAGGAAGTGGCTAGACCTGCATCCGACTGACCACGTACGCCAAGCGAAGACGCTCGAATGGCTCCGCCAGCAGTTGCCCATCGGCCTGTCGAGGCTGGAGCGTCAGGAGCAGGACGACCCCAAGATCGTAGAAGTGTGGCTCTGAAGCAAGCAACAAAGGAAGGGCACATGGAAAAACAGGCGGATGCAGGTGATGACGCACGGGACGCAGCCTTGTGGCGGCAGTTTGCTCCGCAATGGGCTCGCTCACTCAACAGACGCGCCGAGGTCGAGCAAGAGCTGTTCGACGCGTCGCGGGGCAAACGAGCCATGCCAACCGCGGACGAACTGCGCGCGTGGGCGGTCAAGCTTGGTGTTCCTGTGGAGCTGCGGCTAGGAGTCGCGTCTCAATGCGCAGCGAAGGGCCGGGTGCTTGCTTCTTCCTCGATCATCGGAACCGTGCGTTTCCTGCGCAGCGAGCCGCAAGAGCACGTCTGCGTGTGCTGCCCGAAGGGCTCTGGCCACATCTTCAATCGGCGTGTGGACTTCAGCGACTACGACTGGCCAGGGCCCCATCGAGACGTGCAGGAGTTTCTCTACCTGGCGGCCTTGCAGGAGGTCTCTCACGAGGGAAAGCGGGTGCGGGTGACGGTCGAGGTCTTGCAGGAAGAAGGGCAGCAGCCAGGCGCCCGTTGAACTCGCTCGGGCCAGCCGTAACGTGGCAAACACAAGCTGAGCGAGGCGAGATGAACTGCGAATCCATGGAACTCTTTGCGCGCGACGAATTGGAAGAAGCGATCGAGACGCTTCACATCGCCACCGCGTTCTTCACCGTTGACCCTGTCGTCGATGAACTGCTCTCAATGGTGGATTGGCCCAATGGCGGCAAGCGGCTGGTCGAGTCGTCCGCAGGAGATGGGGCCTTCCTCGCAGCAGCTCTTCGCAAGCTCCTGGCCGCGCGCCCCGAGGTGCGGGACAACGAGATCTCCGTGCTCATGCGGGGCTACGAAATTCATCAGGCCACGGCCTATGAGGCGCGCGGCCGGCTGGAGCAGATCCTGGTCGACCACGGGCGAAGCCGTTCGGCTGCCCGGGCAGTAGCTCACGACGTCGTGATTCATGGCGACTTCGTCAAAGACTGCCCCGACGGCCCTCAATGGGATTGTTCGATAGGGAATCCACCGTTTTGGCGCATGGCCCACGTCCCGGATGTCTTGCGCTCGGTGTACGAACGTACATTGCCCAGCTACTCGCTGGCAGACCTGCTGCACGGCTTCATCGCCAAGTGCGCTGCGACGCTGAAACATGGCGGCGAACTCGCCTTTGTCGGCTCGGACCGCTGGATGTTCAGCTCGTCGGCCGCCGAGCTTCGGCAGGTGATCGGTGAACGCTTCGGCATTGCGCACCTGCGCCGACTGGACTGTTCCTCGTCCTTCTACAGGCCCAAGAATCGAAAAGCAGGCCAGCCGCCCAGAATTCATCCGGTGGCAGTCTGCCTTCGTGACACCAAAGACTGCGTGAAGCAGCTCAGTCGCCTTCCCGTGTACCCGGACGCTGACACAGGCTCGGTCGAAGGGCTGCGGACGCTCGGGGAGGTGGCCAAGGTGCGGCTAGGACCCTGGCTCGGGCCGCACGGCATCTTCGTGGTGGGGCCGGATGTTGCGGCGACGCTGCCGCCCGAGGTGCTGGTCCCTGTGGTGGACACGGACAACATCAAGGGAGGCGTTTACAGCCCACCCTCAAAGTTCGCCATCAGAACGATTCCGGGAGAGGAGCCTTGCTCAGCCGTGATGGCCCACCTCGACGCCCATCTCCATCGGATGCCCAAGAGCAAACAGCGCACTGAGAAGCGCTGGCTGCCCCCCGAGACGTTCGCACGGGTGGATTTGTCTCAGCCGACGTTGCTCGTGCCGCGGATCGCGTCCACGTTGCGGCCGGTTCGGATTCCTGCCGGCGTTCTTGCAATCGATCACGGGATCAGCATCGTGGCCGCGGGTGAGGCAACGCTGGACGAGCTCGAAGAAGAGCTGCGAAGGCCGGAAGCCGAGTCTTGGATTCGTGCCCGGGCTCCCAGACTCGAAAACAACTACTGGTCTGTTACGACCACATTGCTCCGGCAGCTGCCGGTTTCTCTCTGAGAGCGGTCTGATGCACCAGATGAATCTTTTCGATGGTGTCGTGGCGTCCTATATGGATGGCGCGCCGCGCACCAACGAGCAGCTCTACCGAGACCTCATCGAGACGGGTTGTGTCAGCGAGGGAGATCTCGCAAAGAAGGTGCCGGTGGGGCAGGCGGGGGTGATGTTTAGCCTGGTCAAGCGGCGGGTGCGGTGGTATCAGCAGGAGCTTCGCCGACTGAACGTGATCGAACGCGTGCCGGAGAAGAGAGGGTCATGGAGACTGGCGGATCGAGACAAGAAGGATTTGACTAAAGCACCTCCGGGCGTCGTCATGCTCGGCTTCTCTTCCGACCTCGGTGTTGCTCTATGGGGTTCTTGCCAGGATGTGTTTGGATCGTTGACCGAGAACATCGCTGTTTGTCTCACCTCACCGCCATACCCGCTGCGTAAGCCGCGCGCGTACGGAAATCCGGCTGAGACGGAGTGGGTCGACTGGATGTGTCGGGCCCTCGAACCCATCGTGAAAAGGCTCTTGCCGGGCGGCTCGATCGCTCTGGTGCTCAGCAACGATTTGTTCGAGAAGGGCCAACCATCACGCTCTCTGTATCGCGAACGCTTCACCATCGAAATGTCGAGAAGGTTCTCGATGTCGTTGATGGACACCGTGATTTGGGCCAACAACTCGAAGGCCCCGGGGCCGTGCCAGTGGGCCTCCCTCCAGCGGATGCAGCTCAACACGGGATACGAGCCTGTGCTGATCTTCTGCAACGACCCGCTGAAGTCGTTCGCTGACAACCGCCGTGTACTTGAGCCACACACCGAGACGCACAGACGGCTCATCGCATCTGGTGGTGAGCACCGAGCGCGCGTGAATTCAGATGGTGCCTACAGGGTCAAGGTGGGTGCCTATGGGACGCCAACAGCCGGCCGCATTCCAAAGAATGTCCTGCACATGGGCCACTCTTGCGCGGACCAGCTCCGCATGCGCAAGCTGGCGCGCTCGGCTGGTCTGCCAGTGCACGGCGCCACCTTCCCCTTGGCGCTCGCCATGTTCCTAGTTCGCTATCTGTCCCGGCCAGGCGACCTGGTGGTCGACCCCTTCGGGGGAACCATGACGACTGCGAAAGCTTGCGAGATGCTAGGGCGCCTTTGGCTGTCCTGTGAGCTGATGGCGGAGTACGTGATGGCTGGACGGTTCAGATTTGAGGGGCACGCGGATTGAAGTGGCTCCTATCAGGCGTGGACTTCCCACCTATTGGGGAGCGCCGCCGCTCTGCACTGATTGCATGATGGCAAGTCACCGAAAGGAACAACGATGACGCTCAGGCTTGTTTCCTCCACCACGTCTTCCGGGGACGGTGCTCCCTTGCGGCTGCGGCAGCGAGATCTCGCGCGAATACTTCGAGCCGAGCACGCAAGAGTCACTGGTGCTGCCTCTCCGCGAACCGCACTGGCCGGACTAGGGGCATTCGTTGGCTTCATCACCCCTATCGTGTTGGCGAGGCTTGTTTCCCTCTTGACGGCCGTCCCAGCGGCACTGCCAGCACCAGCGCTGCTATGCGCCGCATTTGCAATCATCGCGGGACTTCTCGTGTGGCGATTCAGCAAGGCAGCGAGAACAAACACGGAGCACCTGGACCGGCTGCTCGCCCATTACGACCCACTGTCCAAGGAGGCCTACCGGCTGCTTCAAGCGGAGGTCCGGGAGGCAGGTGTGTTTCCGATCGGCCGGGTGCACGAGTGGGCGTCGGTAGAACAGAGCGCATTGAACCGAGCGATGGGAAAGGGACTGCCTGCTGATCGCGAGTTCCTGCAGAAGAAGATCTAGCCCGAATCGGCCGGAATGGACATGCTCACCCAGCAGGCTTGGGAACGCGATGACCTAAGCCATACAGACAGCCCACGTCACCTATTCAGGTTGGCCGTGAAGGCTCACCGCGAGGGGGAGTGCGCTTGGGCGGAGATGACAACCCGGGAAAAGGTATCGGTGGCGTTGGTATTGAACCGTGCAGATTGGCTTCGCCGAACGGACTACACCATTGCGGACGCGATGGCCCGGGCTGGAAGCGAATGGGTGAGAGCGATGCCGCGGATCAGTCATCTGATTCAAGTGGGTGGGGCCATTGACGACGCATCGCCACACGTAAACTGAATCAGTCGCTGCGACAGGTCAGCAGCTGATGAATCAGAAGAAGTCGGACCTGGTGCCTATTCGACGTGGGCCAAGCAGGCCGACTGACCATTCACTGAGCGTGGAAGGGACGCTATGAACGGCATTTGGCTATGGGTGGTGGTTTTGATTGCCTCGGCTACATCGACAGCCCTTTCAGTGAGGCTCGCACGAGCCCGTGCAGAGGGTGCCTCCGTGCCACTCCGGTGGCGCCTCGAGCGCACGCTGTGCTGGGTCTGCACTGGAGCTGTTGCTGCGCTCGCGGTGCAACAGTCTGGCGTGCTCAACTAGATCGGAAAAGGCAACGATCATGAAGATTCTGAAGGAACTGCCGGAAGGCACGATCTGGCCGCACTTGCTGGAGGCCATCGATCGTCAAGCGCGTGCCGACATCGAGGGGTATGCGGCCTCACGACGCAACGACGTGAAGCGCGGGGCTGAGACCCCCGAATTGGCGGCCGTCATGGTCGAAAAGTACGGCGCAGGGCTGGCCGCGGCACTGGATATCGCTGGCATCGACTCAACGGTGCAAGCGGTCACCGATCAGCTGGTGCGTCAGATCGACCCCGAGTTCGAGCAACACCGCGCCGCTCGCTGGGCCGCCAGGCCGGCCGGCCTGCAGCTCACGGTCTGATCACGAGCCATTGGCCATGAGTCGGAATCCCTTCGCGCACCACTTGCGGTTGAAGAAGCCTTGCGAGAACTGTCCGTTTCTGAAGGTCGGCGGGATCGAACTTGCACCTGGTCGCTTGCAAGGAATCATCGAAGGCTTGTTGAGCGACGATCGCTCAACATTTCAGTGTCACAAGTCGGTGCATTCGAAACACGGGGGCGAATGGGACGACGATGGCCACTACCAACCGTCGGGGCACGAGGCAATGTGCGCCGGCGCCGCAGCGACGCTGATGAAGCGCAGGAGGCCGACGGTTGCGATGCGTATCGCTTTCGCGCAGGGCGTCGTCTCCCCGACCCAATGGGACGCATGCGTTGACACACTCGTCGATTGATGGAGAGCCTGCGGCGCGAAGAAGGAGAAGCCCATTGATGAAGTTCAAACACATTGCAAGCTCGCTGTTGCTGCTGCTGGCGACAAACGTTGTTCTCGCACAAGTGGGAGGCCACTTTGCAGAGGCTCTTGGACCAGAGGCGAATGCCGAGGCTCAGGGCACACGAATCCTTGAGTGGGTGTGGTTCTTCGCCTTTTTGTGCACTGGTGTGGCGACGATGTTTGCATTCAGTGCATTGCCTGACGAGTGCTGTTGCAGCACTGGCAGTCTGGGTGCGATGTTTTTGGTTGCGATTGTCAGTACATGTGCTGCGGTTGTTGTGTCGTGGCCTGTCCTTGGCGGAGTTGCCTGGGAGTGGCTCGACCGATCGCTCCCGCAGCGAGGTACCGCAATTCATGACTGGACTCTTTTCGTGGTCGGTGGTCTACCGTGGTTTGGAGTGGTCTGCGCAGTTCTCTTGTGCTCTTCAAGTCTGGGTAGTCATTGGGCGCGCATGCGTGCAGGACTGCGCGAGGCCCGGGCTCCGAGTTAAGAACTGAGTGACAAGCCAATGACAGGTCGAAAGCTTCCGCAGGTGCTTCTCGTGGTCTCGCTCACGTTGCTCGTAGGGGTGGGTTTCGTCAGCTTTGGCAAGCGTCTTGGCGAAGAAGCATCGCTGGAGGCTCAACAGCGTATGGCAGTTGTCTGGCCGTCGCTGTTCGCATTGACGGTCGAAGATCGCGTCGTCGTCTTGAAGGCTGCTTTTCAATGCCGAGTGCATCGCATGCCAGTAGGCGCAACGGCGGCGGACGTGGCAAAGTGCCTGCGCTCAGGCGCGCGGGAGTACGACGACAAGTCGGAAGGGCGCGAAGCTCCGATTTCCGAAAAACTCGAGGTGCTCCTCGCAGACACCGGACGAGTCAAATGACTGCAGACTGAGCGTTGATTACACCCATGCACTTCGTAGCATGTGTGCATGAATCTAGGGCACACCCTTGGGCTCCGGCCTCTCGACAAACTTCAGGTAGCCAACGCACGCATCATCCGTGAGGCAAGCCACATCAAAAGCTCTTGCAGCGGCCTTGCCCAGGACCATCTTCCCTTCTGGTTCTTCATTGCAGTGAACTGCGATGGCAAGCTGCTGGTGATGTCGCCAGGAGGCTACCGTGAGCACGTCGATCCGCTTGATGTGGTCGACGTTTGCCGAGCCGAGCCCCTCCGCGTGTTGGCGATGCCCCAGGCGGTCTTCATTGCCCGTACCAAACTGTCGTTAGCCGAGCGTCAGCGTGCGCCGGGCCCCGAGTGTTTTGCGCCGGCCCACGTGCTGCACGCGAGTCGAGACCGTTGGGGGAATTTCAGCTACGCCGTCGCCTTCGAAGACGGATCGCTCAACACAGAAGGCTATTGCTCGCGATACGTGCCGATCGCCGATCAAGATCGACGTGAACTGGCCAATGTCACCCGCCGCACGCGGATGCCAGTGGTGTCCTGGAACTCACGTACGAATTGGTCGGCCGACGCGGTGCCGGTGCGCCTTCAACAGAGGGCACGCATGAACGCCAAGCGCTTCGTCGAGGCAGCGTTGTCCGGCGATGACAAGAGCAAGGCGTCGATGCTCAACGTCGATCTGAAAGGCTATTGATGGAAGCGGAGATCTACACGCCCGACCCTGTGATGGTCGCTGCGATTGCCAGGCGCCTCGCCGAGGGGGAACACTTCATCTCCAGGATCCGCACGTCGCGGTTCTTCCTCGTCGTCGATGGTGACTTCGAGGACGCAGTGGTGGGCGACGAAGTGAGGAGCGCGGTCACGGCGCTGGCCGGCGTCGAGCTCGAAGAGTTCGTGCCCCGCCAATATCCCGGCGAGCACGGTCTGAGATTTCCTCCCCGACTGCGCGCCAGGGCAAAGCGTTCGATCGCGCAGTCGCTTGCAACGGAGGGTCAGAAGGGCCCTCTGTCCGAGGAATCAGAACGAGCCGACGTGCCAAACAGCGAAGAGGTGGGCTCGAACATCGAGCCTTCGGTGGCGGCACCCGACTGCTCGCCAGCACCTGCACCGGCAAAGAACGAGTAGCGCGACGCCGCTGGAGCCTCGGCCCCGAACAGACCAGGGCGCGTTGGCGAAGACCGTGGGTGTGCTGGAGCGGCGCTTGAAGTGCCACCGCCGTTGGGTTCGAGAATGGACCCGGTGAGCGCAGCGCCTGCATGGGTGTCGGCCGGCGCCTGAGCGAGCCCCAATGGGTCAGGTGCGGGCGCGGATGACGTGGCAGCGGAGGCGCCCCACAAGCCGCCGGCGCTAGGTGCATGCAGAGGGTTCTGGCGCGGCTTGGAGAGAACGGCCTTCTTGGTTCGGCTCTGGGTCGGCGGCGGCTGCTGGGCCTGGTCTAGCGCGGCCTTTTCGCTTGGTTTCGTGACTGACGATGCCGTGGCTGGGTCGAGCTCGCTCCGCTTGGTACTGCCCGAGGAACCCGACTTGTCCGCGGGTGCCTGGCGCGTATTCGCTTCGGACGGGTGTGCCTGGCTGCTGCCCAGTGTGCGCAGGCGCTGCTTGAGTGTGTTGAGAATCTGCTTCATGGATGCTGTCAGTGCACGAGTGAAGAGGCTGGCAGACGCACAGAGGGAGCCGAGTGCTGTGACGTCAGGTTCAGGAGGGAAGGGACACCGCCTGAAGCGCGATACACCCCAACGTGGTCACCGATTGCCAGTAGCTTGCCGCCGTCGGGAAGACGGCCCTGCCGGCGATACCAGTCGATTTCAGCCCGTCGCTGGTCGAACAGGATCGACCATTCGGTATTGAGCAGAGCCGCGGCTGTGCTCCTCCCTGCAGCGATCTGCAGAAGGGACGAGTAGCTGAAGATGAACGACACACCAAAGCGCCGGGTCGTTCGGAGGTGATTGATCAAAGCGTGCGAGGGCAAGAGGTTCAAGAGGTCTGGCACGTCGTCAAACAGGAGCGCAGATCCATGGGACGGAAGTCGGCGTGCTTGAAGCGCTGAGACCTTGAGGAAGAGGGCACTGGAGAAGATTGCGCGAGCGGACAGGTCCGGCTGCATCCGCAGTGCGGCCAGATCAAAGACGCGATCGCCATCATGCGTCATGGGTGTCGCCTCTCGGGCGAAGCAAGGGAGCTTCATTTCCAGGAGACGCCCAATCGCCTCCGCCAGAGCGCGTGCAACTACTGCGGCCTGTGCGGTCCACAGCGATGCCGCGCCATCGGCTCGCGTGAGTGGTTCGTGTGTTGGCCCGGCCGACGACGCCAGCAGCTGCGCTCGGAGGTCGAAGAGGTCCGGCAAGCCGTGTCGCCAGGCCAGCTGGAGCAGATGTTGCTCGACAAGCCGGACCACCAACGAATGAGTCTCCGACGCTGGCTCGACATCGGGCAGGAAGACGTCAGTCAGATGTTGCGCAAGTTCGATGAGTGCAAATTCGTCACTCGTCCACAGCGGGAACATGCCTCGGATCGGATCGACGCTCGGGCTTCCAAGCTCACATGGACTCACGACCCGAGCACGGGGCAGCACGGACGATTCGGCTTGGCCACACGTGAACACGGTCGAAGGTGCGCGCCGATCGCGAGTTGGCGCGAGCAGCGCTTGATGGATGCGTCGACGCGTGATCCCGGGCGGACTTGCGACGATGGCGTGATAGAGCCCATAGGGGTTGTCCCAAAGGTCGATGGACTTCACCAACGGTGGGTGTGACAGCAGCGCATCAGGGTCCGTCATTCGCTTTCCAATCAATCGAACAAGAGGAACACACGGCGTGCGGCCGCAATGAACTCCTCTCGGGTGCAGTAAGGGGAGGCCAGCGGGTAGGCGCCTTCCCCACGGCCCAGCGTGAGCCGATGCATGGCGCCCGTCCTCTCCAGGTGAATTTCCAGGGCGTCGTCGGAGATCTCGATCCCGACCGACCGCAACTCCGTCAGAGACTCGCCAACAAGGATCAAGGCCTTGCCCTGCTGTTCAGCCCACCGACGGGCGGCGAGAACCTGGTCACCTGGCTCGCGGAGAAACCCGGTGTGGTCGAGTGCGATGCCGGCGCAGCCTCCACCAAAAGATGGACTCCATTGCCTGATCGCGATGCCGAGTGGGTCGACGATGAAGAGATCGTGTGGCGAGCGCGCAACCTGCATGTCGAGGAGGAGTTGCGACTTGCCAACTCCAGATGGGCCGGTGATCACGAACGTGTTCATTGCGAGAGCGCTGCGATTCCTCGCAATGTCTCGTCGGAAACTTGATTCGCCTAGCAAAAAAGGACTGCGTTGCGAGCGATGAAGGCGTCACTGCCTGCTGCGCGGCCACTTTTTTAGGCAATCTGTTCGAACACAAGGATTGGCGCGGCCCAAGGCGGCGCGCGGCACTGTTTTCCACAGCCTTGTCCCCCACTTCGGGGTGTATCGGTCCTGTGAGATGTTGCAGTTGCGAAGGGCAGATCGACCCTCACAATTCCTGATGGACATTGCGCGAGTGGCGACGGGAACCTCCCGACGCATTCAGCGCGGGGAGAAAAAGAGGATGTCATTGCCGCCGAATGGATTGAAAGGGTGGAGAGCCGGCGCACCGCCAAGGCGCGACGATGGAGCGCTCGCCATCGTTGAACTCGTGTCGACGGCGCGAGTAGATGGCCAGGAGCACTACGGCCAGCCGATCATCGTGGCCCGCTGGAATGCGAAGCTCAAGACGACGGCTGCTGGCCACCGCATCGAGTACGACGATGTGCTCCAGCACATCGAGCTCGGCGTCGACCATCAGGGCCGAGGCACGCCCAGCGTGGCCGTCGACATGACCGCCTCTGATCGCCACGCGCGCAAGTGCATCGAGGCTCGCAACGACGAGCTTCTCGTCGTGCCCACGGACCAGCTCACCCCCAAAGAAGGGGAGCGGTTTGCGACGGAGGACGTCCGCGACTTCGGCAAGATTGGCGATATGACGGAGCGCTACTTGGCAGGTCTCTCGATGGCCCATTCAGCGCGCAGCCAGCTTCACTACCGGAAGGCCTTGGAGGCGGCGGCACCGGCGCTGCTTGCGTTCGCTGAGCAGGTCGCAAAGGCAGAAGACCAACGGCGTGAATCGAAGCGCCGACAGGTCGAGAGTGGCAGCGAAACGCCGCTCACGGTCGGAGAGGCGCTGGCATCCGCGGAAAGCAGTACCTGGGTGAAAGCGGCATTGCTGACGGCGATCGAGCGCGACCCGGTCGATGCAGCGAACGATGCCGACGTGCTGGCTTCGGTGCTGGACACACGTGCTCACGCGCACTTTGCCGCAGCTCGAACGGCTGCCATGAGAAATGAAGATTCTTGAAGCGTTTTCCTACGCGAGTCAGCTGCACGCCGGTCACGTGGACCTGGCCGGCAGGCCCTACATCGACCACTTGTCGCGCGTCTGCCGCGCTGTTCAGGAGCGTGGTGGGAGCATCTACCAGCAGATCGCGTCGCTGTTCCACGATGCTCTCGAAGATGGCAAGGCGACGGTTGACGAACTACTCGCCACCGGCGTACCGCGTCTCGCGGTTGACCTGGTCCTCATCCTCACTCGTCGCCACAACGAGACCTACGCGCAATACATCTTGCGTGTCAGTGCATCGCCTGATGCTGGGTTGATCAAGCAGGCGGACATCGAGGACAACCTGCAGCCTGAACGGCTCGGCCTGCTCGACGCTGCAAAGCGGGATGGGCTCAAGAAGCGCTACGCGAAAGCGCTAGAAGCGCTGGCCTGTGCCGATGGGTTGAGTACGAGCCTTCAACAGGCACCATCTGATGTGCTTTGCTGAAAGGAATAAGTCCATGGCCATGAGTGATCCCGCTGGAGCAACGAGTGCAGAGGAGTTGACCCTTGTGTCAGAAGGCAGGAGCATCGGGGAGAGCATTGAAGAAGTGGTGTGCAACGGCTCCCTCGCAACGCTCAAGCTTTCGTCTGCAGATCGAAGCCTTGTGGTGGAGTTCGCGGCGAGCTTCGAAGAATGCAGCTCAACCACAGAAGAACTGAACGCGATGGCCGATGCCGATCTGTTGCGTGCTGCGTATTGGGCGATGGCCGAGTACGCGCGAGGTCAGATGTGACTGGAGGTCGCGAATCATTCAGCGGCGCCGAGGCAATCCAGCGGCACACAGGCGAATGGCCTGTTTACCCGGGGCACCCACTGGTGCTCGCGCTGGCCATCATGGAGGTCTTCGATGGATTTGACGAGGCCAATGCACCTACCGGCCACGGCTGGTGCGCAGCGCTCGGGGATAGCCGGATACCGGGCGCAGGTTGTCACGTCGGCGCGGCAATTCGGACTTTGAAGCTGGGTGCTGAAGGGAAGGATGTGGAGGCGATGGTTTGTTTCGCCACGGACTATTGGGAATCGGGTCAGGCCGGAGGCCACCACAAGAATGTTGCTGCTGGGCGGGACCAAGCCCTGAAGGCGATCCCACGGTTCCGAGAGCTCGCTGCCGTGTGGTTCAACAAGGCATGACAAGGGAGAGAAGAATGGATTCCGAAACTGCAGGTGCAGCACGTACCCGGCAGACGCTGGTGCAAGGAGCAACGGTGTACGTCCTGAACGAGCAAGGGGTCAACCGCTGGTCGGCGTTGGTCCAGCCAGGACGAGACGACGCCGGGGCGCGGGTCACAGAAGAGGAATGCGCGGCCGTTGCGCGGGCACTTGCGCAAGGCGTTGACGAGGTTCACAGAGTCGTGGAGACGATCGCTCGTGAATGGGATCTTTGCCTCTACATGGACGCGCCAGGCGGCTCCATCGATATTGGCGATGCTATTCGGGCAACGGCTGTGAAAGCGATGGGCAGACCGGCATGGATGCCAATCGCCAGCGCACCCCGGTGCGGGCGCCGCTTCCTCGTTCGAGACAGCGATCACCAGGTGGCCGTCGTCAATCATCCACCGGGATGCGCCCTGGGAGAGTGGACGTTCATGGCGGGCCGTTGGGCCGGCAGCAGCGTCAAGTGGATCGAGCCCGTCGAATGGTGTGAGATTCCGGCGTGACTGCGGGCACTTTGAATGCGATCGCCGCGACATTCGACCAGGAGCTATCTGCTCCGATGGTGGAGTGGTGTCGGCGCCTTGCGACGCCGGACCTCTGCGAATGGGTCAAGGACAAGCGGACGAGCGAAAAAGTCGTCGTGCGCGGAGTTTGGACCGACACGAACGTGGGGCACGAGCTCGACACTCAAATGCTGGCTGCAGGGCTTATCCAATACCAGCAACGCGTCCTGGGTTCGTGCCCGTTGGATGAAACCATCGAGTATGTCGCGGTCCTGACGGATGCGGGTCGGTGTGTTGGTCATGTCGAGCAGATCGACCAGCCAACTGCCGCGGTGGACCTGTTCGGGAAGACACCCTAAGAGAGCGGGTTCATCGAACCCTTCACAGAGGAAAGCATGACGAGCAAACGGAAGAACGTCCAATACGTCGAGGTCAGCGGTCGTTTGGTGCCGGCGGATTCGATCTCACCAGGTCGCCGCATGGTGGAGCTTGCTGTCGTAGTGGCCATCTCGATTTGCTTGGCAATCGTGGTGCCTCTGCTGGCCTAACCGTTGGAGAGTGGAATGGTGAGCGTCGGTCCCGCGGTCCGCCTCGCAACAATGCTTTGCGCTGTTGCAGTATTGACGCTCTGGGTCGCGACGCTTGCAGCCATCGGGAGATCCCATGACCGGTTGGCTTGCTACCGCACCTCCGCCACAACCGATGTGGCATGTCCTACGCCGACGTGGTTCGACAAGGCCATGGCGGCGTTGCTGATCCCGGCTGTCTCTGTACGGAAGGGATAGAGCGCTGTGGGCTTCTTCGTGCGCGGTGGATCACGAGAGAAGGCGCCAATGGTGTGGTTCAACCACTGTGGCGCTGCCGGAGCCTGGTGTGACATGGCAGTCGCAGACATGAGCCAGGAGCATGGCTTCGCAATGAGGCAGTTCACCGCCGGCTTCGCTTTCGACCAGGGGCAGCGGTTGCGCGATGGAGAGGAACCGTGGAACCTCTTCGCTGCCGGCCTCTTGCTGGGAGAGCCTATGCGGCTTTGGGCTGCGGCTTTCGAGATGGGTGCACGGCACCGGGACGCGACCTTGGACGATGAGTTCGACGTGCTTCAAGAACTGGGCTTCTTCCACCGCGGACCGGTAGAGGAGGCCATCCGGCAGGCCGTCGATGATGCGCTGTTGCAGATCGAGCTGGGCTTTGAGCAGGCCTATGCGCGCCTTGGGTTCGAAGGAAGACGGTCTTTGCTTGCTGGTACACGTAGAGCGTTGTCGGGATGGTTCTATGGGCCCGATGAAGCGGACTTGAAGTCGCGGCCATCAGCGGTGAAATGACTCCACGAAATCTTCCGGTGGTCTCATCAGCCGGTGGGTTTCAAACCTGGAGGAACCCACCAATGAAATCTCTTCTCGCTACCTTCGCCCTGTCGATCTCATTCCTGCTGGCTGCCTGTGGCGGCGGCGGTGATGGCGGCGGTCCCACTCCTGACATCGGCCGGCCGACCTCGCCGGCGAGCTCCACGTGCCCGCATTCCCAGACTGCAGACGTTTGGCTCGATAACCGGCTTGCCTGCGCGAGCGCGGGGCAGAAGGTCATCGACATGGCAGCTGGGGCCACCGGCACGCCCGGCGACGTGGCGTACGTCATCCGACAGGTGGCCTACGACCGCTCGATGAACGATCTTCTGCCGGATGCGAAGGCCCGCCACTTCCAGCACTTCCTGTGCGTCCGGAACGTGCCATCCGGTGTTGACCGACAACTGCTTGCCGCTGACCTCGAGGCGGTGATGGGTCTGGCATCGGGCTCCCTTCCTCGCGACGTGGCACTTTCCACGCTGGCCAACGCCGGCACCAACCGGGCGGGGTATGCGGTGCAGGCTTGCGACCCTCAGAAGCACCCAGTGATCGTCGACTATGCGACAGGGCTCGTGCAGTCGGTGAACCCGCAGGCCCTGCCGTCGGTGGTGACCTACGACGCCTGATGGAAGCGAGAGGCGACACCATGCCAAACGTCCCGCGCAGCAACCGACCTGAAGTTCGCAATCCGATCGCGGCTGATCCGGAGGTCGCTCTCATCGTGTCCGAACTCCCGGCGCTCGCGCGGGAAGCGCTCAGGAAGGTTCTGCTCGTGCTGTCTCGGAAGTGGGATCTTCAAGCGGAGCACTCCTGGTCGACGCGCAAGCCCCCGCTCGCGAGTTACTTCCGAGTCAACGCGGTCAACTCACGCCACTTGGCACGCGCGCTGAAGAAGCTCCCATTCGCCTCGCGCGAAGCTGAGTTCCTGGCCAGCGCGAAGGCGCTCGCCTCGGACCCTGTGGCGCTGTGCGGCTGGCTGCTCGCCAACCCCCAACACCTGCAGTCCGTGCGGATGGCTTGCGTGCTGGCGGAGATGCGAGGCGCTACTGCGGAGCGCAGCGACGGTATCCTCGCCACCGCTGAAAACTGAGGGTCTGGAGACCATGCCGAACATCAACACGCTCGCAGCGGGTGCCTACTGGTACGTCGAAACCGGGAAGGCGCCGGTGATCTGTGAAAAGCGCGCCGGCGAGGCCTTCATCCGCTTCACCAACGGAGGGCGACAGTCCTGGTGCCGCGAGGACGATCGATTCGAAGGGCCGCTGCCCCCTCCAGCAGCTGCAGGAGGACTGCCAGCGGTGGCCGATGCGGAGTTCCAAGACAGGACGTCGACATGGGCCGTGGCATGTTTCGGAGAGCTGATCGCCAACGATCAGAAGGAGAGAGCGCAGCGTTTCGTCGAAGAGGCACTGGAGCTGGCTCAGGCGAGCGGCATCCCACGCAAAGAGGTCCTGCAACTCGTGGACTACGTCTTTGGCCGGCCGGTCGGGCAGTTCGAGCAAGAGGTGGGCGGGGTGCTAACCACTCTGGCGCTGCTCTGCGCCGCTCGGCAAGTCAGGATGGCAGTGTGCGGCGAAACCGAGCTCGCGCGCGTCTGGGACAAGATTGAGGTCATTCGCGCCAAGCAGGCCGCCAAACCGCCGGGCTCGCCTTTGCCGAGTGCTGTGCCTTCGCCAGCGGCCAAAGGTGCACCCTGCGAGCTGACACCATCACAGGTCAATCACCTCAGGCGCCTCCTCGGGTGGGTCCGTTGCGAGGCTGGGCAAGAGCCCGAGGCATTGGTGAGAACGGTGAAGACCGTCCTGCCCGGCCTTGGTGAGCAGCCAAGCGCCGAAGCACAGAAGCGCCTGGTCGTTGCACACGATGCTGCGATGAAGGTGCCCAGATACGTGTGGGCTGGCATCAAGGCGCTTTCGCGATTGACGGGCGAGCACCTTGACCTTGAAGACGAGGAGGCCGCTCAGTCGCTGAGCGACGAGGAAGTCTTCAGGTTCTGGGTAGCGTTCAAGAACGACCGTGGCCTGATGGACGAGTTCGACGCCTTCGCCGGCACCGCTCGCGACATCTTCGACGCCAAGGTGACCAGGTGAAGGACTTCACATCCTTGGACGAAGCCATCGTGGAACACGTTCGCACGAGCTCGTTGCATCCCATCTACAGCAAGGGGCTGCTGCGCGCGGCCGCAGCGCAGTTGGGCGGGCCTGAGAGCATGGAGTCCGAGAAGCAGTGGCGGCTGATCGATCGCCGTCTACAAGCTCTGCGGAGGGCCGGCAAGATCACGTATAGCAGGAAGGTCGAGAAAGGCCACGGACAGTGGCAAGTGGTTCAGCCAAACGACGACGGCGACGGCACCCAAACGTAGCGTGGTCGGTGTCATTTGCGTTGTCAGAGTCAAAGAGTAAAGGGAGGAGCGAGAAATGAATGGCGATCCGGTGACGACGGTTCTTCTGGGGGTTCTGGTACTGCTTGCGATCGGTGGCATCGCAGTGACGCGATCCATCGCCAAAACTTTGCGGACGAATCGGCAAGCGGAGTGGGTGAAGGACGGTGGGAAATTCGAGCCGGCCTCACAGGCTCATGTGGATGAACTGCTCGAAGAGGCTGAGCGCCGAGGTAAGCGCAGCCTGGCACTGGTGCAGCTGGCGACAGTGAGGCGATTGCATGGACACGCAGGGGTCCGCATCGGGCACATCGTGTGGATCCTCAAGGTGCTCGATGGCGACATCGACGCGGCCGCGGCGCCACCCTCGTTCGTTCCGCCGGCGAACTGACCTGCGTATAGCGTGAAGTGAGATAGAAGATGTCAGGCTGGAAACATACCCAACACATCAAAGAAGCTCGTGTCTTTGGCACACCAACGCTGGGAGCTCCCGAGTGGCACGACTTCACCGTCGACACACTGGAGTTGAATGGGCCTTCCATCCAAAGCCGCACGCGCTTGCGCACGCCCAAGGATGGCTCGCGCTTCCTCGACATCGAAATCGAAGAGTACGAAGGGAAGACTCGACGCAGGAAAACCACGTCCGTGCGACTTGAGGAAGCCGCAGTACTTCGCCTCTTCGACGCGCTGAAGGACAAGTTCGTCGCGACTTGAGCTGTCCAGTTTGGGGCCGACACTCTTCATATCGATTCAGACGAATAGGAGAGTACGCATGGGCAGCAACGCAACGCAGGGCAATCCGCCAATCAAGATCGAAACGGGCAAGCAGCATTGCGAGCAGATCGGCTACTTCGTCGTGCGCGAAGAAGAAGGGTCAGCCGAGATCGAGGTGCAGGACGCGCCCCCACTCGAATCGAGAGAAGACGCCGAACGCTGGATCGAGACGCATGGCATCGTAGGCGTTGACTATTGGATTTGCGCCCCGGTCACACGCTTCTCGCTGCGCCGCGCCGGCTGATACATGCATCGAGCTTCGGAGACACGCTTGCAACGCCACCCGACCTATTCGCTCGGCGCAGAGCTGAGCGCCCTGGCCCAGGACGCGAGGCGCCGGGCAGAGGAACGCAACGCGGCCGATGCCCTGATTCGAGCCCGAGTCGATCTCATGATCGCCCGCTCGTATGTGGCGGGGGCGCGTAGCGTCGGGTGCAGGAAGGCTGCGTTTGTCCTGCTCAATGGGGCGGCCGACAAGAGGCGCAGAGCTCAAGTGGTACTCGGTGGCAGTTCCAAGGCCTGACCGATGATGGTGACACCCGCGATGCATGAGTGGTGCAAGCGACTCGCTGGAGCGCCTGAGCCGGCTGCGCAGGTTCCAACGGGTCTTCAGGCCAGGCGCTCGCCAGGCAGGCGAATGCTGGAGCAGCTCGAGGCTGCTGGGCTCGTGCGCCGGGTGCCCAATCGATGCGACGACGGCCGGGCGCAAGGGGACCGATGGACGATCGCGCTCACCGAGGATGGGAAAGCCCTCGCGCGGCGCCCGGTGCTCAGCGAAACGATGATCTTTGTCCTGGACCTTGTCTACCGCGGATACAAGCCAGTCGCATTCTGTCGTGGTCGCAGCGAGCATGGGGGCCGGCAAGGAACCATCGCGGCGCTGCGCAAATTAGGGCTCCTCGATCAGACGGGAGAGTCCTTGACAGCTGCCGGGCACGAAGCAATCAAGTCGTTGTTCGAGATCAGAGACTAAGCCGGGCCCAGCGGCCGGGCGCGTGGACTGGGCTCCTACCCGCCTTCAACCTTTCGGTTGAGTCTGCCTAAGCTTCATCCGTCTTCTAATGCTCGGGCGGCAACAGTGCTGCCCATACGCAAACGTCAGACCGTGAGGAGTTCGCATCCATGACCTTCAACCTGAGGCGCCTGGTCCAGCCCTTCGATCAGAGCGGTGACCCGGACAAGCCCCGCTGGTACCACTCTTGGTGGTTCGGAGGCCTGCTGGTTGCGGCCGTGATCCTCTGCCTGCTGACGTTCTTGTCGGCTGCATTCTTCGAGCGACGTGAATTGATGCCACTGGCTGCTACCGGGGCCATGCTGCACCTGGCCATCTCCGCGGTCGAGTGGGCGGCCGGACTGCGCCGGCAGGCGTGCAACACGCTTTACTTGGCCACGCTCTTCGTTATGACAGCGTCTGCGGCGCTCTACGCTTAGGAAGGGCGCTGAATGCCTGAAATCGAAGCAGCGGCCGCCCTGGTGGGGTGGCTTCCATTCATCGGCCTGCTTTGCGCGGCGGGCTGCCTTACTGCAGGGCTGGTCCATGCCTATCGTGCCGTGTGGCTGTGGCGGCACGGGGACACGCCGATTCACGATCCTCTGCTGGCCAAAGCCCTCAAGAGCATCAAGCCGCCCCCTTATGCGATGTATGCCGCGTCCTGGCTGTCCGTGGGCTCGGGACTGGCGGTCTTGACCGCAATGCTCTGGCGTTGAATCGGCCGCGGCGCCTCGCAGACAGACTTGGATTCGAAGCGTCTCCTCGTACATTGAAAGTACAGGCCACGAAGGACGCCGCCCCATGCAAGTCGATCAACTCGCCCACGTTCGAAGCCAGGTAGCTGCTCAGCTCGAGTCGCGCGGCTGGAAGATGCTTTCAGGCGTGGCGATCGCCATGAAAGAGGTCGAAACGGCGGTCGGCCAAAAGACTGCGCATGCCTACCTCGGCAAGTTCCAGGCTGACAGTGAAAACTGGACGCTGACTGGCTCCTACTGGAGCGAGGGGCGGAACGTCCTCGAACCGGCCATGACGCTGATACCGACAACAGCCGACGAAGAGAAGCTTCGGGCGTGCGTCGAGGCTTTCGCCGAAGAGGCAGAGAGGTACGTCGCACAGAGCTACGCGGTGAAGCTGCGGCGCGAACACGGCATCGGCGGGAGCCGAAGCTAGAAGAGGTCGGCGACAGGCCGACCTTCCTCCAGCACTACACAAACGACCTGACGAAGCAGTCGAGCAGCCGTTGGCCGCTGACCAGCTGGACGGGCCGACCACGGAGTGCGTCGTACGTCTTTGGCCCGGAGCGGCCGCAGTGAACGAAGATCCCGCCGGCGTAGCCTCGATCTTTGACCACGGCGCAGAAGTCGCGCACGTCGTTCGGCGTCACCGCTGCGTCAAAGCGCTTGACCTGCACGGCAATGGTCCTCAGGCCGGCCCACGGAAACCAGCAGCGTCCGTCGACGCCGCCGTCGCCGGTGTAGCGCCGGCTTCGAAGCACCAGCGCGCCGGCGTCTTCAAGGGCTGACATCGCGACCTCCTCGAATACCAGCGGGTCCACCTGCCGGAGGTAAGAAAAGGCTTGCGCCGCCGCGTGCGGCCCTTTGAACCGGCGCAGGGTGGAAAGGACGCGCCGCGATTGGCGCACCCTGCGCCGGTGCTGCGGCTTGCCGGCCAGGCGAACGACGTTCACCAGGCGCGAAACGTAGGTGAGGAAGCCGCGGCGGCGAGGGGCCTCGGGCGCAGAGCGCTGGGTGGCGGCGTAGGAGGCGGTGATTGCTGTAGCCATGTCGAAGATCTGAAGTTGTCAGGCGGCCAGGCCGAGGACGGGGGCGGCGGCGCGGCGCGGCACGCCGTCGATCGGGGGAAGCGCTGCCGGTGCGACCTGGTCCGCGGCAAGGTGCTGCAGCTTGGCGAGCAAGGCGCGAGCGTGCTGGGCGGTCTCGCCAGTGGCAGCCGGAAGGCCGGCGGTGATTTGCTTGATGCTTGCGTTGAGTGTCCAGATGCAGGCGCCGGCGCAGTCGCTTTCGATGGCGGTGAGGATTTCAGGGGTCAGGTGATCCATGTCGTTCTCCTGTAGGTGATGGGTGAAGGTTCAGGCGAGGACTTCTTCGGCCGGTGCTGCGGCTACCGGGCGGTGTGAGGGGGAGCCGAGGTAGCAGCTGGTGACGCGGGTGCGGCCGTGCCCGAGCAGGCGCGCGGCACGTTGCCGGGCTCGCTTGTCGCCGGCCGGCGCCGTCGTGCCGCCTCGGACCGGGGAAGGGGCTCCGGTCTCGGCCTCAAAGGTGTCGTTGACGAACTGGTGCCGCAGGCCGTGCGCCACCACGCCGAGCTCGGCGCGGGTGATGCCGAAGCGCTCGAGCACGTAGTAGAAGCGGCGCTGGGACTGCTGGGCGGTCTGGCCGGGCTTTCCGACGAACATGCCGGGCGCCACAGCGGCCTCGACGCGCTGCAAGAGTTCGCGCTGGGCGGCGTTGGACACAGGCACGTCGCGCGGCCGGCCGCCCTTCGTGCCTTCGCAGATCCGCAGGAAGGTGTCGTGCTCCGGGAAGGCAGCGGCGTCGCGCTCGAAGGCCTCCGCCCGCGTGCGCAGGGCGCCGTGTGGCCGGAAGTGCCGCGATTCCTTGGGGCGCATGCCGAAGCGGTAGCAGAGCTCGATCTGCAGGCCCACCCAGAAGTCGAAGGCGCGGATCTCAGGCAGCTTGGCTTCGAACTGCACGGCCTTGGCCGTCCAGCTGTGGTCGACGGTGGCCACCTGGTGCCGCTTGGCATGTACCGAGTCGGTGCCGACGTAGTACTCCACCTTCCGGACCAGGTCGGGCTTGCCGATCCACTCGCCGTAGGTGCGCAAGATGCTCAGATAGGCGTGGATCGTGCCCGTCGAGAGCTTGCGAGAGAGCCACAGGTCGACAGCAGCCTGGATGTGGCGATTGCCGAGCGTCCGCGGATCGCACTCGTGATAGATCGTGCTCTTGCGCACGTCGCGGAAGAACTTGGCCAGGAAGCGCTGCCGGTTCAGCATGGTCTTGAACGACACGCCCTTGTGCTTGGCGCTGTGCTCGTGGTTGTGCAGCTTGAGGATCGCCCCCAATACGCGCAGCCAGTCGTTCGTGCCCATCGGCGCGGTGCTGAGAATGGTCTGTGGGTCTGAGGGTGCGCCGGCCGTTTCCCGCTTGGCATGGGTGCCAAGCGGTGGGAGGGCGGCCCCCCGGTACTGCTGTCCTTCGAACATGACGAATCTCCTACGTGCGGCCGGTGTGCCAGTTCGCCCGCGGATGTCGTTCGGACACTGAGGTCTTGCCGGTCGCTGGTGTCCAAAGCAGCGGCGGCACAGGAGGTTGCATAGCTACGTCAGCCCCAGTCAGCCTCCAGGCTGGGGAACGCTTCCGGTTGTTCCGCGGTGTTGGGAAACGCCGCGCGGTGGTCGTAAAAAAATCTACCCAGAGCCATGCAGGGCATTTCTGCGCTACATGACCTCGTGCACCCGAAGGTGCGGACGCGAACTCCTCAGGGAAGTCGGCGTCACCCAGCTCTGGCGCTGGGCATCACTGGTTGTGTTCGGTAACCCGTTGTTGGTCGCTGGAAGGATCCTCCTACCACCAGAGGAAAAGCGACGCGTGGTCTGAGCACCGGGTGACGCGCCGCAATGGGGGCGATCAATCACACGGCTCGCGCAAGGCGGGCGACGACGCAAACGGGGGGTTGTGGCTACGCGGCTCTATGGCAGCGCGCAGCGAACGCCCTGTGCTCAATGGCAGCGGGGCGACACGTTGAAAGATCCGAAATACCCGGATCGATAAGGGGAGGGAGAGATGCACCGCGTCTTGCGCGGCTTGACTCGCGATGAGTCGATGACAGTGCGGGTCACGACCGCTAACGGCTGCTTAGGCTCAAGGCACCGGCTACAGCATCGCCGACCTGCTTGAAGTGGCAGGCACACATGGCACGAGAGGAATTAAACGCGCGTAGCACGCGACGTGTCAAGCGCAACCCTTGACTTCCCGGCAACACATTTTAGGCGCCATCAACTTTCCGAAGGGGCGAGATAGGGATGTCCACCGGGGGTTGACAGGCACTATGGCCGGCCTCAGGTTCCGATGCAAGCGTTCGAGATCGGAATTTTGCTGATGCGACTATGGACCTTGGGAAGTAGAAGTCCTGTTCAAGTGGCACTTGGACTGAGCGCAGTCGCCAACTCGAGACGGTGCGATCGATCCGAAGTGCCACTTGAACCGGACTTAAGCCGGACTTCGAGGGCAGATTGCCGCCGTCGTTGCGCGGAATTGGGCTGATTTCCGTTTGGAGTCGATGGGGTTGAACAGCATCCTTCGTGTGGTTCAGTTGAAACACGAAAGGAAAGCCATGAGTCCCATCATCCGAGCGATCGACGTCGGGTTCGGCAACACGAAGTACGTGGTGGCCTCGAACGAAGGCAAAGTCGAATGCGCCCACTTCCCATCGCTCGCATTCCACTCGGCGCATGAGCCGACAACGAACGGGCTGGGCGGGAAGCGAAAGACCGTCGCCATACCAATCGATGGCAACTTCTATGAAGTGGGCCCCGAAGTGGAGCTGGCGGCCAATCCTCTGCGAGTGAGGCGCCAGCACGACAAGTATTCGGAAACGGACGAGTACAGGGCGCTCACTGCCGGTGCGCTGCACTACATGAAGGTCGAGGCGGTGGACGTGCTTGTTCTCGGCCTGCCCGTTGCCCACTACATCGCGAAGCGGGCGTTGCTGGAGAAATCTATGACGGGCGCCTTTGACGTGGGACGCAAGCGTCAGGTGCAGGTCAAAAAGGTCGTAGTGATGGCGCAGCCGCAGGGCGCCCTGTTTCACTTCGCGACGAAGACGGGCCGAATCAAGGAGGTGATGGACAGCCGCAGCTTGGTCATCGACGTCGGAGGGCGGACCTTCGACTGGCTTGTCACCCTGGGCACGCGTCCGATGCCGCGTCAGAGCGACTCAGTGGATCGCGGTGTCAGAGTGGTGTGCAAGGCGATCGCTGAGTCGATCAGCGAGGACATCGGCGAGCAGTACACCGACCTCGAGGCTATCGACCAGGCCCTGCGAACTGGAAAGGGGCTGAAGGTCTTCCAGAAGCCCTACGACCTGAAGAGGTTCGACAAGACGATCCAGAACATCACCGAAGGCGCCGTGGACCTGATGGGAGAGAAGCTAGAAAACAGCTACGCGTTTGACAACGTGGTGCTGGCCGGAGGCGGAGCCTACCTATACAAGAAGGCGTTGAAGAAGCGTTTCCCCCGCCTTGCGATTCAGGAGATTCCAGAGCCGATGTATGCCAACGTGCGCGGATACCAGCTCTTCGGCGAGCAGTACATGCGCGAGATGATGGCGACACAGGCCGCTTCCCCAGGAACTGGTGAGTCGCGCGCCCAAGGGGACGCTGTCGGAGCAGCGTGATGCAGGACGAGCCGAATGAGGAGGACAAGATCGTTATGCAGGTGACCCTGTATCGGATGGAATCGCCAGATCTATTCCATCTGCTGGCAGCGATGAGGGCCAAGAAGAGATCTGCACGAATCAAGGATCTGGCGAAGCTTGGTTTGATGGTTGAGCGGGGAGGTCAGTTGAGCATTGCACCTGTCGGATACGCACCCAAAGCGGCGGCGTTGCCTGTGAAGCAGGCAGATGACCCCGAGGGGGGAATGCAGTTGGCAGCGTCGATGCTCGACTGGGGTGACGAAGGTAGCTGAACGGGAATCAGGATGGGACGCGACTATGTGAAGGCAAGCGACCTTGCAAGGTTGGGTTACTGCGAGAGGCAGGTCGTTTTCGATGCGTCTCATGGACGGCGGACGACACCTGACCAGCGCGAAGCACGGGCGCGAGGCAATGCGGCACACGAGGCCTTCTATGAGGAAAGCAAGCGTGTCGCGGAGCTGAGCAAGCGGAAGGGCAAGTGCTTCATCGCGACGGCAACACTCGGACAGTGCGAAGAGACGAGCGCTCTCAGGGCGTTCAGAGATCTCTTCCTGAGAAGAACAGCTGCCGGCAGGTTCTTCATAGGGTGGTACTACTCCATGTCACCCCTGGTTTGCACATGGCTTGACCGAAGCCCTACGGCGAAGGCACTTGCGACAAGAGTTCTGAGAAGGCTCGGCCAACTTGCCCAATTGGCGGTTGCACGAGTAGTGAAGGAGGATTGAGGCGATGGAGTGGGCGTCTGCGGTTGTTCTAGTTCTGATCCTGTTCGGGTCGGCACTTGCTGTTTCTCGTTCGAAGAGAGATCAGGACCTCGAGGCCTGGCTTCCCCCGGAATTGCAGGGCGCGCAACTCGCCTATGCCGAGAAAACGTTCAAGTCGACCATCCACAAGCTGGTGGCCAAGCTGGACCGTGCGTACCGCTACAACGGAGTTATCACACTGATCGAGTTGAAGACGAGAAAGCGGGTGCAAGCGACCCTCTCGGACATCATCGAATTGTCCGTTCAGCGGATCGCTCTCAGAGACGCAACGGGAGAGTACGTGTCCAAGGTGGCCTATGTAGCAGTCCAGACGGAGGCAGGCGGGCGGAAGCATGTAGTGCGAGTCGACCTGCTGGACACACGTAAGGTGGTCGCGCTACGGTCGAGACATGAGATGTTGAAGTCTCAGCAGGTTCGAGACCCGCGTCCTGCACGATCATTGCCTATGTGTGTGGCTTGCCCGCATAAGAAAGACTGCCACGCTCGATACAACGATCGTTGTTAAATCAAAGACAATGAAAAAGGGCCGCGTAGCGGCCCTTGGTCATTTCCGGAGACGGTTCAGCGGATGGTTGGGACGTTGAACGCCATTCGCTCCATGGCGCTATTTGCTGCATCCTGCAAGGCACGGGCGAACAACTGGTAGCTGTCGTTCGTCGGTCCGAAGTCGTAGGTCTTCACCCCGCTCCAGGTGGCACCAACGTACTCCTCGAGCGTGCCGAGTTGATCGACAAGGCCCAGCTCCTTTGCTTCAATGCCAGACCACACCTCGCCGGTACCGTAGTCGACGCCGGGCTTGAGGGCTTTGCCCCTCTTCTCCTTCACGTCGTTCAGGAAGACCGTGCCGAAGTAGTCGACCAGGTGCTGAGCCTTCGCATCGACCTCAGGGCTAACGGGCGTATATGGGTTCAAGAACGACTTCAGTTTGCCCGATGCGTATACGCGCTGGCTGACGTCGACCTTGGCAATGGCCTTGTCGAGGCGCCAAGGGGCCATGATGGCGCCGATGGACCCGACGAATGCGTAGCGCGCAGCGACGATCTTGTCAGCGTGGACAGCGATCATGTACGCCGCGCTGGCGCCGATGTTGTTGACCACGGCGACGACTTCCTTGGGATGCTTCTTCTTCAGGCTTTCGATCGCCGTGTAGATGCGTTCAGCTTCGACTGGAGCACCGCCGCCGCTGTCGATGTGCAAGACGACAGCTTTGACCTGCGGGTTTTCGAACGCTTTCTGCAAGCTGGGGATGATGTTGGCAGCGGAGGCCTTCTCGTTGCTGCCGATGGGGCCGTCGATGCGTACGACGCCAACCACCTGGCCCCAAGGGCCCCAACGGAACCCGGTGGAAGAGCTGAAGAAGAACGCGAAATAGAGAAGGCCGAGGATCAGGGGGGCGCCGAAAACCAGGCCTTGCAGCAAGGAACGGTGCCGACGCTCGGACTTGCGTTCGGCCGCTGCCTGCTTTTGAGAGGCGTCGAGGGATTCACGATAGCCCTTGAGCTCTCGGACAAGCTCCAAGAGGAGGATTTGCGAGTCTTGTTGCGCGGCAGTGCCCGGCCGCGCCAATTGTGGATCTGTGGTGTTCATGTTCATCTTCGCTCCGGTTTAGCTGCCACCAGCGGCGCAGGAACGATATGAACGAAGGGCATGGGTAGCCCAGCAAAAAAGGCCCGCGTTGCGAGCGATGAAGGCGACAAGTGGAATGTTCTAGCCCGACAGGGCGTCAGCGCGCATCGCGGCGTGAAGCGAGCCTTTTGGCCAGGGCTTCAACGGACTCCTCTTGATTGAGCCTTGCGAGGTCATCTGCCAGCTGCTTCTGCTTTGAGATCGGGCAGCGGAGTTCAAAGCCAGGAACCATGCGATTCAGGTTGGTCGTAAAGGGAACCGACGTTCTGACGACAGTCGACGAAGCGCAGGCCGAATGGGCGATCTTCTCCAAAGATGCTTGATCGAGTTGACGAGCAGCATCGCCATGAACAACGAGCGTCTGACCATCGGCACAGCGGCTCGATACGAAGCCGGCGCCGACCCGAAACAGGAGGTCTGCTTGGTCGCTCACTCGAGCGTTTCCGGGAACAAAAACCAGTGAGCCAAGATTGCCAGTGGTGTTCGGACCGAGGTCACAGATGGTGTCGTCGGTCGGCTTGTTCGGACGAAGCGACACAGCCCAAGAAACTGCCGGCAACGCAATGGCGACCGCAGCGGCGAGAAGAACTGAAGAACGCGTTTGCATCATGACAGGCCCCCTTGCTTTTCGGATCGAACAAGTATATTTGGAGTGCGGTGCACACCGCATGGGAGATCGACTATGAAAAACAAACTGTTCCTGTCAATCGTCGCGACCTTCGCAAGCTCGGCTGCGTTTGCTGCAGATGCCGCGGCTCGCTCGCGGAGCACCGTAACCGGCGTTCTTGTGCTGCTGTTGGTTGTCGCCGGCGCCTACCTCTTCGTCTTCCTGACTCGGGGCGGCGTCGACCGAAAGCACTCGAACCCGATGGACTTCGACAAGTTCACGACGCCGTCAGACCGCCCCAGCATCGAGCGGTACTGATCACTTTCGAGGTTTTCTCTGGCCCGAGCTGGGCATCATGGTGGGAATCTCGGACGTGGCATTGCGATCCTGCTGGAGCGGGCTATTGGCCGCGCGAACGCGTGCCTCTTCCAGGCGAGCATTTCGCTCGCCTTCGTTCTCGATCACGTCGTCGCCAAGCATCTGGGCGGAGCGTGCCGCCATGCTGTCGGAGGTCTTGAGGGTGCCGCCCTCGGTACGAGTGAGCTTGTGCCGTTCGTTGAATGTGCCGATGTCCTGGCTGGCAGTGGCTGTTGCGCGCGAGCCGTCAGCGGAAACAGAGCTTCGGAACTCAGCTGGGTTGGCCAACGGGTCGTTTGCTCCGCCTCCGAGCGGTGCAGAGGGCATGGACGCCGAGCCAGGCGAACCGACAGAAGGTGCACGACCCGGTGAAGGAAGGGCTCCGTTTCTAACCGACGAATCGTTGCCGGCACCAATGCCACCGATGTTTGGATTGACCGCTGAGTCCGAGCGAGAAGACTCGAAGCGCTCTCTTGCCGCGCCGGCGGAGCCGAGGGTCGGTGACCCGTCCCGGAAAGTAGTGGGAGTGGTTGCAAGCGATCCGATCTTGGATGCCCAGAAGGCTTGGAGGGCCTGGGGGTTGTCCCTGTAGTTCGCAGCTTCGGCCTCGTTGGCCATGACCATCTCGAAGAATGCAGGGTCTTTGGAGATGTCTCGACTGATGGTCGTGCCATTGACGAGTGCCGATTGGACCTGTTGCGCCCAGCTTGAGGCCTCGGCGTACTTGCGCTCGGCGGTTTGGGAGCGCTGGGCCGTCTGGGTGAGAGCCGATGCAAGGCTCGAACCACTGCTACCGTCTTGGCTCAGGCGGTTCATGAAGGTCGTGTCGCGGCTGACTCGGTCTGAGAAGGCTCGTGCGGTCTTGAAGGAATCGGAATTGGCGCGATCCAAGATGGCTTTCTCGTCGTCGCTGAGTTTGACGCCATAACGCTTCTCGACAGCAGCACCACCACCCACACCGCCGGCGCCGGGCATGGCGCCAAACTTGAGAAGGACGCCAGCCACCTGGTCCTCGCTGTAGCCGGTTCCCTTCGTGATCCGCTTCACTTCCGAAGACAGCGACTCAGCAGCGCGGCTGAGGTCCTCACCGGCAGCGCGCGACTGCCCTGCGGCGCTAGAAGACGAGGTAGTGCTGGTGCGAACCTTATTGAAGGCTTGTGTCAGCGCGGAAGACTGAGCGCTTCCGGCAGACAACATGTCCGACGCCGCCGCAGAAGCGGTCTGATTCGCTTGCTCAACGTCGCTCTGTGTGGCCTGCGTTTGGATGATCGTGGAAGTGATGCCTTCGTTCTTGAGCAAGCTGACAGCCTTGCGGCCGACGCCGTCGGAAGTGATCCAGGCAGCTTGTGCGTTTTGGGCTTTGGAGACGAAGGGATTGGAGGTCGACGGGCTGACCATCCGTTGATCCATAGTCACGTTGCCCATACTGACGTTGCCAGAAGCAGCGGCCGCGCTTGCCGATGCAGCGGTGGACTGCATGGCAGACACGCCACCGATGAGCGTAGAACCGAAGTTCGAAAGCTTGTTGGCGAGCGACCATGCGAGATAGGGGATGGCCATGATCAAGTAAGACACAACGGCCTGACCGGAAATCGCATTCGAGTAGATAGGACCCGCCGTGGTTGCCGATAGGGTCGAGACTCCAGTTCCGAGGTCTGCAGCAGAAGCGGTCTGCATTTCGGAAAAGGACGTGGCCATGTAGTTCAAGATCGCGTAAAGAGGCGGCCACAACTGGATCGAGATGAGAACCGAAACGTAAGCCAAGAACATCGTGACGGTGTGTTTGCCGGTCGACAAGAAGAGCAGAAGGATGATGATCGGGAAGATGGCGTAGATCAGCGCTTCAGCAACGTTGCGGATGACAGGCAGAGCGTCGGCAGCAATCTTGGCGCCATTGATCCATGCTGAGTTTTGCTGGGCCACTGCATTGGCTCGGGCGGTAGCTCCCAGCATGCAGGTCGGGTCATTGATCTGTTGGCACGACATCTCGGCCGCGTCGCGTACGGCATTGATCATCGCGTTCTGCAAGATCAAAGTGGACGCAGTTGATGATGCGGTGGCGATCTGAGCTCTGGCGTAAGCGGTGTAGATCTGGTTGTCGACTCGCACACCAGCTGTAGCAGGAGAAAGAGTGGGATTGAGTGCTCGGGCAAGGGTCATGCGGAGAGCATTCACATTGGCCGGCACCCGCGTGCTCAGAATGTTGTAGGCGTCAACGCACGTGGCTGCTGTCAATCCGCCAGAGGTGGTCACTCGGGTGAACCGTGCGGGATTGGTGTTGGCGATGAGGGACCAGATGTCGTCGGTTTGAGCGAGTGCATTCGCGCTGATGCTGCCGTCCGCAACGTCGTAGGCCGTGCAGTTGGTCAGGAAGCTCATCAGGTCGGCCTTGAAGCCGGTCTCAGGAAAAGAGACAGATCTGGTCTGTTGAATGATGCGACTTCCGAACATCAGGCCCGTTTGCTGGTAGCTCAACTCGGCTGGAAGAGCAGCGGGACCAGGAATGATCTGAAAGGCCGTCTCAAAAAACTCGGTGACGGCGTTGCCAACCGTGCTCGTCAACGAGCCGAGAGATGCGATCCCGAGGGGAACGTTGTCGACGACTTGCACCGGCCCTGCGCCGGTCTTGTCGATGATTTGCACAGTCACCCGGGGAAGAAACAAGACGCAGTAGACGATCACCACGCTGCCTAGCCATTGCCAGCCTTGCAGCTTCTGTGGCGCCAAAGCGTAGGAAAAGAGGGCGGCGATGAAGCCAACGAAGAGGATCACCGCAAGCACGCCCATGTAGCCCGCGGACGCCATGACGGCCGCAATGGCATTGAAGATGCCGAACAGGCTTGCGCTGTTGTGATACGCGTAGATCTCCCACATGGCGTTCTAGCTCCCGAAATCAGTTGGTCCGGCGGTTCGAGTACGCGAGCATGTCGAGGACGTTGGGGGACATGTTGGAGCGGATGCTTCGCTCAAGGCGCTCCATGTCCGAGACGACATCGGCGACGGCGCCAAGCTTCTTGTACGCGTTCGTGGACTCGGCGGTGACCTCGTCGCGCATCCGGCGGAGGTCGGTTTGAAGGGTCGTCAGGTCTTGGAGTTGGTCAGCACCGAGACGATAGGAATTCTTCAATGCCGTCAGGGCGACCGTGCTGAACTGGAGCATGAAACCTGCGGTGTACTCGGCGGCGATAACGTCGCGATACTTGTCGATCAGCGTTTGAGGCAAGCCCGTGTTGGGAATGGTGGCCCCCACAGAGAGGATCCGGTAGATCGGCAACGTGGTGTTGTTGACCAACGCAATCTCGGGCGAGGGATTGGGCAGAGCGGTTCTCGTTGCAAGGTGGTTCGCGATGTTTGTGAGGGCGCGTTCGACCTTGGTGGTCATCGGCTCGATCGAAATGTCATCCCGCAGTGTCGGCTCGAGGCAGGTGTCGTAGTTGTTGCACACGAGGTACTGGACGTTGATGTTCGTCCCAGCCGGGTTCACGCCGTAGAGAAGATCCTTGAGTGTCTTGATGGTCGGAGCGAAGTTGGTCGGCTGCATGTTGGCGCTGGCAGGGTGATAGACGACCGTACCAACCATGTTCATGACGAGCTCACGGCTCTGGTCGTCGAGGGAGGGAACACGTTTGAGGAGTTCCCAGGTCAAATTGCCGGTGAATGGCACGAGTTCTGAGACAGCCGGATTTGGGTTGTTGCGGAACGAATCGAGCAACGACGAGAGGTTGCCTCCTGTGCACATGCGCTTGGCTTCCTCCGTGTCAGCAGCGTCACCGTTCTCGACTGCTGCGCGAGTGCACTTGCTTTCGTTGTTGAAGCCGCTGCTGTCCAGAGCCGATTGAACGAGGGCGGACGCGGTCTCGCACGAATTGATGCGAGCGTTGTTCACCATCGTCATCAGATTGGTCATCGTCTTCAGCGTGCTTCCGAAGAGAGGGCTGACCGCGTCGATGGCGAGCTGAAATGCAATGCCAGGCAACGCAGAGCGAATGCGGCGTAGCGCGTCACGGAACTCGGATGCGGCGATATGGGAGAACGATCCGCCGTAAACGTCGATGCCACCGCACGACCCCTTCGCAGATGGCCATGCGATCGACGCAAGCTGGTACGAGCGCTGGGGCACCCGCATGTACACGTTGCCGCCGGTGTACGTGTTCAACGCCTGGCTCTTGAAGGCGCCAGGCGCTGTGTAGTTGCCCATCCCACCGAGACTGTTGAACATGTTGTTCATCTCGGTGTTGAGGTCAGCTGCGCGAATCGGAGTGGTGGTGCTCAGAACGAGGGCAAAGGCAGCGATCGTGGAAACGACCTTGCGGACGAAGCGCATGAAGTTCATGTTGTGCTCCAGAGTTACTGCAGTGCCACTTTTCGAGTGACGGAAGGTGTGAGGGTCGAGGCGCCAGGGGCGGTCACCGTGGTGATCCGCTCAACGAGTTCAGATTCGGACATGACGCCGAATCCGATGGTGGTGATATTTCCGGTAAACGGCTCGGCAACGAAGGTGGCAGGCACGCTTTGAACCCCAAGGGTCTTCGAAATGCCGTTGTCGACCTTGAACTCAGCGAAGCCAGGAATGGGACCGCCATCGAGACTGATGGGCATCACCTTGATGCCGTGCTTTCGCGAGAACGCTTGGACGATGGGAGCAAACGCATGGCAATACTTGCAGTCCGACCTGAAGAAGAACATCAAGACGTGCGATTGACCAAGAGCGGCGAGCGACTCGGACCTGGTGGTGCGTCGTTCATCCTCGTAGACCTGGAGCGCTTTGACGTTAGTAGGACGTCCCTGCGAAGTGACATCGAGGTCGGGGTTGGCCCAGGCGACACGCTGAGCGACATCGGAGAAGTACGAGGCCTGTTTGACGACGAACGCTTCGAGCTCGAGATAGCGCTTCACGTTCTCCTCGGTCGGGCGGACGATGGCAACGTTTCGAGACTCTTCAAGGCGCTTTTGAAGAGCCTCGAACTCCACGATTTCGGGCCGCTTGCTCTCTGGCGCTTTGACCGGAGGCGCCGGCGGCGTTTGAGGTGGCAATGTCTCTTTGATTGGTGCCTTCGGCGGATCGAAGACCTCCGGGTCTTCGTAGAAGTGCCAGCCACGACGCGAGTCAATCCAGAACTTCTGCTTGATCGAAACGGATTCGGTGGAGTCCGAAGGAGTGGTCTGGGCAAAGAGCGATGAAGACGAGAAAGATGCGACCAGTGCGGCGAGGATGAAATAAGTGCGCATCGTGTTACTCCTTCGGAGAGGGCTTGGGTTGCTGTGAGACGCTCCGAACGTAGTCGGCTGGCTGTGTGCCGTCACGGCAGAGTCCGATTTCGATGACGGAGGTGGTGCTGCGACGCTTGTCACCTGGCCTTTTTCCCCTCACCTGCTCGAACTTCACGTTGAGCAGGCGACATCCTTCCTGAGGTAGACGCCGGACCGTTGAGACGTCGATGAGGATTGCGTCAGACGGACCGTATTTGGCAGCCACGTCTTGAGCAAGCTTGCCAACAAGGATGCCCTTCGCGCTTCCATCCGGTGTGTCGAATGCGGAAAGCATGAGAGAGATGCTGTCAGTTACAGGCGCACGGTCGGTGGCCTGGGGCCAGGCGAAGGCGTGCAGCGTGAGCAGCAGGACTGCGAGCGAGGAGCGTTTCATTCGCACTTCCCCTGTCCGTAGTAGCACTGTGCGATGCGGGAAAGGTTTCTCTGCTGAGCGGCCGCGAGGTCTGGCGGATTTGCGACGATGGATGCATAGAACTCGCTGAGGTCCATCGTTGCGAAGTTGAGTCGCTGAAGCTGGGCGACGGTGAAGCCGCTGCAGTCTGGCCCTTGGGCAGAACCCCAGCTCTTGCCGATCTGCACGCGGCCTTGCTCGTTGATGACACGTGCGAGGATCGAGTTGAAGCAGCACTTCATGGTGGTGGTGGTGATGCAACTCACGCAATGACCGAGCACGCGGACGCATGAAGAGCACCAGTCACCGATGGTGTGGCAGAGACGGGCGCCCTCCTTGAGAGAGGTCCGAACCTCATCGTCGGAGCACCCGGCAGTGCGCTGAAGGAGCAGGGACGTCAGGCCGTAAGACATGAACATGCCGAGGCCGTCGCCGGTCAACAGGGTGTACACGTAAGCAGACCCTTGGATGTAGACCGAATCCATGATTCCGGACCCGCGAGGATCACTCGAACAGCAATTGAAGGCGAGATTGTTGCGACACGTATTGGGTTCACCAGAGAAGACGGTGAGCGTGTTCGGGTCTAGGTGAGAGCCTGCCTGCCTGGCAGCTTCGAGTTGAGAAATTGCTCGCGCGAAGTCGGAGTCAGGAGTTTTGGTTGTGTCGAAGCATGCGTCACCAATGCAGGAAACATTGCGAGGGCAGTTGGTGAGGGTCGTGTTGGTACCGGCCGGGACTGGGCACGAATACTGGTCGCGATGCACCTGGCACAATCCTGTGGCTGCGCTGACCTGGGTGCATGTAGTGCCGACTTGAGTGCAACCCGATGAGGCGAGGGTTTCGCACTGGTTTGCGATGTTCGAACCAGAGCAGGACATGCTGCTCGCGTATTCCCAGCACTGACGAGTGACAGCAATGCCGTCAACCATCTTGGTAGATGGTCCGTCAACGCAGACAGGTGCGGTCTCGATGTTGCAGCGGCCGCCGGCGGTGAGGGTGGGGCATTGGTCTGCCCACGCGTCATGCTGTGTGACGGTGCTGTTCGCCTTCGTGTAGTTCAGGGTAATGGTGGGGATAGAGCCGAAGGCTGGGTTGAATTGCCAACCAACGATCGAGCGGGTGGCAACAACGTCAACGTAGAAGTATTCGAGGAACTCGGACCCTAGCGCGTAGACGTAGTACCCCGAAGGGCCGGAACGGGCATAACAGGTCCCGACATCGAGAGGAAGATTCTCGAATGTTCGAAACCCAGTCCCATCTGTAGAACCTGCCGGACAAGCGGAATAGATGTTGATGAAGGGAGTCTCTGTGGTGAACGATTCCCCAGAGCCGATGGTGCGTGTTGTAGGTGCCAGAGCGAGGCTAAGGGAGCAGTTGTCGCCGGTGCAGCTGCTCCCAGTCATGTAGACGTTGACAGGCACGTAGCCGATCCAGGGGTCAATCTCGTTGCCCGCGGTGGCAATCACGCTGGGAGGGCTCGTGGGCGGGAGGGTCATGTTCACGTCGAACTGGCTGACCTCCGTTGAGCCGCTGAGGATTCGGAAATGCTGATTTGTGTCGTTGGCTTCAGGCCTGCATTGAACTTGGAGGCCAGTGGAGCCGCTGGTGGCAGACGCGTACCAACTACGGATCTCGCAATTCGGCGTGCGCTCTATGCGCACCGAAAGCGTGTTCGAACAGGCATATGCGCCTATGCCTTCAAAGCGTGTGCACGTGCGCAACTCGTTGGTTGCGGGCGAGGGGGTGTCCGTCCGCGTGCAGCCGGGATAGAACTCAGACAGATCGCCAAGGATGGTGGCAGGTGAGGCTGCGATGTTCCGCGTGTTGACCACGTCGGGATCGCTCGGAGAAACGCCCTGGCGAGGAGTGTTTGCCGAGGTCGTAGCCGAGACGACTCCTTGGCAGCTGGGGTCGTTTTGGTTAGTGGTCTGGCAGGCCGCTAGTCTGGCTTGAGCATCTGATCGGACCGACCCACGCGAAGCCGTTTCAGGCGGGTTGTTGGTGTATCCCGGGGTGATGGTCCGGACCTCGGTATCGCTCAGATTTGGACGAACAGCTTGGTTTGCGGCGTTTCCCGCAGCGCGACCTTGAGCCGCGGCCTCCGAGCTACTTGATTGGGCGAAAGATGCCGAAGCAGCGATCGAGAGAAGGATCGCCAGAGAATGTCCTTTGAAGGATGTCATCGCGTCCTCCGGGTCTTGGAGAGCAAGGTAGCTGCGTCCTTAGCGAACGCAGGCGAGGACCGCTGGAAGAACTCCAACGCGTATTCAATGGACACGTCGCCGGAAGCCGATATGAAGTTGGCGGGCGGGACGCAGGTTCCAGTTGCGCAGGGGACAGGAAGAGCCCCCGGCTTCACCATGACGAAGGTGGGCGCCTTGGTGATGGCGAAGCGGTCGAAAGCCTGGGGGTCGATCTGGATCGAAACGTTCTTACGCTCACCGATCATGGCTTTGATGCGCCCCATGGTCTTCTTCAAAGAGCCTTCATGGAACCCACGGACGAGCAAGGTCGCGTCGGTGCGAGATGCCTGATCAACGAGCCGCTTGAGAGTTGCTTCCGGCATCGAGAAGCTGACGAATACCAACAAGGTGAGCCGGTCGTTGTACATCTGGGCCGGCTTCTTCTCCAGTTGCTCGAAGCCCTTCGCTATTTCGGCAAGATCGACGGACTTGGAAGAGCCCTTTGCGTTTGGCAGCGCGTCGACGTTCGGAGTGGAGAACTGGGCGCCAGAGATCTCGGCCTCAGTAGGCTGACGATTGACCTTTGCAGCGCGATCCATGTCACTTTGCGTGATGACAGGATCGGACTTGGCAGCGCGGTTCAACTCCGCGTCAGAGACAGTGTCCTTGACGGGTTGCGCAAGGGATGCGGCAGCAAATGAACAGGCCGCGACTGCGAATACAACTCGTTGAGGGAAGAGCTTCATGTTTACTCGTCCTCGCTCTCGCAGCAGTTTCTCTTCCTGAACAGCTTGAAGGCGAAGTCCTCGCCCCGTGCAGGGAACTCCTTACCTGAAGCCCAGAAGATCGTTGTGCGACCGAAGGGCTGGCAGCAGCGGCCATCGGGTGAGTCGGTGTAGCCGGTCTGGGGAATCGGGTATGAAAGCGAGGTCTTGTAGCCGGTCTTGTCCATCAGAGGCTCAAGATATGGAGCACACAAGCCGGCAGCCCCGTGCCCAGCCATGGCAAGGTGCTGTCGGTGCAGCTTGGCCGTGAAACGATGAAGGATCAGCTCAGCGGTTCTGACGCCGCCCATGTGATACGGGACATTCCCGTTGAACGGGTAGATGGTCCCTTGACAGCCGTCGCACCAAAAGAGCTGTGGAAGGCCGAAGCTAAGTGAGGCGGCCAGACAATCGGCCACGCAAGCAGCGATGGTGATGGGGTTCGAGAAAAGAATGGCTTCCGGGTCAAGAATCAAAGTCAACTCGTCGTCAGACCACAGCGGATCAACCTCAGTGATGTAGAGGAGGTCAAACCCGCCCTCCTCAAGGCAGCGGTCGCTGGCAAACGACTCAAGGATGGACATGACCGGGTCCTTGAAGAAGTGAGCCTGGTAAAAGGAACGGCCCACGGGATCGGCTTGGTTTTGGGTGTGCCGCCCTGCCTCTGGTGGCGACGTGCTTCCGCCCATCGTTGTGCCACCTAGCGTTGGAAAGCAGTAGGGAGAACGCACCACTTCAACGGTGCGAACGGGTTCCCAGAAGCCAATGACCAGTCCGAAGTAGGGCTCGGAGGGATAGCAGGAGCAGAACGGCGTCGGAGGGTTGTCCATGCTGTCCTCCTGCGCGCCAATGTTGCCGACAGGAGCATTGCCGATGGTGATGGGCAAGATGCAGGACCAGCAGACGTCGGTGATGGGATTTGCGAACTCGCCGAGGCAGGTCGTGGGCACAACAGCGCCGGCGAGACCCGTCCAGCTGAGTGCAATGGCGACAAGGAACCGAATGAAGGATTTCATTGAAGCACCAGCTCATCGATGCGAAGGCGTCTGCCTTCTTGAGAAACGAGGGCAGGGACTCGGGTGATGCCAAGCTTCTTCACAAGTGAGCCCTGCTGGTCGAAGTAGACGGGCCGGCCCCAGGTCTTCATCAGATCCATGTAGCTGCCGCCGACGAGGATGGGCTTAACCTTTCCTTGGTAAAGGGCGGTCAGCTCTTGAGCTTTGGCCACCTGCTTGGCATCTCGTGCATCGAAGAACAGCAGGTGCTTAGACATCGTCACCACCTCCAAGGGGTTCTTTCGAGTTCCCGCTGGGAAAAGGATCGTCCCGTTGTGGTCGGTGATGTTTCGATCGAGCACAAGGGTCGGGTCGTAGTAGAAGGTGCGGGACTGCGTAGCCTTGGAGAGGCCGGCCAGGGGCTTGGGATTGAACACGTAGTCCTTCGCCTTGGCTGTCGCTGCCTCTTGACGCTTCTTCAACTCGCCGGAAGCCTCCATACGTCGGAGGTTGCTCATGATCTCGTCGAGCAGGTTCTTCTCTGCGATGGGATAAGTGGGGCCGAGCGAGCCCAAATCCTTGGCGGTGGAAGTGAGGGTGAAAGCGAGCAGGAGACTGCACACGACGATGGTGGATGACGGTCGCATGGAATCAACCCCTACGGCAGGCGACGTTGGCGCTCAGGCGCTGAATCTGCGCTGCGTCCCGGTAGTAAGACGCGCGGATCATTTCGAGCAGCACCGGATCGCCGGACTCTTCGGCGACGGCCTTTCGAAGTTCGATGGTGCGCATGGTGCGACCACAGCGCTGCGCGAATGCAGCCATGTAGGCTTCAGCACCTGAGCGCGCAGCAGGTGAGATCACCTCGAGCATTCGAAGGTAGTCATCCAGCTCGACGTTGTCGACTTGGATTGACGAGCGCTCGGATTGGGCGATGGTGCCGGTCATGGTCAGCGACAAGAGCACGGCAACGGCGATTCGACGCATGAGATGACTCAGAAAAGGGGGTGGACCTTGGCGGCAACGTCCGAAGCAGAGACAAGCCCGCTGTTCGCATAGCGAGAGTCGAAGCTATCGGGGCTGGTGCCCTGAACGTAGAAGTGACCCGGTGGAATCAGCACAGACCCAATGGGTTGGAGCTGAAGCTTCTTGTCTTTCGTGTGCGTCTTGGCCCTCCCGACGAATGTGCCGTTGACGAACACGTCACGGTCCTTCGTCGTGACCTGGTCACCCGGTACTCCGACGATCCTCTTGAAGAACGGCTGATGAAGCAGGCCTGGATAGTCTCGTTGTGCCGCTTCTCCAGAGAACGCATACACGATGAAGTCGCCGCGGGAGAGCGACTTCGAGGTGTAGTCGACGTATGCCACCGAGTAGGGAAGGCTGTCAGTCCAGTTGAACAGGATGGGCAGCAGGGGCGCGTGGCCCACCAACAACCGCCAGCCGGCCAGCATCCAGATCACTGCGAGGAGGACGAACAGGTACCACCGACGTCGTGCATCCGAGAGGAGGAGACGCGCGCCGCTGGTAAGGGAAAAGCGACGCTTCTGATGGAGTACCGAATGGTTCATCGCTGATCCAGCTTCGAGCGAAGCGTCGGTGTGAGGTCCACCACATTGGGTGTGCGGCCGACGACGGCGGTCTTGAGCATCACCAGGCAACGGCAATCGCGGGGCAACTCCTCCAGAGCCGTCGTGAGATCTCGAGCGAAACTCGTTGCAGCCTCATGGGCGGTCTTACGGTCAGCATCTGTTTTGCTGGACGACAAGAGCTGTGCGAACTGCGCTTCTTTGGACCGATAGACCTCTGCCAGATCGACGACTCCGATCTGCTGTGAGGGCCGAGCGACGACTCGGTCATATGCAAGCAGGACACAAGCGCTGCACAGGATGGAGATGAGAGCTTGCAAGGCAATTTGGGACTTCATACGGCGTGGCCTCGCTGACGCAAGAGTTCTTCAATCGCCTCTTCGATGGAGTAGCCCGCGTTGCGAAGCTTGTCGAGCGGCGCGTTGTCGTCGATCTTGTTGCTGAAGAGCAAGTGGCAAAAGGGATCGAGGATGTTGCGTGCGACTCCCTCCCCTACAGGGGAAGAGACGTAGAACTCTGAAAACACGCCGGGCTCGGTGCGGAGGGACTGAAGCAACCGCTTCTTCGCTTCGTCCATAGAAATCTTCCCGTGGCGGTCCAACAGTTCAATGGACTCTGGCTTCTGGCGCAGGAGGAACGTCCAGTCCGAGCACTTGAGCGCCGCCTGCATCTGAGGGGAACTGAAGTAGTCATCAGCATCTTGAGTGGCCGTGCCGAGCGCACCACCGTACTTCCGGGCGCGGCGCGCTGCTTCTTCGACCACAGCAGCCTTCACCGGGTCATCGGCACCTGAGTCTCCCAACTGCTGCTTCAGCTCGTCGATGAAGAGAACCTTTTTGCGATCGCGGGTGAGGTACATCTCGCCCGTGATCTGGTACATCAAAAGGATGTTCACGACACCCTGGAGTTCTGGCTTGCGCTTCAACTCTTCGTTCTCGATGACCATGAAATCATTCGAGAAGTCGATGTTGTTGCGACCTTCGAAGAACCTCTCGTACTCGCCTCCCCTGGAGTAAGGGTTGAGCATCACGGCCAGGTCTTTGACCCGCTGGTCGTTGATCAGGCCGAGGTCTCGAATGGTGCCGTCGACAAAAGCGTCTCGCAGTGCAGTGATGGTCAGGTCGCGGCCGTACTGCTTGAACAGGCGAAGGGTCATCGCGCCCAGCGCCTTCATCTGGACTTCTTCCAGCGGAGAAGCCATCGAGCACATCTTTGCGAGCGCAGGCTTCAACATGTCGATGTCTTCGTTGATCCCACCCCGCTCCATACCGTCAGGGCCAATGGTGACTTCCGAGACAACGGAGAACGGATTGATGTTGATGCGGGAGTCCGGACGGAATTCGAGGTGGGTACCGCCAGCTTTGATGCACAACTTCTCGAATGACCGGCCGAGGTCGAGCATCCAAACACGAGCACCAATCGACCGATAGGACCAGGCCATCTCGTTCATCAGGACCGACTTGCCGGATCCGGGCGCTCCGATGATCGAGAAGTTGTAGTTGCCGAGGTCGTTGTCGTAGACGTCGAGCGTCATGATCTGGCCCCGGCGGCCGCCAAACAGCATGGTCGGCGTTTTGGTGCCTCGCCATTCGGCAATGAGCGGTGCCATGTGAATGGCATTGCCCATCGTCTTGCGCGTCACGCGGCGCATCTTCTTGAGATCACCGTGGAACTTGGGCGAGAGTGTCATCGGAAGGCTGGCCAGGAGCGCTTGACGATGCATGTACACGTCCGCGTTCAGCTCGAACCCACGAGCTCGCCAAATGGCCTTTGCTGTCTCTTGCGCAGAGGTCGCTCGCTTGGGAGAGGTGAAGATGGCCAGCTGGTGGTACATCGAGACCAGCATGCCGCCAGCGTCGATGACGTCGTGGGCAACCGTCCAGTCCTTCGCCTTCTTGCCCACGTCGGGCATGATCACTGCCATCTTGCTGCCGGCGTTCTGGGTGGCTCGAACGTGGTTGGCTTGCACGGAGGTGCGTGTCGCGTTGGTGTCCAGGATGTGAACGCCCATCGTGAGCAGGAAGGGTGCATTGAACTGGAGAGCGGGCTGCATCAGGTCTCCGATCAGGGAGCCCATCTGCCAGAGGCCGAACCGCTCAGGAAACGACTTGATCGAGAAAAAGCGAACGTCCAGGCCTTCGCCGCCACCTTCCTTCCACAGGTGGAGGCGATTCGAGTCCGCGTCCTGAATGGTGTCGTGGTCGACAATCTGGTCGCGAATTTCTCGACCGTCGTCGTAGTGAAGGTCCGGCGCATGGGTGGAGGTGATCCGGTCCGGATTGACGAAGAGGGAGCACCAGTTGATCAGGTCAGCGGCGTCGCATACACGATTGGGGAACGAGGCCGAGCGCAGCGTGGTCGAGATGCCGCTGCGCAGTTGGAGCAGCTCCTCGCGAAGGGCTGGCGTGTTCTCCCCATCGATCGTCACGCTCATGATCAGACGGAAGTCACGAATGGTGTAGTGAAAGCCCTCCGTGAGCGACTTTTGGGTGCCGTCGGTGAGATGCTTGAAGCGACGACGTGCAAGCGACCGGAACAGATTGCTGTTGCGCGCAGGCCGCCCCCACTTTTGCGAATTGACGCCTTGGTCCCCGTCCTCCATGCGCATGTTCGCGTAGGCACGAACCTGGCGACGAATGTGCGGAGAGGCAAAGAGGTGAAACTGGATGCCGGTCTTCGCCGGGCAGTTGGCATACAGCGAAATGAGCACCTCGACCATGCGGTCATCGGCACCCGACTGAGGCATCAGCTCGAGCATGAAGCCGAGAGAGTCGCCGTTGATGAAGAGATCGTCTTCAGACACGTAGGCGACGTAGGGGAGCCAGCTCGCAAACTGGTCGGCGGGAGACTCGTCCTTCTTGAACCACCCGGCGCCATCTTCGGCCGCACCGCCGACAAGGCTCTTCAGCATCTCGAGCATTTGGATTCCTTATTTCGAGAAGATGTGGACTCAGTTCTGATTCGCGGCTTGACGTGCGCGAAGTGCCTGAGCAACGCTCGCGGCATCACCGGAAGCAGCGTTCGGAGAAGAGGCCCCGGCAGCAGCTGCAGGGAGTTGGCGCTTCGGCGCCTTGACCGGCGCATAGGGCTCGCGTGCGAGACGCTGAGCGCGGTCGACGAGCCACTGACCGTTGTCGACTTGGACAAACACCAAACTCTCGCCGTTGAGGTCCCGGTCGGCGTCTTCCCAGGGCTTGATCCACAGGCGAAGGATCCGCGGCTGAGAGCGAAGCGGGGCAGCAGCCACTGACGCACCAGGCGAGGAGGGTGACGTAGCGGTCGACATTGAGACGGGGCGATACGAAGGCGCGGTGTCGACCGGAGCAGTCTGAGAGGAGGGCGTGGAGCTGCGGCGTTGCGATGGCAAGTTGTTGGCCATCGAGTTGTAGTACGTGCCAGACACCGAATCACACTTCACGCCTTCAGGGGCCTTGCACCCATAGCTGGAACTTCCGTCAAGGCCTGAAAAGCTGGTGCAGCCGGCAAGTGCGAGAGAAGAGGAGATGACGAAGACCGAGAGTCCAGAGCGAACTGGAGATGTGAAGATGGCGCTCATTGAGCAGACTCCTTCTGAGGCTGGGCTGCCACTTGTGGATTGGCAGTGGGCTTTGCGGCTGCGATACGCCGGTTGATCTCTTCGAGACGGACGAAGCCGGTAGAACGGGTCCCGTCCGCGAAGAAGACGGTGGGGGTGCCGGCCACGCCATAAGAGCGAGCAGCTTCGAGGTTTCGATCGAGCGGGGTTGGGCACTCCGAGGTAGGTGATTCAGGGCGCTGGCCAGAGACCATGAGCGTTGACCAGGCCTTTGATCGATCTGAAGAGCACCAGACTGCTGCCGGGAGGGCGCGGCCCTGGTAGGGCACAAGGAAGGTGTGGATGGTCACGTCCTTCACCTCTGCGAGCTCGTGCTCCAGACGCTGGCAGTACGGGCACGATGGATCGCTGAACACGTAGAGCACCCGCTCTCCTGTCCCACGGACGGTGGTGATTGCGTCCTTGAGCTGAAGTTGGCCAACCTGGATCGGAGCACCGGCGCTGGCCTCTTCTTTCTGCTGGATCACCGGCTTGGCAGCGCGAGTCAGCTTGGGTCCGGTGATATCGGTAAGCGTCTGGGTGTCAAGAACACGGCCAAAGATGAAGTAGCGAGGGTTGCGGGCGGAGACGAATGCGACGTTCTCCCCCATCCAGACTTCATAGATGCCAGGGATCGCGCTTTCGTTGACCGATGTGAAGGTCGTTTGGGGATGAGACTTCTTCAGCGCGGCCAAGAGCTTCGCTTCCCCGGCGTTCGCAGCCACAGCCAAATTCGAGGCAAGCAACGCAGCGGACAGTGAGGCGAGGGCAAAAAATCGTTCAATCTTCTTCATCGCGGACTGCCTTCATATAGCGATCGGCGGGGTCGCCGTACCGCTGGTTGGTTTGGGACGCGTTCGCCTTGGCGGTGTCGCCGCCGTCCAGCTGGACGCCCTTGGTGATGACGACGTCAATCTCCCGACCGGCGTCGATTTCGATCACAGGGAAGGTCTGTTCAGCGAGCTTGATGTAGTACTGCGCCAACCGATCGAGCGCACGACCGACGCCAACGCCGACACCTGCCTTGAAGTTGTCGCTGCCAGTCGCCGTTGTGATCTGACCCAGAGCCGACGTCGCAGTGGTGGTGCTGCTCGTCGAGATGCCCTGCCCAATCCCGCTCACGACACCGGCGAGTAGGGCGTTGGCAAGCATGGTCCCTTGCTTGGTGACAAGTCGGCCACGCATGCCCACCTTGCCGTCCTCACCGTAGACGCTGCCTTGGATACGGACCTCAAGGGCGGTGCCATCGTGTCGTACGCAGGAAAGACTCTCGGTGCGAAGGTATGCGCGCTCAGAGCTGATGTCGCCATAGCCGGCGGCGACGACGAAGCACTCGCGATACTCAGCACGGAAGCGGTTTGGCAGGACGGAGTTGTCTGACAGCTGAATGAGGACGGGGTGTGGGTTGGTTTGTGATTGACCACCGGTTGGTGCGTCCAAGCCGCCCAAAAGGCGCCCGCGCGTAAAGCTCACCGGCAGAAAGTTGTCGATGGTCTGCACCGTGGACGAGCCCTTTCCTTGGCCGCCGGCCGAAGGCACCGGGTCCCCTTCCTTCTTGCTAGCGAGAGTCACTCGCACAAGGCTCGGAACGGCCTGCTGCAGGGGTGCGGCTACCGGTCCTTGGTCCATGGGGCCAGGCACACCGGATGGCATTCCGGTACGCGCAGGAAGCGATCCAGGAGCGGGGGGCAACGAGCCAGGGAACGCAGGGGATGACTGCGGGGGGGCCGCTCCTTGAGCGGTCCGTTCTGGTACGGGAAGGGGTGCCGACGGGAGCGCCGGCGCCGGTTTCGGAGCGTCCGGGGAAGTAGGCGTTGACCGGATCTTCTGTTCGAGTTCGGCGAAGCGGCGCATGAGATCCGCTTCGGTTTCCTTCCGCTCGCGGTTGATGCGCTTCTGCTCTTCGCGGTCGTTCTTGTACTGCTCGAGTTCGCGTCCAGCCTTGCCGATCCAGACTTCCTTCTCGCTCAGTTGCTGGCCTGGGGCCATGAGCTCGACGTTGGTGGCTTTCAGGTCACCCGGGGCCGGGCCGGTCTGCTTCTTTGGTGAGTCCGAGGTGCCGCTGGACATCGCGAGCCAAAGAATGCAAACGCAGGCGGCACCGATGCCACCGAAGGTCAGCCACTGCTTCGAGCGTGGCGACAGGGAAGCCAACGACCCTTCAATTCGTTCACGAAGCTTCATGGCTCAGGTCCCCTGGCGAATGACGTAGACCGTCGTGGATTCACCCGGCCGGAGGTTGTGTGTCTCGATCGAGACGCCCAGAACACCGCCGGTCTCCCGATCGAATTCCTGTTCGGCGAGGACCATTGGCTGATCGCTCACGTTGGTGAGGAGGTAGCGCTCGCCGATGAGGCCACGACCTTCGAACAGGCGGACCAGAGAAAAGCGCGCTTCTGCCCAAAGCTGGATCGGGCGGTTCACCTCTTCGACTCGAATGTCGGAGGGAACTCGATCGGAAGACATCGCGACGAGCATGGCCTTGATAGAGCGGACATGGCTCGTTTGACGAGCGTCGGGCGAAGAAGGCTGCTGCGTCTTACGGGGCGATTTGTCGCGGATAACGATCGTGTCAGCCGGTGTGTCCGAGCGGCGCAGCACGAGGGTGTAGGTCGCGTGCTGGGACGACACGAAGAGATTGACCGGCTTGCCAATGCCGCCAACAGGACGAACGTAGATCTCGCCTCGGTCAGCATCGCATTCCAGTACAACCTCACCCGTGGGATTCACGGAGGGGGTCGCCGGCGCACCACTTGGGCTTGTGACGCCGGCGGCGGCCTGGCTGCCGCAGTTGCTGGAATAGATGTTGCCGAAGACGTTGGTGATTGAGGCGCCGTCGATGCGAATCCGCGTCGGCTCCTTGACCGACAGGACGGCCTCGACGGAGACGCCGTCACTGGCCTCGACGACTTGCAGCGCAAATGCGCCCTTGCTACTGAGCAGCAGCAGGGGCGTCAGCAGTGCCGGCAGCAGGCTTTTGACCGTTTTGACCAATTGGAATCTCCTTGAAGGCTTTGAGATGGACACGACCACCCAAGAACTTGAACTGGACTTGGTATGAGCGCGGTTCTGGGTCGCCGACGTTCAAGCCGTTGATGAGACGGCGCATCAAACCGACGAGAACGACGGATTGCTGCTTCTCATTGACGACGAGTTGCTTGATGTCGAACGCAGTGGTGGCGTTGTTCTGCCGAAGGCGATCGGCCTCGAGTTCGGTGCGCGTCTTCATCTCGTGGTAGTCGTCGGGCGCGACATACGAGAGGAGAAGCTTTCGCTTCCAATCGATGTTGGCGGGTGACACGTCGAGGTTGAGATAGCTCATGAATGCGGCCATCTGCTCGAGGTATTCGGCGCTGACGTTGTCCTTTGACACCCAGAACGTCTTCTCAACGTTGGGTGGAATGACAATGGTCTTTTCGCTGCCAGCGATGCTCAGGATGGTGATCAAGGAGAAGAGCAACGCGACGCTCAGCACGACAAGGGCCAATCCCAGCGTGCGGTTCGACCTACGCAAAGCGCGAAGGTCGTTTTGGTGAACGGTGTGTTCCATGGCGTGACGCGTGGATTAGCCGACCATGCGGCGGATGTGCGATGGGGGCGTGCAGCGCATCGCGGTGATGGGATTCGTGGGGAGAGCCCAGTACGCCCAATGCATGGCGAACGAGGGGTGCTTGTCCGCCTTCACGCGGGCGAGGGTTCGGCTGAGCCAGAAGCCGATGCCAGCACAAACCATGAACCCCAGCTTCGTGCCGGCAGTGAAGCCGACGAAGAGGGCGAACATGAAGGGGGCCGCAACGTCAGCGTCCCATAGACCAATCTTCCATTGGTCATCAAGACGACGCGGGATGAAGGTATCTGCCTGCATTGCGACCCCCTATTGCTTCAGCTGAGCGGGCCGATCAGAGCGGCATGCCCATGATGGCGCCAGCGATCGTCAGGCCGACGGCGCCGAAGATCGCCATGCCCAGGTAGAACAGCACCGGGCCGAAGTTGCGCAGAGCCGCCAGGCTGATGAAGGCGACCACGAAGCCGACGAAGCCCACCAGCGCCTTGACGCCCGGAGCGAGCGAGCCGAGCTGGGTCAGCGCGGAGGTCAGGGGGCCAGTGATGCCGGTGAAGGCGACCAGGTCGAGGGCGTAGCTGGGAACGGCGGCCATCAGGCTGATGACGACGGCCAGGGCGAACACGAGCGCCGAGGTCACCATCTGCTTGCGGGTCGGCAGGGCCAGTTGAGGAAAGGTTGCGAACATTTGCTTTGCTCCAAAAAAAGTTGATTCGTTCAGACGGACTTCTGCACCGGACGAAGGTCGTCAAGCGCTCGGCTCACGATCTGCTCCCTGCCCATCTCAAGCGCCAGTCGGACGCAGGCGTCCGTCAGGTAGCTCAAGTCGAGACGTGGATCGACTGTGGATTTCTGGACCTTCCGGAGCTCGTTGAAGGTGGTCTGGCGCAGGATGGTTGGTTTCCATCCGGGCCGGACCCTCTTCGGCTTCGGGGATGTCGATGCGGCGTCAGCGAGACCGGTGTTGCCGGTATCCGCTGACGCCGCGCCATGAAGCTTGGAGAGAGGACGAAGTTCAGCGCCGCTCATCAGATGTCTCCCTTGGTGAGGAAAGCGACCTCGACACGCCGGTTCTTGGCCCGGCCGTCTTTGGTGTCGTTCGAGGCAATGAAGCAGCAGCGGCCGCGAGCGTCGATCGAAATGATGTTCGGCAGATCAGGGAGCTGATCGCGAAGGTATTCGCGTACAGCAAGCGCCCGGGAGAGCGCGAGCGCCTCGTTGGCCTTCTGGTCGCCTACGCTGTCTGTCCGCCCGGAGATCACGATGCGATCTGCCTCCTTGGCATGTCCAAGGGAGCGGCGCAGTGCAGCCTTGGAAGGCTCGCTAAGAACGGCGGAACCGAATGGGAAGGTGACGAAGGCGCGAGGGGAGCCCTCCCTCGAAGGCACCTTGTCCTTGGAAACAGGAACCGAGGGCTCTGGGGCCTGTTCGGTCACGACAGGTGCAGGTGCAACCGGTGTCGCTTCATTCGCTGGCAGTTCTTTGAGGACCACCTTTGTGGGCTCCGGCGAGTCGAGCGATGCCGGAGGAAGCGCCTTAGGAGAAGGGTCAACGACAGCAGCCACAGATCGGGGAGCTGAGGGGTCGCCGGGCAGAGTCTTCTTGGTCACGGACGGGCATGCCGGCTCCGAGCAGAACGCAAAGGTCGCCTCACGACCGAAGTTGACCTGGGCGAGTCGTTGGTGCGCCCGAGAAGCGTTGATCTCGTCTCGAGTAGGCAGAGAAGGCTCGCGGGTTGCGCACGAAGACGTGGCGAGGAGGATGGACGTACTGAAAGCAGCTGCTCCCAGCAGGCGGGCGGGCTTGGCATTCATCGTGGGGACACCCTTGCGGCGAGGATGAAGGTTTGAGGGGCCGGAGCCGCGGGCTGCTGCTGCGCTTGCGGTCGAACCCTGCGCTTATGAGCAGGTTCTGGCTGGCCAGGAAGGCGTTGGTAGACGCGCCACGCGTACTTGCTGCGGGCTGCCTGGCAATCGGCACCTTTGAGGGTTGAACAAGCGGCGTTGTAGGCGCCGACTGCGTTCCACGAAACGCCATGCTTGGCGAACAGCCCGGCGAGAAGCCACGCACCTACCTTGATATTGGTGCAGGCATCCAGAAGGTCCTTCTCGCTGATGCCATGCTTTGAGAGCCTGGGAAGGTGCCCGCTGTTGATCTGCATGAGGCCGATGTCGTAGGTACCTGTGCGGGCCTTGTGCGAAAGATTCATCGCGGCAGGGTTGAGATTGGATTCGGCGCGTGCGATGGCGTAGAGAAGCTCGGCCGACACGCCATAAGCGCGCTCGGCGTCGTACCAGCACGACGAGTCAGCTGCGGCAACAGGGCCCGCAAACAGACAAGCAACCAGGACGAATGCGAGCCTCATGGGTCAGCTCAAAAGAACGCGGCGTCCTTCAACAGGCCTGCGTGCGATGAAGTTGTTGCGAGCTTGGCTGAGCAGTTCGTTGAGCGCGTCGGGCTGTCGGCGCGCGATCACCACGCATGCAGTCGCGAGGTGGTCCAGGTCGAACATCGGATTGGGAGCGGCATTCCAAGAGGCTCGGTGTGCGGTCTGAAGCAGGTCGAACTGGGCCTGCCAAACGTGGACCGTGCGGCGCTCGGTTCGCTGGTCACGTGTGGAAAATTCTTCGTCGAGGTAGCTGACGAGTGATTTCTGACGCTCGGCGTCGCGCAACGCAATGGTGATGCTGGCGCTCAGCAGGTCACCCAGTCGAAACCGGGGAGCGGTGTTGCGTGGCGAGCGGAACACGGAATGCAGCCAGTCGTGTTCATCGACCCAGACGCGGATTTGAACCGTCGATTCATGGGTGTCTCGGTCGATCAGTGCTGGCATCGACAGTCCTCGCGGGAGACATTCGGTCGTTTGCATCGGGGAGCCTTGTCGAGGCGACAACCGTTTGTCGACCTCTGACGAGAGCGTATTGATCGATGCGAAACAACGCCGTCAAAAAAGGGCTGCAGATGAAGGTCCGGAGGCGACAGATTCCCCCGTGACCCAGAGCTGGGTGGAAATGCTGAAGGGTGACGAGCAGGTGCCGCTGCGCGTGGTTGCAGCTACTCGAAGGGCAGGGGTAGGGTGCGACTAGCGACCGATGAGGTGGTAGTTCGCTACTGCTCGGCTGAGAACGAAAAGCATGAAGCCGACTGACGCGGCGACGAGCGTGGGAGGGAAGCTGAACGGCACGACAAGCGAAAGTGTCAATGCGGCGGCGATGAGGATGGCGCCCACAGCGGAAATGCTGAACGCCTCCGCACTGTGTGGAAGGAATTCCTTAGAGCGCACTTTTCGCACCACTAGTCCATCAACGAGTACGACGATTAGCACGACGAGAGCAAAGGGTGCAAGTTCAAGAAGGGCGCAGGCCCGATAGGTCGCCAATGCAAATAGCCCATCGATCGACTTGAAATAGGCATTGGCAAAGAGGCGAGCACCCATGTCGTTGACCTGCCTCGCCATCGCAGCTTGCGGATCTCCGGGCTTAGATGATTCGACGACGACGGGAGTTTGCTGCGGGGTAGGTACAGCCTGCTGAGCGTCGAGGAGGCGGGTCAAGATGCGGTCCGCTGCCTCGTCACCCCACACGGATCGATGAGCCGCGTTTTCACGCTTGATGGTTTCTACAAAGCGATCTGGCGGAATGACAGAAGGCGTGTAGAGGACCACGCAAAGCAAGATCGTCATCACAGCAATCAGTACACCTCGGATCATGCTCATGCCTCCATCTCTTCCTCAGTCTGGTCGAAGGACGGGTCCAGGATTGGAAACCTGCCTTTGAGCAAGCGGCCACCGGAAACAGATGCGAAGTACTGGAGGTTGGGCAACTTGCCTAGGATGTCTGCCGGAATGAGCTCCTCCATAGACTCGGAGATCTGCGCGGAACTGCCAGCGCTGAAGTCGCCAAGGTGAGTATCGGCACCTTGGTTGAGGCCGATACGCATGGTGTGAATGCCAGTTTTGCCGAACGTCTCGACAATGAAGTCTTGGGTGAGTCGGTCTTTCGAGCGCAACGCGATCAGGTTGTTGAGGTTGCCGAGGGCTTTGCGCGCGGCGGCTTCCGACTTCAAGCGGTCGGCGAGGTCTGCGAGTGTCTGCATAGCGCAGACGGAATAGATGCCACCTTCAGCGCCCTTGTTCAAGATTTCGATGAGGGGCAGGTTGATGACGTTGGACACCTCGTCGACGACGAGCGTGATGCGGCCCTTCGTGCCGAGGTTGTATCGCATGCCGGCGCGTGCAGACAGGTCAGCGAGTGCAAGCGCCCCGATGGCGGAAGCGACCGACGGGTCGGGCATGGAGTCGAGACACATGTAGAGGACGTGGCCACCGCGCTCGATCTTCTCGAAGTTCATGATGGGCCGGTGATCGTCGGCATCGAATGGATCCGGCGAAAGGCTCTTGCCCAAGTCACCCGAGGTGAGCATCGAAAGGATGGGAAGTAAGTTGGCGGTGATCTTCTGGTAGTGCTCACGGTTGTGCCTGAAGGTTCGCACCATCGAGTCGATCACCTTGTCGTGCTGGGCAAGAGGAATGTGCTTCTCGTAATACTCCACAAAGGCGAGAAGCTGTTCAGTCGCTGCCTCCGATGGCTTCTTGATCGTTCCACGCTTAGCAGCCGCGACAAGAGCTCGCATCTGATCGGTCTCTCTCCAACCCTTTCCAAGCTTGGTGTCGAAGAACCTCTCCAGGGATGCCTCGAGAACAGGCTCGATGCCACCTTCGATGTACTTGGTGAGCTTGAGGAGGTTAGGGCGGTCTTCTAGGTTGACCAGACCTTGCACGACCACGTTGACGGCGTCCCAACCGAAAGCGCTGAATGCGCCCGCGGTGTCGGCCGGCATGATGGATTGCAGCCGGCTGGCGATTTCAGTTGGCTTCTGCCAGTTGAAGGTGAAGTCAAGTCGAACACCGACTTCAGGAAACGCAGGGTGGAATTCGAGAAAGGTGTCCTTCTCTCGGTAGTCACGACAAGCGCGCTTGACCACGCGCTTGAGACGCTTGCTGTTTTTGGGATCAATGAAGATGACGACATCCCCGCGGCGAATGGCCTGAGTCAGGATGGTGGCCAGGGCCACACCTTTGCCGGCCTGGGTTGTGCCCACGAGAAGCGTCCCGCCTTCGAAATTCTGCAGAGGGCGATAAAGAGGAACTTCCCTTGGTTCGACACCATGGATGTAGGGAAGACCAGCTTCTTTGTCAGGTTGGGGATCTACGGTGTAGCCAAGGAAGCTCAGTAGCTTTGGAGAGACGGCGAAGTCCTTGTAGTTGACCTTCGATAGCTCGTAGAGGCGCTGCGAGTGCACGGGCTGCCACTCGAAGCCAAAGCCCAGGAACATCTGGTCGAGATCTCGCGTGTACTTCTCGAACTTCTTGGTGGTCATCACCTGCATCGCTCTGCCAGAGAGTGACGCACGGACGGTGAGAACCTTCAGAGCCTGGCGTGTTCGCATCCAGGTCATGCAGGCGGAAGCGCCAACGAACAACGGGCCCACTGGAGCAGCAATGGTTCCGCTCGCCCAGAATGCAACCATGGCGACGACACCTGCCGCCCACCCGGCGCTCGCATAGGCCTCATACGCGGGGCGCCAGGGCATCTCATAAGGTCTGGTGAGCGACATGTGAACTCCTATTGATCCGACGCGAAGTGCTGTGGGTCAAGACCAAGGACGAAAGTTGGCTTCAAGACGATCCCGAGCTCATCCTTGCCGCGGAATTCGTGCTGCGGCGTTTTCGCGCGGCCCCGCGTGTCAACGAGAACCATCGAGCAATCGGACAGGGATCGAAGCGCGATGGGGATGTCGACCTGCTGAGACTTGAAGAAATCTAGAGGGATGAAGATGCCGGTGGCGATGGTGATCGCTTGGGCGTCCTTTGCTGAGCCGTTCAAGGATTGGATGGCAATGTCCAGTGCCGCTCTCACTTGGGGAACAAGCCGCATGGGCGCAGCAAGTCGGAAGGGTTCCGGGGCTGGCGCAGCCGTATCAGCAGTTGACGCCGCCGGCACTGCCTCTTGTTGTGAGGGGGGTTGGATCGGATCAGACGCGGCGGACGCGTACGGAGTCACGATTTCGCCGTCGCTTGTGCAAAGGGGCTGTGGCGTTGCGCCTTGCGGAAGCGACGGAGGAGATGTGGAAGGAGGAGCCTGCGGGGATCCAACGGATGCCGCGGCGGCGGCCGTCGGTTCTTGGCGAGGGGTGGCCTTCGATGGGGTGTGGGCGATTGAGGCTTCGATGGGCTTGAGTCCATCGTCGGTGGAAAGAAGAATGCCGGGCGACGTCAGTTTGATGGCTTCCAGAACGGTCTTGCCGGGTGGCGGGCAAATCTGCCACAAGGGCTGGTCAGCTGCCCTCGCGGAGAGGACCCCGGCACTGAGGAGAATCTCAGCGATCGTCTCGGGCGACTTCGGGATACCGGGAAGCTCGTCCTCTTCAAGAAGCTGACGGATCTCGGCGGCTGCGTTCGGCCAGACGATGTAAAGGCCGTCCTGCCCAAGCCAGACGCGAGAACGCTCCTGATTCGGAGCCCACCGATCATCGGTCGCAACCAGTCGTCGCATGGCGTCGATGAGGTAGCGCTCAAGGTGGGCGCCAAGAATCGGCCTTCCGTAGCGATGTGAGCTGGCGATCAGGTCGCGATCAATGACCAACGCAGTCGATCGATTCACGAGCTCAACGAGAACGTTCTGATCGCGGTAGAGAGTAGAACCTGCCAGACACGACAAGAGATGAGGGACCGCAATGTTGTTGCCCTTTGCAAGGTGCTGCATGATCTCCGCAGGGACGACGTGCGGTAGTGCAAAGAGGCCAAGAGCGCGACTTTCCTGCACCGTGCTCAACCATCGGATGAAGAAGCGCCTCGACTTTTTCGATTGAAGCCACGCGGTGAGCGGCTGCAGAAAAGATGGCCAAGCCTCGCCTTTCTCATCGGTGACGACGATGTGGCTGAGCGTTCGATGCAGTTCGGCGCACAAGCCAGCGAGGAAAGTGGCTTGCCTCCAGCGAGGCTCCAGGTGACGGCGAGTCGAAATGGTGGCCCTGCCCGACACGATGTGACCGTCGGTGCCTTGGAGAGCGTAGAAAGCCGCTTCGAGACCCAGACGGAAGAGTCCGCCTGCGTTGCAAAAGAAATTGTCGGCAGTGGCCGGAAGGAGGTTGACGAAATTCGCATAGTTGCGAATCGGGACGAGCAGGTCCTTCTCGAAGGTCGCTCTGTCTGAGCCGTAGCACAACTTGATGCGATCGATGAACTCTTGGTTTGCAGCCAAGATGGCGTCAACCGAAAGTGCCTCGATGCCGGGATCGGCCGCAGGATAGGGGCTTGATTGTTGAGGCGCTGGTGGCTCGCTGAGAGATGGGTCGGAGCGTGCGGCCAGCTGTGGCGCTTCTTTGGGAATGCGTCCCGTCAGAAGGGCGAGAAGTGACATGGTTGGATCCAGTCTTTGAAAACTAGGACCCGATGCTCGTAGGCTGTGGCCAGGGCGACTAGCAAAAAACCGGGTGCTACACGCTCACGGAGGCGGCAACTTCGTTTGGATCGTCCCTTGGGATGCGGTGGCCGACTTGGCACATGTCCTGGCCAACAAACGACATGAGCTGAGCGGTGTCGCGCCTCGCGTCGACAAAGATGTCCGGACGGCGAAGCAGGTGACAGAAGGGGCAAGAGGGGCGACGCGCACGATCCTCCGTGCTGATCAGATGCAAAGAACCGCAGCTCCCGCAGCGTTCCAGCTTCAAACCTTGACGGTCGACTCCCCAAAGACCTTCGGACTTCGAGATCACTTCGAAGGCGCGATCGAACACGATCGAGTCTGCAGGTAGGTATCCGTCACGAGCATGCTTGAAGGCGGTCTCAAGAGACTCTTCAGGGGAGAAGCCTGCAAATCGGAGGCGTCGAAACGTGATTGCGAGGATCGAATACTGAACCCGAGCTAGCGGCTTGACGCGTCTGCACCACGCGTAGAGGGGAAGTGGCTTGCCACGCCAGTCCTTCCAGTAGGCCCGGGAGGTCACGGTGGTGAACTCTCCTTTGACTGGCGCGGAGATCGCGCTCAAAACATGGACGAGACGAGGATGAGCTCCGAGATCTTGGAGGCGACGTTCGTACTTCGCCCGAGCGATGACCTGGTCCAATTCCTCGGTGCTTGCGGGCACAGACAGACGCGGTATACGCGCTCTGCCATTGATTGACACGGGCTGGGACGTCGCGAGACGAAGCTCGGCCTTGCAAGTGGAGCAGAGCTCATTCAATGAAAAGCCGGAAGGAACGACGTGAGGTGAAGAGCAAGTTGGGCAGGTCGCAAGGTCCAACGTGGCCTCTGTCGAGATCCAGCGCCCGTCGAGATGAGATGCGAGATAGAAGGCTTGGTCGAAACAAAACGACGCGCCAGTTGTCGATCTGCTGCGCTCGTGTCGATATGCCTCAATGAGTGAACGGGTGGGCTCGAAAGAAGAGCGGAGGCGGAGGTAGTTCGAAGCGAACACGCCGACGTCTGCACGAACCCTCAACGACCCCCGGAATAGCAACTCTTCACTGTATGCAGGCCTGCCACGCGGAGGACGCAACCCGACAAAGATCTCCCGTCGGATGTAGGTCTCTGGAAGCCCGGTGATGTAGCCGAGGGTGCGCGGTGACGCCCCTAATGCGAGGCCCTCTCGCGCGGCCTCGAGGGACCTGATGCGTGTGTCAGGCAAGGCCACGGCACGCTCCCAGCGGATCTTAGATTAGCAGCTGACGCGGGCGGGAGTGGCCTGCTTGATCCTGGGCTGGGCGGCAGCAACGAGGGCTGCGATCGGTGACTGGTGCTTGAGAAGCGATGTGACACCAGCGTTGAGGGAGAAGAGAGCTTGTTCACCGGCTTGGGTCACACCCGAGAGGATCTCTTCGGGGGTAAGCGACTGGAACATCTGCAGTTGCTCAGCACTGAGGCCGAACTTGCAGCACGCGGCGCCAGGGTTCTCGAGTACGGCCTCACGAATGAGCAAGGTCAAAGTGAGATTTGCGCGCTGCACATCGCTGATCTGAATCATGGCGGACATCCTGTTATGCCTTTCGGCTGCATGACGACGTCGACTTGAGGTCGTCGGGTCAGGACTCCGGGATCGGTTCCAGACTTGCCGAAAGAATACGAACCCGCAAACGGCTCGTCAAGTAAATGACGAATCCGTAAATTTTCCGCACTTATTCGAGGGGAGGCCTACGCGCACTTATTGCGTTTTTTTCAGCCTTACGGTTGAGCCGATCAGCACAAGGGCTGAGGCGAAAGCGCAACGACGCCCTTCAGCTCCGGCCCAACGCGCTAGAAATGGCGTTGAAGAGTGTGGACGCTTTGACGGGAAGGATGAAGAACAAGGCTTGCGCCTTTGAAAGCGCCTTCTGGACCTCTTCGGCGCCTGGGCCGCCGAAGTCGTGGACGTCAAGTAATACGATCAAAGGGAGCTTGTCAGAACGCTTTCGAACGGCATCCAGAAGGGTCGGACCAACGACGTCGCCGCTGACACGCCAGGGCAGGACAACAGCTGAAAGGTTCTTGCTCTCAAGCGCTGTCTTGAAGCGCGCCACCGAGTTGCAAGAAATGACATCCAAGCCTTCGGATCGAAGGAAAGGGACGATGTCCTCATCATTGCCGCTGGAAAGAAGTGCCACTCGTGCCGGGGCAGCAGGTTCGAATAGCAGCCGCTTGACGCGTGACCAATGTCCGGATGGTTGCCTTTGGTACGAATGCACAACGGTCCAGCGCTGTTCTCCTTCGTCACCTGGTCGTGCCCAAAGAGGCCCGAGGACCTGGTTGTTGCTTTCGAGATCAAGCCAAATCAGACAAGGAACCTTTCGACCTGCAAGATCGAATTCGGCTTTTGTTGCGGCTGGTTCTATGAGCAGCAGGGACGGCTCATCAAATGAGGCGGCGATGTTTCGCAGATCTTCTGGAAGCCAGTCGGCCTCGCCAAGCAAACGGCGTCTTACCTGCTGATAGGTCAGATTCGCCGCGAACTCCAAGGTGCCAATTCGTTTTCGGACGTCGACGCCCTGTCGATCCAGCAACGCAAGGATCGCCTGCGTGTAGCGCTGATTGGAGCGGTCGTCTCCGTTGCTCGTGTCGTCCATTGAGATGGTTCTTATTCAGAAACGTCCGCGAGTTTATTTGAGCAATGTGGAAACTTGACGGTTGGGCGACGCGCGGAAAGCTTTTTTTCTATCGAAGCCCGCACTGGAACGCGAGCACGGCAGAGGGTTGGTAACCGCATGAAATTGGCACAGAAAACAATTGCCGCTGCACCCATCGCACAGAAAAGAATTAACACGCCGACAGGGCAAAAAAAAACACCCTCGACCGATGGTCAAAGGGTGTTCAAAGTTCAGACTGCCGAAACGAGTTCGGACCATTCCTTGTTGCTCTGTTCGAGCATGCGGCCGCCGATCATCTCGAGCTCCGTTGCCTCCTCGTAAGAGATGCTCGGATCCTGGGCAAAGTGCGTGACGGCCTGGACCATCCCGAATGCACTGAGGTCGCCCTCTGCGATCAGATCCCGAAGCACGCCGACACGAACGTTCTCGTTCATGACGAACTTGACCGCCAGCTTCTCGACTGCTCGAAGTGGATCGCCGAGGAGCGGAATGCCCATGGTCTTCCTCATCTTCTCAGCGAGCAGGACGAAGGTGGACTCGCTCACAGCAGCCGAGACCAGGTCACGGAGCATGAGAAAGAACGCATCATCGTCTGCCTTCAAGGTGTCGGCCTTGAAGATGGTCACTTCGTCGAAGGACGCTTCGATTCTGCGGCCGACGTGAGCGCGCTTGATGGAAGCATCGGCAGCGATGAGGCCATTGCGGCACTTGAGCCGGTGCACCAGCGGGTAGACAGCAGTCATGCCGTGGCCGGTCTCACTGTTGGCCACGACAACGCCGGCTTCAACGACGTCGCCAGGTGCAAGTTCGTAGCGAACTTTCGGCGAAAGTGCCTTGATGAACATGCGCGTTTCAGTGAGTTCCATCGACGCGAATTGCACGTCGGGGATCTTGCGCAGTTCCGGAAGGATGTGGACCAGCAGGTCATAGTTGTCCCGCATCCGATATCGATCCGACAGGAAGGCTCGCGCGCGGCCATCCAGAGTTCGGACCATACGCTGTTCGGGAGCATGCCGCAACCACGAATTGACGTTGCGATCCAGCAGCTCCGGCATCTCGCTGCGCATGCGCTCAAAGTAGGCGAAGGGGATCTTCAGGCGTTCAGCCAGCTGCCGCCGGCAGTTCTCGGTAATACCGAACTGACGGAGGCCATCGCCGGTCTCGACCTGGAGTGTGCTGTGTCCTTCCGAGCTTGTCGAATGGTGCAGCAACTGCGTGGGAACAACCATGTCCACCTTGGTGGACATCTGGCGCTCGAGTTCGTCGACGAGGTTGGAAAGAGTACGTCCAGTCTTCATTGGGATTCTCCAAAGAAAACGGGGACGCAATTCCCCAACGGGGACGCGTCCCCGTGGGGTTTGCTCGCGAAGCGAGCGTGGATGAGGCAGTCGGTGAGACTGCACGTGGATTCGAGGGCTACCTTTGCCGAGTGATCGGCCAGGCCTGGCAGCTGCCTGTGGGTGAAACCTTCTTCGCTGCGCCCGTTGGACGCACTGAAGAAGGGAGGTGGCGCTTTCGCACCACCTCCAAATTATGCAGCCTTCTGTTCCTTCATGAGACGGGTGAACAGGACATCTGCCCAGTCCATTCCGTCGACTCTGGGAACGAAGACCTTCACGGAGAGATGACGACCCTTTTTGTGGGCGTCATGCCGGGCCCGGCGCGCCAGCGCGTACGCTGAAGCTTGACCGTCGAACTCCGAGTCGGCGTCGTTGTCGCCGTAGATCACGAGCTCTTTGACAGAGTCGGGGATCCACAGCTTCTCCATGTTGCCGCAGCTGATGCCAGCCCAAACGGGCGTGCCCGTCTTGAGCAGGACAGCCAGGCCGGTTTCAATGCCTTCGGTGACGGCAAGCCGCTCCGAAGCCTCTCCGAGGCGGATGGATGCTCCGTTGATGCCCGAGGACAGCACCTTCTTGGAGTCGCTGCCTTTGGCCTTCTGCCCGTCCTTCAGGTAAGTGCGATGGAGCGTGACGGCATGACCGTCAGACCCTTGCACGCAGGCGAGCATCGCGGGGAACTCTGCAACTTTCTTGGAGCGCAGGTCACCGACCTTCTTCTCGTAGTAGCCGAGAGCTGGATGGCAGCGGAGGCTCTTGGGAAAGCGCTCGAGCTGGATGCCGCGGTTTCTCAGGTATCGGTCGACGTCATCGCCTGCAGTGACAGGCTTTGCTTCGTCCCAGATCTTCTGACACAGCTTCTTCATGTTCTCAGCTGAGGGCGCCCCACCGGTGGTAGGCTTCGGCAACGTGTGAACGTTACCTAGCCTTGCCTCGAGACGATCCAAGAGTTCCGGGAACGGAATGCCGAGCACAGCCTTGGCAAGTTTCAGCCCTCCTCCGGGTCGGCAGTGGCGGCAGTGGTAGTCGCCATTGCCGTACTTGTCGGTGTAGGAGAACCGATCCGTTCCGCCGCAACCGTCTATGGGGCACGGCATGTTCTTCCCGCTGAGAATCTTCTCGTCGACGCCAAGACTCGCGAGGAGTTGCGTCCAATGTCCATGCGCACGAGCTTTGATTTGCTCGACGCGTTGGTCTTGAATGTGGTTCATGTGAACCCTTTCGAATCAGGATTGAGTAAAGGAGCAGGCGGCTATGCAGAGTCAGAGAGGCGATGTGTGACCACTGGTCGCCGTCTCGTAACCCCACTTTTTGCCGTCTGAAAACCCGACTTTTCTCAGCCGCAGCTGCCCACGTAGTGGCAGTTTTCGCAGTGTTGGCATCCATCGACTTTGTGCAGTGCATGCGCACCGCAGTCCGGACACTTCTTCCCAGCACCGAGCTTTGGTTTTGCATTCGCCAGAAGCGTCCGCTGCACCTCCACCGACCTCGCGGTCTGACGCGACGCTAGCTTCTCGACAGGCACTTGCTGACCATCTGCATCCAGGAAGCCACGGTTCGCAAGCACGAACTGAAGTGCGTATGCGATGGCAGCGACTTCCGAGTCATGGAACCTCGGCACCTCCGTCCCATCTGCGCGCCGAAGCGAGCCATAGCGAACAGGGCCCTTGTCCCACACGGTCTCTCTGAGTGACGCCAGCGCTTTCGCGATGGAACCACCCGATCGAGCGACCATCGACAGAAGACGCATGTTGGCCGTGATCCACTGCTGACCCTCGTCACCTTGCCCTGCAGGGCAAAAGAACTCGATGGGCCGTTCGATGGCGACTGCCTTGCCGCCCACCACGCCTTCGACAACCATGTAGTTGACGACGAGGTAGACCTTCTTTGGTCCTTGGCTGGTGTGCAGTTCGACGCTTACCGTCGTGCCGTTCAACTCGCCTTTCGGACGATGCTCGATCTGCTTGCGCAGCGGATCGTCATCCACGGGAGTGGGGACGGCCGAGGCGTTCGCCGATTCGAGCGAAAGCACGGAGCCGGTCACCGAGTTGGGCCGGTATGTCGCGAGGCCTTTGAGCCCTGCTTTCCATGCATCCTTGTAGAGAGACTGGAAGTCCTCGTACGGATAGTCGGCAGGTACGTTGACCGTCTTCGAGATGGCCGAGTCGATGAAGGGCTGCACGGCCGTGAGCATCTGGAGGTGGTCATTGGCTGACATCTCCAGGGCCGACACAAAGTAGCTCGGAAGTTGCTTCACGTCGCCGCCGCTGGCGCGATAGAGACGGAAGGCGTGGTCTTCAACCACGTACTCCACGGTGCTGTCGTCTGCCATGCGCTTCTTTCGCGTGTAGGTCCACGAAAAGGCTGGCTCGATGCCATTCGATGCGTTGTCTGCAGCCGCCAGCGTGATGGTGCCGGTTGGAGCAACTGTCAGCAGGTGGCTGTTCCGGAGACCGCGGCTTCGGATCGCATCTTGGATGTGACCAGGCAGGCGCTGTGCATAGCCCCCTTGCAGCAGACGTTCAGCGTCGAGCAACGGGAATGAGCCGCGCTCTTCTGCCAACGCGATGGAAGCCATGTAGGCAGCATCGCGCAAGGTCTCGCTGATGGTCGCCGCGGTCGCCCGACCCTCGGGGGAGTCATAGCGTTGTCGCAGCATGATCAGCGCATCACCAAGGCCCAAAAAGCCCAGGCCGATGCGACGCTTGCTCATTGCCTCGGCCCGCTGCTCCGGCAAAGGCCAGAACGTCAGATCAAGGACGTTGTCGAGCATTCGCACCGCTCTGCTCACCACCTTGCGGAACGCTTCGCTGTCGAATGAAGCGCCCGGCTTGAACGGGTCGATGATGAACTTCGTGAGATCGATGGCTCCGAGACAGCAGCAGCCGTAGGGCGGCAGGGGTTGCTCGCTACACGGGTTACTGGCCTCGATGACTTCGGCGTAGTGCAGGTTGTTTTCCTCGTTCATGCGATCGAGAAACACGACGCCTGGCTCAGCGTGGTCATACGTCGAGCGAGTGATGCGATCCATCAGTTCAGCGGCTCGCACCTTGCGGTACACCCACACGCCATCGGGCCGCTGGTAGGCACCCTTGGCGACGACATCATCGATCGGCCGCGCTGTATGCACGAGTTCGAACTCGTGGTCTGCTTCGACGGCGCGCATGAAGGCGTCGGTGATTCCAACGGAGATGTTGAAATTCTTCAGGCCACCATCGTCCTTCGAGCTGATGAACTGCTCGATGTCCGGATGGTCGCAGCGGAGGATGCCCATCTGGGCGCCGCGGCGAGAGCCTGCCGACTCGACGGTCTCGCAGGACCGATCGAACACCTTCATGTAGCTCACAGGGCCAGACGCGGTGGAGTGCGTGCCCTTGACGAGCGCGCCACGCGGGCGGATGCGGCTGAAGTCGTAGCCGACACCGCCACCACGTCGCATCGTTGCCGCCGCTTGGGAAAGCGCGGTGTAGATGCTCGGCAGGCCGGGCAGGTCTTCTTCGACCGCGTCACCGACCGGCTGCACGAAGCAGTTGATCAGCGTGGCACGAATGTCGGTGCCAGCGGCCGACAAGATGCGGCCGGCAGGGATGAAGCCGAGCTGCATCGTCTGCAGGAACTCATTGGCCCAGGAGTCGCGAGTCCCTTCGGCTTCAACGGAAGCCAGGGCGCGTGCGACGCGCTGTTGAACATCGCCGAGGGATGCCTCCGAGCCCTTGGCGTACTTCTCGAGAAGTACGTCGAGGGAAATCGGTTGGGGCTCAAGCAGGGCGACGGGGGAAGGCAGGTCATTCAGGTTCATGAGGAAATCTCCAAACAAGAAGTACCCACGCGGCAAGGCACAACCAGGCAGACGCGATGACGCGACAGCCTGGAAGGGCTCGGATGCGCTTTGTGGGCGGGAAAGGCGGGGTCAGGCGCTGTGAGCGCGTGAGAGGTCCGCCCGGAGGCTTGTCAAGCGAAGCGCGCGGCGTGGCCGGGCATCGAAGACGATTTGCTGCAGGACGCAGCGGGGATTCTTGGGCTGACTTTGCACCGTGACCGGTGTTCAGGTGTGTCAGCTACCCTGGGTGATCTGGTTCTTTCCGGAGCGCAAACCACAGGGGTTACGCTCTGGAAAGAACCGCCGAAGCGGTTCTCTCGCGTGGTGATCAGGAGACCTGCTCCACGACACATTGGCCACGGTCACTTGGGAGGGTGACCATAAACCTCTTACCAAGAAGAGTAGGGTATTCAGGCAAATCCCGCAAGAGGGCTGCGAGCATGCTGGCTGGATCCGGACAGCGCCACAGGAGTGCTTGTTTCGCAAGATTGGCGAAGTCCTCTTCACACGCGGTCTCGTCAAATCGATCGTGCTCGTCGCAATAGTTGCTGACTTGCTCGACCACCTGGCCGTCAGTGCAACCCTTCGGGTAGAGGATGCGCCCCTCCCAAAAGAGGGCGTCATCGGACAGGAGGACCGTGTCGGTTCCGTGATCGATCCGAATGGAGTCGCACAAAACGACTTCACAGCTGACGTGGTGGCCTGAAAACCAGAAAGTCTTCAGCTCACCGGTCGGTGTCGCCGTGGCCGGCTCGTCTTCCAGCTGTCGCAAGCCCTGCAGCGCCCAGTGGCCTGGGGCAACACGAGAAGGGTCGACCAGTGTGAGACCGGCCGCGCGGGCGTACATCGCCGAAATCGAGCTTTCCTCGTCGCGGCGATGGAACCACACGAGGCAGGCAAGGCGCGAAGCTCCTGAGGTGACAGCTTCTTGCGACAAGTGCGAGGGCGTGTCGAGGTACACCTCCATCTCGTTGACCAAGGTGGGGTAACGGGAGATGACCGAGCATGCCTGCTTGGGAAGCAGAGCCAGATCATTGAACACGTCGAGCAGGCCGTGCCGGTGCGCCACGTCGAAGAACCGATCGATGAACGCCCCTGGATCGAGCTTCGCCTTCATTGCCAGCAAGTGCGAGCGCCATTCATCCCTGATGGCCCCGGTGATCTTCACCAGCTGTTCGTTGGCGTCGATCAATTCGGCTCGATCGGGCATTCGAGCTTGAAACTTGGATGAATCGAGGTGAACAACATCCAACCCGTCATGCATGCAGTAATAGTCCTTGCTGCTGCGGGAAAGAAGCTGACCCTGGATGTACAGGGCGACACCTGATGAGGGCTGGCCACTGTCACGCCCGGCGAGATGGACGCGACCGATCGAGGTGTCCACGAAATCCATCTGGTCCTCAGCGTGCTCTCTGGGCAGAGGTACGCCATTCAGCGCAACTTCGATGGGGAAACCTCTGACGTACCTCGCGATGGCGACCTTGATGTCGGGTATGTCGACGCCTTCGAGGCGGAGGACAGTCAGTCCATCATCAGGGACATCGGAGTCGGTTACCTCCATCTCGGCCTGGCTGAGCGCCTCCTCGCAGTTGAACGAAAGCTGCTTGCCTCTCGAGGTGATGTGGACGTGCCTCGACGAGTAGAGGACCTTGCTGAAACCGAGTCCGAATGGCTGGTCCTTCGCCATGACTGCTTCGTCCCACCCAGAGGCGTTGAGGTGAAGCAACGCCTGAAAGTCGCTTATGCCACAGCCGTTGTCTGTGACGACAAGGCGGCCATGTTCAGCGTCGAAGTCGACGTTTATGAAAGTCGCTCCAGCACGCCGAGCATTTTGCAAGAGCTCACCGAGCAATGCGAGTTTGTCAGTGAATGCGAAGCGCCCGTTGCGGATAGCGCCTGCTTCGTTGACCATGAGTTTGATCTTCATGCGAGTCCTTGTCTACAGCGACGCCCATGTTTGGGCGTCCGGTAAAAACAGCGAAGCCCTGCTGAGAGGAGCGCCACAGGGGCGCCGACTCAGGCAGGGCTTCAATGAAGGGATGTCTTACTGAATTGCTTCGGTGTAGAGCATCCCGCACAGCATGGCGTTGCCGAGCGTGTGCTGAGTCAGCTCACGTGCAGAAACGCTGGTCCGCTCGTCGACGTTGGCGTCGAGGCGGACGAACTGGAAGCCGACGGCGTCGAGCTCCACGTGGAATGCAGGGCGGTCGGCACCGACCACGACGAAGTCGCGGCCCGGCTTGCCCGTCAGCATTTCGCTTTCCTTGACCATGTAGCCAAGGTCCTCCAGAGAACGGACCGGGACGAGGTTTTTGAACTCGGCCTGGCGGACTGCTGCGGAAACTTGTTGCATGTCATTCTCCTTGTGAGTTTTTGAGTCGGCAGATCAACGACATGTCGTTGCCGCCTTCGTATTGCTGATCCTGGCCGTCGACCAGGTGGTTGATGTAGAAGCCGCTTCCTCGATGTGCGTGGCGAGGAAGACGCGTCAGAGGTGATGTCGAAGGCCGGCATGTGAGCGTGACTTCACCAGGTGGTGAGGTCTGGGCATCACTTGCCAGCACGAGGGGCGACGAATGCACAGTCGGTGGGTCTGAATCGAATGACTCGGGGCCCGCGACGTACCCGGCCAGGCCCCAGAGGAGGACCAATGCGACGGCCACCCAAGCGAATCGTGCTTCGGACGTGCTCATTGCTGAACCTCCATCGCAAACAGATCGGCCTGGGTCGAGCTGGTCTTCAGCTTGATCTGTTCGTTGATCCACTGAGGGTTCTTCGACAGTTGACGAATCATCCAGTCGAAGTTCGTAGAGACCTCCCGCCGAACCCACTCGGGGTACTGCGCAAGCGTCTCGCGGACCCAACCCTTGGCCTTTGCCTTGATCCAGTCACGGATGGACTGGACGTCGAGCTTGCCGAAGAAGGGGGTGGGTGACAGCGGACTCGAACCAACGACACGAAGGCAGTTGGAGAACGAGAACGGCTCGCTCTCGAGGTGAGGTTCGGAGAACACCCAGGCGAGGGTGTCGAACTTCTCTTCGAGAGGCGTCAACGGGTCAGCCAGGCGATCGAGATCGCTGAGCAGTCGCCAGTGGAGATAGACGATGTCTTCCTCAGTCCACTCAGGCTGTTCGTCACCATCGAGGTAGGCGTTGACAGCTTTGAGTGCTTGAGGAGGGAGGTCGTGGAGCTGCACGGTGTGTTGCGCACTGGCAGCAGATGGGAGATCGCGAAACGCAGACATGCCCGCGGAAAACGGGATGTCGTTGCCTTGCGGATGGAAAGAGACACTCGGGGTGAGCATTTGCTGGCTCCATAGAGGGTGCAAAGGCGAATGCGCAGCCCGGGCGGGGTGCGAAAGCGCCCCGCGGGGGTTGAGTGTTGAACCGGTCGTGAACCGGGATGTTGGGCTGGCTAGAGCACGGTCGAGACGACCATGAAGATCGGTGTGCCAGCTACCGATCAGGGGAGAACCTTTCGGCGACTGACTTGGACGTCAGGCCTCGAAAGGTGAACCGCAACGATCGGATTGGGGATGTGCCCGGGAGGGCGTGCGCAGCTCATGCGCTTTGAAGGGCTTGCCGATTTGGAGGTGCGAGGCCAGCTATCGCACGGCGCGACCTTATGCCGGCAGGACGCAAAAGTCAATGCGTCAGAGGCTTGGCTGATTGGCGGGAGGGAACGTCAGAACTTCCCACAATCAATGTCAAAAAGTTTCCATAACTAATGTCATCGGCGCGCCGTGAAGTGCGCCATGCCGTCGCTTTCTTACCCGGATTTTTGCTAGTGGAGTTGGCGGCCCCTCCAGAAGATTCCCGAGGCGATTCACTCGGAAATCTCACGGAGGTCAAGAATGGTGGAAAACAAACTTGCACGGATGGATGCCGGCGAGGCAAACCGGCGCATCCTGTCGAAGGAAGAGAACCGTGCCGACTTCCGAAGGGTGGAAGCGGCGAGCGTGAAGCGGAAGACCAACCTGCGCAGTGCTGAAGGCAAGCGCCTGTTCGCCAGATGCTTCTATTCGTTCCAGGCCTCGATGTATTTCATCAGCCAAATGGGGCGCACCAAGCTCCCTCACGAAGCCGTGGAAGAGATCGAAGCGGCGGTGCGAAAAAAGCTGGAGGAAGCAACGGCCGAAATGAACAAGGCCATCGATGGCGCGGACGCCCTGCTGAAGACGAACAACATCGACACCGTGGCCACTTACGACACGGTACCGTTCGAAGAGGAGGTCGGGATCACCTCTGCGTTGGGCCGGCGCTACTTCGAGCTGATTCACAAACTGGACCAGATGATGCCCCTGCTTCAAACGCTGCAGATCGAGGAGGTCATCAACGAGAGGAACGAAGAGAAGCAGCGCTCGCTGTTGAAGCGATCGGTTCTTTCGATCTCCTCCAGCGCGCGGAACTTGAGTGCGGGGGTGCGGCGCCGGATGAACGAAATGGACCGCGAGCCAGACGCTGGAGCTCAGCCGAAGCAGGCGGCCAAGCAGCAGGCGAAGCAAGCCACGGTCGTGGAGGCAGCGGAGGTCGTTGCGATCGAGCCAGCAGCGGTCGCCACAGACTCTCAGAAGATGGAGCCGACCGAACAAGCTTCAGCGATTCCCGCGGCTGCATAGAAGACGTTTCTCTCTTGTAGACGGCGAATGGGCTTGTTTTTCGCAGTGCAACAAGCCTGAACTCCCTTTGACGCCTGTGAGCGTCAAGCAAATGGCACCCGAGCTCGCGTACTCGGGTGCCATTTTTCTTTATGCTGGCCGCACAAACGGGAGGGACGGATGGGTGACAGCAGTGAGGCAGAACAACTCATAGGGCAGCGCCAAGAGCAGTCCTTCAAGCCGAGGCACGGACGAGTGCTCCCGAGCTTTCTTGTCCGCGTGCTCAAGCGGCCGTTTGTGACCTGGTTGGGCGACATCGAGGTCGGGGAACTGCTTCATTGGACGCGCTCTGCGGGCCCACCATCGAGCGTCGCTGATGACATACGCCTCAATGCCCTGGGTCGACTTCAGCCACACCACCCTGAAGTCTTTCGGGAGCCGTGCGGTGTTCGGCTCGACTCTGCATGGGAATCAAACTTGGATCGCGAAGAGGTCCTGAAGCTGAGGAAGGCGCTTCGCCACCTGGAACACGAGGAAAGGTTTGAGGACTTCACCCTGAACGTCCTGAGACGCTACATGGGGGTGCCCTATCCAGAGGTGTTCAAGATCTTGGCCAAGCTTGAGGCGGTCTACTGGTCACCATCCGAGGTGCCACCGCTCAGGATCAATGCGTGGTCCGACCAACCGTTGCAGTTGCGACGCATCGAGCTCGACGATGACCTCCGAAAGAGGGTCCAAGAAGCGTTGGCGCTGCCCTGGATCGATCGCGTCCAGAAGTTTGACATGAGACTGGCTGGACCCTTCGGGATTCCTCCCGCAGCGTGGATGCGAGAACAACTCGAGTCCAAGCACGGCATTGGAAAGGAGTTGGGAGAGACGACCGACAGGATCCTTGCGGCGGCAGCGATGACCTACGCGCAGGAGGTCGAATCACTGGTTCGCCTGGCAGTGATGAACTCAAGACAGAAGCCGCGGCCGGAGAAATTCGTTCGATGGCTGGACATCTTCATGGGTCGTTATGTGGCCAAGGGCAAGCCACCTACCTTGCAGCAGCTAGGGGATGCGCGGGGTATCACGCGGGAGCGCGTTCGGCAGGTGTGTGATGGGGTCATCCAAGTGCTCAGGGCGGCACCGCTGTGCAAACATGCGCTGGAGAGAGTCATCAGGATGGCCGCACACGCTGTTCCATGCAGCGTCGCGGAGGCTGACGAGCAGCTGGCCCACGAGTTAGGGGAGGGCGCAGGGATCCTGGGAGCGATCGAACTGGCGGCCGAGCTCGGAGACGTCGACATTGGCGTTCAGATGTCGAAGGTACGAGTGCGCATGTCGGGGAAGTACGAACATGCGCCGGTACTTGAGTCGGCCACCACCGAGACGCGCTGGAGCCAGGCTGCGCTGCGGTACGCGGCCGCCGAGTGCTCAGTGGTCGGCGCCACCAACATCCTGAGGTTGGCAGGGCACATGGCCATGAAGGAAGGAATTGCACTTGGGCGAGACGACCTGGTCAGCGTCGTGACACAGGCACCAGGCTTCGCATGGCTCGATGAAGGCAACGGTTGGTTCACCGTGGGCACGACAGAGAGATGCGGCCTGGCGATGCGACTGAGGAAGGTCCTGTCGATCGCGAAGGAGCCGGTCACCGTCGACGAGATGGCAGAGGCTTACGCATGCGACACCAGGCTTTTCAAAGAAGACGAGGGCGCCAGAGCCCTGGCAATTCCGCCAACGCACATCATTCAGGGGATGGCGAGACAGTGGCCGTTCGTCCTGCTGCGGCAGCACACCAAACTGGTGGCGACGACACCGATCGATCCCTCGGAGGAACTGACGGAGCTTGAGCAACTGGCGGTTCGAATCATCGAAGACGCGCATGGAGTCGCGCCGGCGTTCCAGTTCTACGAGACCGCAGAAGCCCAAGGAGTCGCCAAGATCACCACCGCGCTGATGCTCAGTGCGTCGCCTATCCTCGTGCGACTCGAGCATGGCCTCTACGCCTTGAGGGGACGCCGGCAGCGAGATGACGCACTGGCAAACGCTCGGCACCAGCTGGCGAGAAAGCTGTCGCAGCAGCCAGTGGGATTGGACCCAGATGTGTTCCGCGTGACCATCACCGAAGCGGCCCTGAACCGGAACGAGCAATACACCGTACCGTCACGGTTCCATGAGCGGCTGGCCGGCAAGTCTTTCCGCATCGAAGGGACGGAGCACGTGGCTCGCATCAGCATGTCAGGTTCCCTGCGGGGCATCAATCGCGCACTGCCGCAGCTTCGAGTGGGAGATGAGGTCGAAGTGCGCTGCCTGGGCGAATCCGTGCGGCTCACGATCAAAAGGGCGTGAGCCGGGATAAAGCCAGAAATCACACATAAGCGATTCGTGCATTACACGGCATATGTCCACAGGTGGTGAGCATGCGAGCCTGTAGTCAAATACGGCGCATGCACCAATGCGCCGGAGGGCATGGATGACTTCGAAGAAAAAGCGAAATGCAGGTCACCTGCATCCGCCCGAGCAACGCGCGGCCACTGAGATTCCATGCGGCTTGGAACTTCCCGAAGGGATCACTGTAGAGCGAGGACCGTCGTCGGGCGGACCCGCCTACTATTTCCGACATTCGAAACTCGGCGAGCTTGGTCGCGTGCGCGTGCTCGACCTGGGCGGTGGACAAGGTCGGCTCATCGGCGAAGTGGCGGGCGAGCCTAACGACCCAAGCACTGAGCAGAGAGCCGCGCTGATGGCGCCCCTCATCCATCAGGTTCACCACTTGTTCGATCAATCGGCAGGCATTCCGCATCAACCTGGCGAGGTGAAGCCACTCGGCCCGCTCACACAAGAAGATCGCGGCGGCCTGGAGTTCAAGGTGCTTGAATGCGACACGTGTGGCGCGCCGGTGGCACGACTGATTTTTGCGCCGCCAGGTACAGCAGACGATGCGGATTTCGCGGACGTTGAACGCCTTGCCTTCAGAATCTTTTCTGACTTGCCTCTGCCTACCTGGATTGTTGGACCAGGGGTCTCCTCGTTTTCAGTGCAATAAGTGACGGTACGCAAAGCTAGCACTGGCGCGGGGGTGGTCTGGGTAGACCGTTGATTTCATTGACTTTCCTGTTCGCTTTGTAAACGGGTATGGTGGCCTCCCACTTTTGAGGTTCACGATGCAGGGTTGGCACACAACGTTTTTGGGGATGCGTGGGCTCCCCCGCGATATCAGCGACTTCGAGATGAAGGCATTTTTCACCTTCGATGGTGCCGAGCGCGACGCAATCAATGCACGCCGAGGTGATTCCCACAAGCTTGGTCTGGCGCTCCATATTGGTTTCCTGCGCATGAGTGGGCGTTTGCTCGGTGCCTTTCGGGTAATTCCAGTAGCCTTGTGGCGCCACCTTGGCAACGAGCTTGGCATTGCAGCACCAGAAGTCGCCTCGCTGAGAGCCATGTATGAACGCGGGCGCACGCTATTCGATCACCAACAAGTAGCCTGCACGGTCCTTGGATTCCAGTGGATGAGCGAGCACCAGCGCCGCTCACTGGTACGTGAACTGCGCGACGAAGTGGCGCGCTGCGCCGACCGCGATCAGCTACTCGTGCGGGCGCGTCAATGGCTGTACAAGAACAAGCTGGTGATCGTGCACGAGCGGGCAATTCGGACACTGATTGCGGCGGCACTTGCCCAGCTTGAAGTTGAAACAGGCACCGCCATCGCCGCCAGCGTTGATCCAGCAACACTTGATCGCTGGCGAGCCTCAGTTTCAGAGCTGCGCCCAGATGGACAAACCCAGCAGAGTTGGCTATGGGCTGCACCGGCGAAACACTCAACCCGCCAAATCAGCGAGGTACTGGAGCGCATCGACCTGCTTTACACGCTGGACGTTCATAAGCACCTGGCAGACATCCCCGATCTCATCTTGCGCCGCTACGCGCGCCGACTTGTCTCCAGGCCGCCCTCAGCCGGAGCCAAGATCAAAGAGCCAGCGCGCACCGTGGAGGTCGCATGCTTTCTTCGGTATTGCCTGTTCACCACCACAGACCAGTTGATCCTTATGGTGCAGCGCCGGATCGCCGATCTGTGGCGTCAGGCTGCCGCCGATGTCCCCGCTACCGTCAATTGGGCCGCAATGTACAAAACGCTGCTCGGCGAACTTGTTGCCTTGAGCGCGCAAGGTGCGGTGCCAGATGCTGAGTTGCGTGCCCGTCTTGAAGCCTTGATCACCGAAACCCAGAAACGCAAACCACCGAGCAGGGCCTCCCTGGTCCGCGAGGGATTGATTGATGGAATTCGCCCCGTGCGGTCGTTGCTCGTCGCCATTGCAAAGCTGCCCTGGCAGGCCACCGGCGAGCATCCTGCCATCGAGTACCTTGCCAAGCTGCAAGCTTTATATCTCAAAGGATCCAGAAAGCTGCCAGTTGAAGTGGTGGCACCAAGTCTGGGAATGATCTGGCAGGTTTCGATCTCCAGCCCAGACCGGGAACGGGCGTTTCAGGCGTTGGAGGTGGCCACCCTGTTTGCCCTGCGCCGCGCGGTGCGCAATGGCTCGGTCTGGATTGAGCACAGCCTGAGCTTTCGGGGTCGTGCGCGCTTGTTCTTCACGGACGAGCGTTGGCAGGCAGAGTCCAAGAAACACTATGCCCGTCTATCGTTACCCAGCAAGGCTGCCACTTTCTTGAAGCCTTTGCTGGCCAGAGTAACTGCCGGTGTCGATGCGGTGGCCGCTGCAGCCCGCAGTGGCGTACTGCGCGTGGATGATGAACTCCATTTGTCGCCATTGCCCGCAGAGGACGAAGACCCAGAAGTGACCAAGCTGCGCGCGGCTTTGGATCACCGCATCGGTGAGGTTCAATTGCCGGAAGTGATTCTGGCCGTTGACGCCCAGGTGCGCTTTAGCTGGATCATGCTCGGACGTGAGCCGCGCTCTACCGACGAGCTGCTGATGGTCTATGCCGGCATCATGGCCCACGGCACCAGTCTGACTGCGGTCGAATGCGCGCGCATGATTCCGCAATTGTCTGCCACCAGCATTCGCCAGGCCATGCGCTGGGCGCGGGACGAACGGCGTCTGAGCCAGGCCTGCCAGGCTGTGCTGGAATTCATGCAGCGACACCCGATTGCCGCCACCTGGGGGCGGTCCGATTTGGCATCTTCTGACATGATGAGCATGGAGACCACCAAACGGGTGTGGCAAGCCCGGCTTGATCCTCGGCGCAACACACCTTCCATTGGAATCTACTCCCATGTAAAAGACCGGTGGGGCATCTTCCATGCGCAGCCCTTTGTGCTCAATGAGCGCCAGGCGGGCGTGGCCATTGAAGGTGTCATCCGCCAAGAAAAGCTGGAGACCAGCCAGCTTGCTGTGGATACCCATGGCTACACCGACTTTGCCATGTCACATGCCCGTTTGCTTGGTTTTGATCTTTGCCCGCGGTTGAAGGAACTCAAACAGCGCCACCTCTTTGTGCCACGCGGCACCAAAGTGCCCGCAGAAATCGCTGCGGTGTGCGAAGCCAATGTCGACGTCGCTTTGATCGAAAAGCATTGGGATAGTCTGGTGCACCTGGCAGCCTCGGTCATGAGCGGACATGCCAGTGCGGTGGCAGCTCTTGCGCGGTTCGGTTCTGCCGCCCAGGGCGATCCAATCTATGAGGCTGGCGTGCAATTGGGGCGGTTGCTGCGTACGGCGTTTTTGGCTGACTACTTTGTCAAGGACGCTTTCAGGAACGAGTTGCGCCGGGTGCTCAATCGGGGCGAGGCTGTTAACGCCCTCAAGCGCGCCATTTATACCGGCCGGATCAGCCCGGCGCAGGCCAAACGTGTCGATGAAATGCAGGCTGTGGCCGATGCGTTGAGCCTGATGGCCAACATCGTGATGGCGTGGAATACCTCACAGATGCAGGCGGTCCTGGATCGCTGGTCGAACCGCCGCCAGGTCATTCCACCGGAACTGATCGGGAAGATTGCGCCCACCAGGCTGGAGAGCATCAACTTGCGGGGTGTGTTTCGCTTCCCGGTTGACCGCTATGCTGACCAAATCCTGCCTTCGCGGCCAAATGCATCGATAACTGGCACCAATGGATGAAACCGACCACGGTTTGACGCCACGAATCGCAGATTTGAAAGTGAACAGGAAAGTCAATGAAATCAACGATCTACCAACACCACCTCCGCGCCAGTGCTAGCTTTTCGTACCGTCACTTATTGCACTGAAAACGAGGAGACCCCTTGTAGCCCAGCATGTCTTTGGCGTCACAGTTCTCCAGCAGGCCCCGAGCAACGAAGGCGCGCAGGATGCGTTTTTGCAGTGTGGTCTGCACTGGGGCCACGGTAGCCGCATCGATGCCGGTGGCCGCGTGAAAGATGACACCCGGCGATGAGATTCGAGGGGTCGCATCAGCATCGCCCTCGCCCTCCACTTCCTCAAACACCCCGTCCACCACACAAACGTGGAAGTGGACGTGTTCATTGAGGCTGGAGCCGAATCGGTGAATGAAGGCGATGGCACCGATGTGCAGGCCTGCCTTGTCCATATGGGCCGCACCGGGGCTGTGGGTCTGCAGAGTTTGTGCGATCACCCGCAGAAAGATGCGCAGCACCATGCTCAGCACCGCTCCGTCGCGTTGCATGAAGTACCGCAACCTCTTGGGCACGGAGAGCACCCACTGGCGCACCGGCAGGCGGGGGAAAACGTGGTCGCTCAGGTGTGCCGCCGTCTCCACCATCCGCCGCGTGGTGCACGAGGGGCAGACTCCCCGGCCTTTGCAGGAGAAGGCTACAAAGTAGTCGTGCCCACAGTCGCCGCAGCGAGCGCGGGCAAAGCCATGGGCAAAGATGCCGCACTCAAGATACTTGGCAAACGCTTTGCGCACGAAGGGCTTGGGGGTGTGGTGGTCGCCCTGGCCGTCGAACTGACCCGCGCTGGCCAACTCTAGCCAGGTCTCGTAGTGCTCGGCTACCATTTGGTAGAGCAGCGTGCGTTCGGGGTGGCGTGGGTTGTAGAGCTTGGGCTTGGAAGTGGCTGACATGAATACTGTACAAATGCACAGTATTCTGCGGCGATTGTTTGGGTACGCAAAGCACAAGGCCCGAACCGTCGCCAGTTCGGGCCTTGTCAGGGTAGCTTGGCTGCGGACTTACTTGCGCGCAGGCGGCACATCCGTGCAGCTGCCATGCGCCACTTCCGCCGCCATGCCGATGCTCTCGCCCAGCGTCGGATGCGGGTGGATGGTCTTGCCGATGTCGACAGCGTCCGCACCCATCTCGATGGCCAGGGCGATCTCGCCGATCATGTCGCCCGCATGCGTGCCGACCATGCCGCCGCCCAGGATCTTGCCGTGGCCCCGGCCAGCATGGCCGTCTCCTGATCCTGCTTCGGGGCTGTCGTCGAACAGCAGCTTGGTGACGCCTTCGTCGCGGCCGTTGGCAATGGCGCGGCCCGAGGCCGCCCAGGGGAACAGGCCCTTCTTGACCTTGATGCCCTGCTGCTTGGCCTGGTCTTCGGTCAGGCCCACCCAGGCCACTTCGGGGTCGGTGTAGGCCACGCTGGGGATCACGCGGGCGTTGAAGGCGGCGCTGGCCAGTTCCTTGTTGCCCTGCAATTCGCCGGCGATCACTTCCGCCGCCACATGCGCCTCGTGCACCGCCTTGTGCGCCAGCATGGGCTGGCCCACGATGTCGCCGATGGCGAAGATGTGCGGCACATTGGTGCGCATCTGGATGTCCACGTTGGGGTCTCCTCGTTTTCAGTGCAATAAGTGACGGTACGAAAAGCTAGCACTGGCGCGGAGGTGGTGTTGGTAGATCGTTGATTTCATTGACTTTCCTGTTCACTTTCAAATCTGCGATTCGTGGCGTCAAACCGTGGTCGGTTTCATCCATTGGTGCCAGTTATCGATGCATTTGGCCGCGAAGGCAGGATTTGGTCAGCATAGCGGTCAACCGGGAAGCGAAACACACCCCGCAAGTTGATGCTCTCCAGCCTGGTGGGCGCAATCTTCCCGATCAGTTCCGGTGGAATGACCTGGCGGCGGTTCGACCAGCGATCCAGGACCGCCTGCATCTGTGAGGTATTCCACGCCATCACGATGTTGGCCATCAGGCTCAACGCATCGGCCACAGCCTGCATTTCATCGACACGTTTGGCCTGCGCCGGGCTGATCCGGCCGGTATAAATGGCGCGCTTGAGGGCGTTAACAGCCTCGCCCCGATTGAGCACCCGGCGCAACTCGTTCCTGAAAGCGTCCTTGACAAAGTAGTCAGCCAAAAACGCCGTACGCAGCAACCGCCCCAATTGCACGCCAGCCTCATAGATTGGATCGCCCTGGGCGGCAGAACCGAACCGCGCAAGAGCTGCCACCGCACTGGCATGTCCGCTCATGACCGAGGCTGCCAGGTGCACCAGACTATCCCAATGCTTTTCGATCAAAGCGACGTCGACATTGGCTTCGCACACCGCAGCGATTTCTGCGGGCACTTTGGTGCCGCGTGGCACAAAGAGGTGGCGCTGTTTGAGTTCCTTCAACCGCGGGCAAAGATCAAAACCAAGCAAACGGGCATGTGACATGGCAAAGTCGGTGTAGCCATGGGTATCCACAGCAAGCTGGCTGGTCTCCAGCTTTTCTTGGCGGATGACACCTTCAATGGCCACGCCCGCCTGGCGCTCATTGAGCACAAAGGGCTGCGCATGGAAGATGCCCCACCGGTCTTTTACATGGGAGTAGATTCCAATGGAAGGTGTGTTGCGCCGAGGATCAAGCCGGGCTTGCCACACCCGTTTGGTGGTCTCCATGCTCATCATGTCAGAAGATGCCAAATCGGACCGCCCCCAGGTGGCGGCAATCGGGTGTCGCTGCATGAATTCCAGCACAGCCTGGCAGGCCTGGCTCAGACGCCGTTCGTCCCGCGCCCAGCGCATGGCCTGGCGAATGCTGGTGGCAGACAATTGCGGAATCATGCGCGCGCATTCGACCGCAGTCAGACTGGTGCCGTGGGCCATGATGCCGGCATAGACCATCAGCAGCTCGTCGGTAGAGCGCGGCTCACGTCCGAGCATGATCCAGCTAAAGCGCACCTGGGCGTCAACGGCCAGAATCACTTCCGGCAATTGAACCTCACCGATGCGGTGATCCAAAGCCGCGCGCAGCTTGGTCACTTCTGGGTCTTCGTCCTCTGCGGGCAATGGCGACAAATGGAGTTCATCATCCACGCGCAGTACGCCACTGCGGGCTGCAGCGGCCACCGCATCGACACCGGCAGTTACTCTGGCCAGCAAAGGCTTCAAGAAAGTGGCAGCCTTGCTGGGTAACGATAGACGGGCATAGTGTTTCTTGGACTCTGCCTGCCAACGCTCGTCCGTGAAGAACAAGCGCGCACGACCCCGAAAGCTCAGGCTGTGCTCAATCCAGACCGAGCCATTGCGCACCGCGCGGCGCAGGGCAAACAGGGTGGCCACCTCCAACGCCTGAAACGCCCGTTCCCGGTCTGGGCTGGAGATCGAAACCTGCCAGATCATTCCCAGACTTGGTGCCACCACTTCAACTGGCAGCTTTCTGGATCCTTTGAGATATAAAGCTTGCAGCTTGGCAAGGTACTCGATGGCAGGATGCTCGCCGGTGGCCTGCCAGGGCAGCTTTGCAATGGCGACGAGCAACGACCGCACGGGGCGAATTCCATCAATCAATCCCTCGCGGACCAGGGAGGCCCTGCTCGGTGGTTTGCGTTTCTGGGTTTCGGTGATCAAGGCTTCAAGACGGGCACGCAACTCAGCATCTGGCACCGCACCTTGCGCGCTCAAGGCAACAAGTTCGCCGAGCAGCGTTTTGTACATTGCGGCCCAATTGACGGTAGCGGGGACATCGGCGGCAGCCTGACGCCACAGATCGGCGATCCGGCGCTGCACCATAAGGATCAACTGGTCTGTGGTGGTGAACAGGCAATACCGAAGAAAGCATGCGACCTCCACGGTGCGCGCTGGCTCTTTGATCTTGGCTCCGGCTGAGGGCGGCCTGGAGACAAGTCGGCGCGCGTAGCGGCGCAAGATGAGATCGGGGATGTCTGCCAGGTGCTTATGAACGTCCAGCGTGTAAAGCAGGTCGATGCGCTCCAGTACCTCGCTGATTTGGCGGGTTGAGTGTTTCGCCGGTGCAGCCCATAGCCAACTCTGCTGGGTTTGTCCATCTGGGCGCAGCTCTGAAACTGAGGCTCGCCAGCGATCAAGTGTTGCTGGATCAACGCTGGCGGCGATGGCGGTGCCTGTTTCAACTTCAAGCTGGGCAAGTGCCGCCGCAATCAGTGTCCGAATTGCCCGCTCGTGCACGATCACCAGCTTGTTCTTGTACAGCCATTGACGCGCCCGCACGAGTAGCTGATCGCGGTCGGCGCAGCGCGCCACTTCGTCGCGCAGTTCACGTACCAGTGAGCGGCGCTGGTGCTCGCTCATCCACTGGAATCCAAGGACCGTGCAGGCTACTTGTTGGTGATCGAATAGCGTGCGCCCGCGTTCATACATGGCTCTCAGCGAGGCGACTTCTGGTGCTGCAATGCCAAGCTCGTTGCCAAGGTGGCGCCACAAGGCTACTGGAATTACCCGAAAGGCACCGAGCAAACGCCCACTCATGCGCAGGAAACCAATATGGAGCGCCAGACCAAGCTTGTGGGAATCACCTCGGCGTGCATTGATTGCGTCGCGCTCGGCACCATCGAAGGTGAAAAATGCCTTCATCTCGAAGTCGCTGATATCGCGGGGGAGCCCACGCATCCCCAAAAACGTTGTGTGCCAACCCTGCATCGTGAACCTCAAAAGTGGGAGGCCACCATACCCGTTTACAAAGCGAACAGGAAAGTCAATGAAATCAACGGTCTACCCAGACCACCCCCGCGCCAGTGCTAGCTTTGCGTACCGTCACTTATTGCACTGAAAACGAGGAGACCCCGCGCGTCCACCGTTTTCCATGGAGCGCCTACGCAAAGAGGGAAGCAAACTGGTGTACCGCTGTGCCAAACAGCGCAGCGAGCCCACCAGTGACAAGCGTGGTGCCAAGGCAGATGAGCTGCACCTCACACCGCTGGAACTGATCGACCGCATCGCCGCGCTGGTGCCACCGCCACGCACCCACCGGCACCGCTACTTTGGTGTGCTGGCACCAAACTCGCCGCTGAGAGCGGCGGTAACGGCGCTGGCTCAGCCTGCTGCGTCGCAACCAGCCACGGTGGAGACTGCACAACCTGGCGCGGGCGTACCTGGGGTGGCGGCGCCGGGCAACGCGGCCACACCCACACCCGAACCTGAAGCACGCCCGAAGCGAGCGGCGCATTACTTGTGGGCGGTGCTGATTGCCCGCATCTACGAGGCATTTCCGCTGCTGTGCCCCATGTGCGGTGGGCAGATGCGCATCATTGCCTTCATCACCCACAGCGCCGAAATCCGCCACATCCTGAACCACATCGGGGTGGAGTCTGCCCCCCCGCACATCACCCCGGCACGCGGGCCACCGCTGTGGGAGGGCTGCGACGCGCCGGTGGATGATGGTGCGCAAGGCGAGCCGGATTGGGATCTGGCAGCTCAACCCGACGAGGTAGACCAGCGCGTCAATTGGTGACCCAGTGAAGCGGCGGTATCCATCGCTGCGGGGAAGCAGCTGCGCGCGCGCCAGGCCCAAATGCATACTGCCTCCCAAGCTCTTGCCATTGAGCGGCAAGCGAGCGCTCAACCTTCCTTGGCCGAACGTGTTTCGAGGCCCAAAACTCGTGCCATACTTGGCCTCATGCGGTTGAATTTCCTATCCGTGATCACGCAGGTGGCCTACCTCGCGGGCTTTGCCGATTCACCCCAGTTCACGCGCACCTTCCAGCGCTGGTACGGGCAGACGCCCTCGACCGCGCGCGACCCGAAGCACGTGCGGGTGTTCATCCACGGCGGCAGCAACCAGCCGCCGGCCGCCCCCGGCGCGCCTCAAGACGCCGGCTGAGACGGCTCGGGGATCAGCGAGCGCTGATCGGGGGGCAGCTTGGCGCGCAGCTCGTCGAGCCGCTGCTTCTTCTGCTCGAGCGTGAGCGACGGGTCCTGGTCGACGAACATCGCCTCCATCGACACCCGCGCATGCATGTCGGCCGGGCCGAAGAGCGCCTGGGCGGTGGCGGCGTCGAAATGGCGCTGCTTGATCGCCTCCATCTGGTCGAAGAAGGCGTTCATCTCCTGCAGGTTGCGCGGCACGCCGAGCGGCTCCATCTGCCGGCGCACGTCGGCGGTGTAGTCGCGGTAGGAGCCGAAGAGCTTGAGCGCACGCTCGGCGTCTTCGCGCGGCAGGCCCTCGCGCAGGGTGCGCTCCAGGCGCTGCAGGTCGTCGGCCGAGGGCTGCTCGGGCATGGAGTTGAGCACCGCCTCGATCACCGCGCGGGTGTCGCGGTCGATCACCAGGCCGCCGGCAAAGCCGAGTTCGAAGAGGCGCGCGGCGTCGAGGTTGGCGCCCGAGGCGTCGGCCACCATCACCGACGACGAGGCGGCGGCTGCGGACGCGCCGGTGGGCTCGTTGGCCGGGCCGCGCAAGGCGCCGCCGGCATGGGGGGCCGTGGCGGCCAGAGGGGCAACGTCAAGCGGCTCGGGCGTCCACACGCGATAGCCCACAGCCACCGCCACGAAAGCGACTGCCAACACCAGAAATACGGGAAGGGGCTTGAAGCGCGGCATGGGGCTTGGCTGCACGGTCATCCAAAACAGGCCAGCAGCATAACCACCCGACAGGCCCGGTCAAAGCCCGGGATTCCCCACCGGACATGGCCTTCCCAGGGGCACCACGCCCCGACGCGCGCGTACCACAAAAGTGATGGTTCTGGTAGCTCGCATGTTCGGATGAAAAAAGGCAGTCGTGCACCCAAGATGCGACAGCCCCCAAGGCTCGTGACACCTACACCAACAGGAGACAACATGAACTTTCCCCGCGCTTCCCGCCTGATGCAGGCCGCCGTTCTCGGCGGGCTGATGGCCGTGTCGGCCGCCGCCACCGCCCAGACCAACCCCTACGCCCGCGGCCCGAACCCGACAGCCGCCTCACTCGAAGCCAGCGCCGGCCCGTTCACCGTGCGCTCGTTCACCGTGAGCCGCCCGAGCGGCTACGGCGCCGGCACCGTGTACTACCCCACCAACGCAGGCGGCACCGTGGGCGCCATCGCCATCGTGCCGGGCTACACCGCACGCCAGTCGAGCATCAACTGGTGGGGTCCGCGCCTGGCCTCGCACGGCTTCGTGGTGATCACGATCGACACCAACTCCACGCTCGACCAGCCGGCCAGCCGCTCGTCGCAGCAGATGGCCGCGCTGCGCCAGGTCGCCACCCTCAACGGCACCAGCAGCAGCCCGATCTACGGCAAGGTCGACACCTCGCGCATGGGCGTGATGGGCTGGTCGATGGGCGGCGGCGGCTCGCTGATCTCGGCACGCGACAACCCGTCGCTCAAGGCCGCGGCACCGCAAGCCCCGTGGAACAGCTCGACCAACTTCTCGTCGGTCACCGTGCCCACGCTGATCTTCGCCTGCGAGGACGACAGCATCGCCCCGGTCAACTCGTCCGCCCTGCCGATCTACGACAGCATGTCGCGCAATGCGAAGCAGTTCCTCGAGATCAACGGTGGCTCGCACTCCTGCGCCAACAGCGGCAACAGCAACCAGGCGCTGATCGGCAAGAAGGGCGTGGCCTGGATGAAGCGCTTCATGGACAACGACACGCGCTACTCCACCTTCGCCTGCGAGAACCCGAACAGCACCCGCGTGTCGGACTTCCGCACCGCGAACTGCAGCTGAGTCTCACCGTTTCCAATCAGGCGTGATGCCTTTGGTGGCCGCGGCTCGCAAGAGCCGCGGTCTTTTTGCCATTCAGCCGGGGCACTCCGGGTGGCCCCCTCCGCGGCGGTCAGGCGAGCTTCCAGGCGAGGCTCTCCCCGCCGCGCAGGGGCTTGAGTTCGGCGTCGCCGAAGGGCAGCGCTTCGGGCAGCGTCCAGCCCTCCTTCTTGAGCGTGACCGTGCCGCGGTTGCGCGGCAGGCCATAGAACGCCGGGCCGTGGAAGCTGGCGAAGGCTTCGAGCTTGTCGAGCGCACCCACCGACTCGAAGGCCTCGGCGTACAGCTCGAGCGCCGAGAGCGCGGTGTAGCAGCCTGCGCAGCCGGTCGCGTGCTCCTTCAGGTGCGCCGGGTGCGGCGCGCTGTCGGTGCCGAGGAAGAAACGGTCGCTGCCCGACGTGGCGGCAGCCACCAGCGCGCGGCGGTGCTCCTCGCGCTTCAACACCGGGAGACAGTAGTAGTGCGGACGCACGCCCCCCAGGAAGATCGCATTGCGGTTGTAGAGCAGGTGATGCGCGGTGATCGTGGCCGCGGTGTACGGGCCGGCTTCGGGCACGTATTGCGCGGCTTCGCGGGTGGTGATGTGCTCGAACACGATCTTGAGTTCGGGGAAGTCGCGGCGCAGCGGGATGAGCTGCGTGTCGATGAAGGCCTTCTCGCGGTCGAAGAGGTCGATGTCGGGGCTGGTCACTTCGCCGTGCACGAGCAGCTTCAAGCCTTCGCGCTGCATCGCTTCGAGCGTGGCGTAGGTCTTGCGGAGGTCGGTCACGCCCGCATCGCTGTTGGTGGTGGCACCGGCCGGGTAGAGCTTCAAGGCGACGACGCCGGCCTCTTTCGCGCGGCGGATCTCCTCGGGCGGCAGGTTGTCGGTGAGGTAGAGCGTCATCAGGGGCTCGAAGCTGAGACCCTGCTCCTTCAGCGATGCGGGCACGGCAGCGAGGATGCGCTCGCGGTAGGCCACCGCCTGCGCCGCGGTGGTCACCGGCGGCTTGAGGTTGGGCATGATGATCGCGCGGCCGAACTGACGCGCGGTGTCGGGCACCACGGCATGGAGCGCCGCGCCGTCGCGAACGTGCAGGTGCCAGTCGTCGGGGCGGGTGAAGGTGAGAGTGGTCGGGGTGGAAGTCATGCGCCCGATTTTCGCAGGCGGCCATGCCCATGAGCGCAACGCCAAGGAACACGACCGCGCCGCCCCCCGCGCTGAGCTACCTGCTCGGCCACGATGGCTTCATCTACGCCACCCGCCACTTCGCGAGCGGCATGACGGTGCGCCCACCGGCCGTGCTGCTGCTGAGCGCCGACTACAAGCCCTTCACGCTCACGCTGAAGAACGGCCACAGCGTGACCACCAGCGCCGCCATCGTGGCCCCGCGCGTGGAGCGCCGCCTCGATGCGCAAGAGGCGGCGCTCTTGAGCTTCAACGTGATGCCCTCGCACGAGTCCTTCCACGTCTTCGGCACCTTGCAGCGCGCGCAGGTGCTGCCGCTCGACCGGCATGCCTTCGCGCCGCTCGACGCGAGCCTGTGCGCGCTGATCGACGGGAGCGCCGGCCTCTCGGTGGCCGAGGCGGTGTTCGACGCCGCCACGCAGGAGGCGATGCGCCAGCTGCCGCCCACCGCGCCGCCCGACACGATGGCGCTCACCTGCATCCGCGAACTCGAGGCCGACCCCGGCATCAGCCTGGAAACGCTGGCCAAGCGCTGCGGGCGCTCGCAGCAGATGATGTCGCGGCAGTTCTCGGCCGCGGTCGGCATCTCGCTGCGCGACTACCAGACCTGGCTCAAGCAGCGCAGCGTGCTCGACCTGCTGCCCACCGGCCGCTCGTTGACCGAGGTGGCACACGCGGCCGGCTTCGGCGACTCGCCGCAGTTCTCGCGCACCTTCCTGCGCTGGTACGGGCTCAGCCCGTCGAACAGCCGCAACGCGAAGTTCATGCGCGTCGTGAGGCGCAGCCGCTACAACGCGGGCAAGGACGCCGACGGTTCCACCGGCTCCGGCGCCACGTAAGGCGGGATCAGCTCGCGCCGCTCGGGCGGCAGCTTGGCGCGCAATGCTTCGATCGCCTGCACCTTCTGCTCGGCGCTGAGGGTGGCGTCTTGGTGGATGAAGCCGGCCTCCATCGTGAGGCGGGCGTAGCGCTCGTCGGCGCCGAAGAGTGCGTTGGCGGTCGGCTCATCGAAGTAGCGGCGCTTCATCGCGTCCATGCGGTCGTAGAGCTGGCGCGCCTCGTCCTGGTTTTTCGGGATGCCCATCGGCAGCATCTCCCGCTGCACGTCGCGGCTGTAGGAGCGGTAGTTGGAGATGAGCTTGTAGGCCTTCTCGGCTTCCTCGTAGGGCAGGCCGGCGCGCAGCGCGCGCTGCAGGCGGTCCATGTCCTGCGCCGACGGCTCCAGGGGCATGGTGTTGATGAGGGCCTCGATCGAGGCGCGCGTGTCGCGGTCGAGCAGCAGCCCGCCGCCAAACCCCAGCTCGAAGAGGCGCGCGGCGTCGAGCGTCAGACCACTCGCGTCGGACAGGCTGACCTGGGCCGACGGCCCGTTGCCCACCGCGCCGGGCGTCATGCGCCCGGCAGCGGCACCGGCCGGTGCCGGCCCTCCGGCCGCTTCGGCGGGGGCGGAGTCCACCGGAACGGAGGCGCCCCACCAGCAGGCCGCGCCCACCAGGGCGGCTCCGGCGAGAAGCAATATTGCACGCATGGTGATTTTTAGAGCTGAGAACGCTGGCCGCGAGTAAAGCACAGCACCCTGCCCGCACCGCTAGCGCAGACCCGAAGGCTCGGGCAAACCCCAGGAAAACCGACGCAACACGTTGAAACAAAAGGACTATCTCGAAATTCACCCCGGAACCGACGCCTAACACAAAACAGCCCACCGAGCTTGAGTCGAGTCGTATCAGGAAAGCGAGAACGGCCTGGATTGCACGTCGGTTCAATAATTGACCCGCCAGCGAGCAGGCCATGTTGACCCAGAGCTTGTGTCCGCCGGCATCACCCCGAAAAACCTCTGGAGACGAAATGAAGAGCGCATAGGAATTTCAAACGGTCTGGTCTGTGAAAAGCCTGGAAAGCCCGACTCAGCCCTGGGTGGGCAGCCGATGCCTGCCTGGATGGCTTGGAACTGGCGCCTGAGCCGTTGCCTTGTCTGGATTCGGCCCGCCCTGACGGCTCGCCTCGCGCTCGTTGGGCCTTGATCTCGGGGTTGACCCTGTGTTTTCCGCCATCCAGTCCGCACGCGGGCGCAGCGCCACCGGCCACTGGCGCCAGGCTGCGCAGCCCTTTGTGATGTGTACGGTGTCCGGGACGGTCGACGCGGCTCAGGCGGCTTCAGTCTTGCCGCGCCTCGCGCGCTCGGCCTCTGGGCGGCGGCTGCGGATCCAGTCCCAGGTGGGTCAGGATCTTCTCGATCACCGGTCGCTCCAGGATGGCCGCGATGATCTTGAGCTCCCCGGCGCCGCAGTTGGGGCAGTGCTGCATGTCGATGTCGAACACGCGCTTGAGTAGCTGATCTTTGCCCGCGGTTGAAGGAACTCAAACAGCGCCACCTCTTTGTGCCACGCGGCACCAAAGTGCCCGCAGAAATCGCTGCGGTGTGCGAAGCCAATGTCGACGTCGCTTTGATCGAAAAGCATTGGGATAGTCTGGTGCACCTGGCAGCCTCGGTCATGAGCGGACATGCCAGTGCGGTGGCAGCTCTTGCGCGGTTCGGTTCTGCCGCCCAGGGCGATCCAATCTATGAGGCTGGCGTGCAATTGGGGCGGTTGCTGCGTACGGCGTTTTTGGCTGACTACTTTGTCAAGGACGCTTTCAGGAACGAGTTGCGCCGGGTGCTCAATCGGGGCGAGGCTGTTAACGCCCTCAAGCGCGCCATTTATACCGGCCGGATCAGCCCGGCGCAGGCCAAACGTGTCGATGAAATGCAGGCTGTGGCCGATGCGTTGAGCCTGATGGCCAACATCGTGATGGCGTGGAATACCTCACAGATGCAGGCGGTCCTGGATCGCTGGTCGAACCGCCGCCAGGTCATTCCACCGGAACTGATCGGGAAGATTGCGCCCACCAGGCTGGAGAGCATCAACTTGCGGGGTGTGTTTCGCTTCCCGGTTGACCGCTATGCTGACCAAATCCTGCCTTCGCGGCCAAATGCATCGATAACTGGCACCAATGGATGAAACCGACCACGGTTTGACGCCACGAATCGCAGATTTGAAAGTGAACAGGAAAGTCAATGAAATCAACGATCTACCAACACCACCTCCGCGCCAGTGCTAGCTTTTCGTACCGTCACTTATTGCACTGAAAACGAGGAGACCCCAACGTGGACATCCAGATGCGCACCAATGTGCCGCACATCTTCGCCATCGGCGACATCGTGGGCCAGCCCATGCTGGCGCACAAGGCGGTGCACGAGGCGCATGTGGCGGCGGAAGTGATCGCCGGCGAATTGCAGGGCAACAAGGAACTGGCCAGCGCCGCCTTCAACGCCCGCGTGATCCCCAGCGTGGCCTACACCGACCCCGAAGTGGCCTGGGTGGGCCTGACCGAAGACCAGGCCAAGCAGCAGGGCATCAAGGTCAAGAAGGGCCTGTTCCCCTGGGCGGCCTCGGGCCGCGCCATTGCCAACGGCCGCGACGAAGGCGTCACCAAGCTGCTGTTCGACGACAGCCCCGAAGCAGGATCAGGAGACGGCCATGCTGGCCGGGGCCACGGCAAGATCCTGGGCGGCGGCATGGTCGGCACGCATGCGGGCGACATGATCGGCGAGATCGCCCTGGCCATCGAGATGGGTGCGGACGCTGTCGACATCGGCAAGACCATCCACCCGCATCCGACGCTGGGCGAGAGCATCGGCATGGCGGCGGAAGTGGCGCATGGCAGCTGCACGGATGTGCCGCCTGCGCGCAAGTAAGTCCGCAGCCAAGCTACCCTGACAAGGCCCGAACTGGCGACGGTTCGGGCCTTGTGCTTTGCGTACCCAAACAATCGCCGCAGAATACTGTGCATTTGTACAGTATTCATGTCAGCCACTTCCAAGCCCAAGCTCTACAACCCACGCCACCCCGAACGCACGCTGCTCTACCAAATGGTAGCCGAGCACTACGAGACCTGGCTAGAGTTGGCCAGCGCGGGTCAGTTCGACGGCCAGGGCGACCACCACACCCCCAAGCCCTTCGTGCGCAAAGCGTTTGCCAAGTATCTTGAGTGCGGCATCTTTGCCCATGGCTTTGCCCGCGCTCGCTGCGGCGACTGTGGGCACGACTACTTTGTAGCCTTCTCCTGCAAAGGCCGGGGAGTCTGCCCCTCGTGCACCACGCGGCGGATGGTGGAGACGGCGGCACACCTGAGCGACCACGTTTTCCCCCGCCTGCCGGTGCGCCAGTGGGTGCTCTCCGTGCCCAAGAGGTTGCGGTACTTCATGCAACGCGACGGAGCGGTGCTGAGCATGGTGCTGCGCATCTTTCTGCGGGTGATCGCACAAACTCTGCAGACCCACAGCCCCGGTGCGGCCCATATGGACAAGGCAGGCCTGCACATCGGTGCCATCGCCTTCATTCACCGATTCGGCTCCAGCCTCAATGAACACGTCCACTTCCACGTTTGTGTGGTGGACGGGGTGTTTGAGGAAGTGGAGGGCGAGGGCGATGCTGATGCGACCCCTCGAATCTCATCGCCGGGTGTCATCTTTCACGCGGCCACCGGCATCGATGCGGCTACCGTGGCCCCAGTGCAGACCACACTGCAAAAACGCATCCTGCGCGCCTTCGTTGCTCGGGGCCTGCTGGAGAACTGTGACGCCAAAGACATGCTGGGCTACAAACACAGCGGCTTCTCGGTGGACGCCGGTGTCTGCATCGAAGCCCACGACCGCGCTGCGCTGGAGCGGCTGCTGCGCTATTGCGCGCGTCCACCGTTTTCCATGGAGCGCCTACGCAAAGAGGGAAGCAAACTGGTGTACCGCTGTGCCAAACAGCGCAGCGAGCCCACCAGTGACAAGCGTGGTGCCAAGGCAGATGAGCTGCACCTCACACCGCTGGAACTGATCGACCGCATCGCCGCGCTGGTGCCACCGCCACGCACCCACCGGCACCGCTACTTTGGTGTGCTGGCACCAAACTCGCCGCTGAGAGCGGCGGTAACGGCGCTGGCTCAGCCTGCTGCGTCGCAACCAGCCACGGTGGAGACTGCACAACCTGGCGCGGGCGTACCTGGGGTGGCGGCGCCGGGCAACGCGGCCACACCCACACCCGAACCTGAAGCACGCCCGAAGCGAGCGGCGCATTACTTGTGGGCGGTGCTGATTGCCCGCATCTACGAGGCATTTCCGCTGCTGTGCCCCATGTGCGGTGGGCAGATGCGCATCATTGCCTTCATCACCCACAGCGCCGAAATCCGCCACATCCTGAACCACATCGGGGTGGAGTCTGCCCCCCCGCACATCACCCCGGCACGCGGGCCACCGCTGTGGGAGGGCTGCGACGCGCCGGTGGATGATGGTGCGCAAGGCGAGCCGGATTGGGATCTGGCAGCTCAACCCGACGAGGTAGACCAGCGCGTCAATTGGTGACCCAGTGAAGCGGCGGTATCCATCGCTGCGGGGAAGCAGCTGCGCGCGCGCCAGGCCCAAATGCATACTGCCTCCCAAGCTCTTGCCATTGAGCGGCAAGCGAGCGCTCAACCTTCCTTGGCCGAACGTGTTTCGAGGCCCAAAACTCGTGCCATACTTGGCCTCATGCGGTTGAATTTCCTATCCGTCGGACTGCTGGCCCGGGCGCTGGGCGCCTTCGGCTACTCGCTGGCTTGCCCGGAGTCGAGGCTTGCGTTCGTCGCCGTCTGGTACACGATGGGCGTGCTGTTCACCGGGCTGCTGGGCGCCGCCCTCGGCGCGCGCCTGCTGCGCTGGTAGGCCGGTCTGCTAGGCGCCGAGCCGGTCGGGCAGCGCCAGCGGATCCGGGACATCCCGCTCGGGAGGGGCGCCAGCGCGAACTTCTGCTGGCCTTCCCCGCGCGACGAAGCCGCTGCGCAGGCCCGCCCCCTGCGCACCCGCGGTGTTCCAGCCGTCGGGCGCCACCAGCATGCAGTCCGCCGGCTGCGCGCCCATCTGCTTCGCCGCCTACCCATACCCAGCCCGGTCGGGCTTGAAGCGGCGCACCCGCTCGACACTCAGCTGCCGCTCGAAGGAGCCGTCGATACCGGTATGCCGGGTCTGCGCTTGCACGCCCGGCATCGGGCGAGTTGGTGAGCATGGCCAGCCGGAAGCCGGCCGCCTTCAGGCGCTGGAGCGGATTCGATACGACATCGAAGGTCCGCTCACACCTGCCCCTTTTTTGCGCGTAGCGCAAAACCGCGTTGACAAGCAAACCGTTCAAAGCGAACGTCTTGGCAGCCACGACTCGCGTGGCACTCCGCGCGTTACCGAGCATGCGGAGACTGATTGAGAGACAACCCAAATCCTGGAGCGAAGAATGACAACGACCAAAGTGCCGCGCCGAGCGCTTCTCGCCGCGATCCCCATTGTTGCCGGTTCGCTGGCTGCTTGCGCCGCATCATCACCCAAGAATGCAGAAAAGAAGGCTGGCACTTTCCTTCTGGTTCACGGCGCTTGGGGCGGAAGCTGGTGCTACCAGCAAGTTGCGCAACTTCTGCGAAATCAAGGCCATCGGGTGTTTACCGTCACGTTGAGCGGGCTCGCCGAGAGGTCAAACCTCATTTCGCCAGAGATCAACCTAAGCACCCACGTTCAAGACGTTGTGAATGCTGTCGAGTGGGAGGAGCTGGACGACTTCGTGCTTGTCGGCCACTCGTATGGGGGAATGGTGATTACTGCTGCAGCAGAACAGATTGGTGGGAAAGTCAGGGCGATCGTCTACTTGGATGCCTTCATCCCTGAGAGTGGTCAGGCACTGGCCGACCTGAATGGCGGTGGCGCGCGAGCTGCCATGGAGAAGCAGGCAAAGGCGACCGGTGGATATATCCCACCGATTCCAGCGAAGGTATTTGGTATCGAAGAGAGGAATCAAGCCAGGATTGACGCGAAATGTACGAAGCAGCCTGCGGAAACATTCCTCGAGCGCGTGCCTGTTGCGAGCGCATATACGAAGATTCCCAAGAAGATGTACTTGCGAGCTACCCGATTCAAACATCCTGCGTTCGACAGGATCGCGGCGACATTGCGAACCAACCCGGCATGGGCAGTGCAAAGCTGGGATGTCAGTCACGACATGATGGTCGATGTACCCGAGAAGACTGCCAACTATCTGATGGAAGCCTTGTAGCAGTAGTCGACGTACAGGGGCACGAAGCCCATCGAGCGCCCGAGCCCGCAGCCACTTCTGTTCGAGTCCGGTGCATGGTTGGCTTGAGTGCAGACGCGACGGGTACCAGGGAGTGACGACGGGAGCGCTATCGCCCGTCAGCGCCACCAGCAGCCCGCTTGGTCGCCCGCGTCGTGGCCGTCTCGCCGCGGAACGCCGTGAACAGCCGCGAGGTGCGCACCAACGGCCTGGAGCTCCCGATCCTGAGCGATCCGGGTAACGAGGCGGCGGCCGCGTTCGGCCTGCGATTCACGCTGCCGGCCTACCGAATCAAGCAGTACCGCAAGCTGAAGAACGACCTGCCGACTCCCCGGGCACGGGTCGTCGGTGCCCGAGGCGACGAGCTCTTCGGTGGCCCGGGCCATGGGATGGATCTCGGCCAGTGCGTCGTAGGGCGGTTTGCCCGCGATGAAATCGGCCTTGAAGGCGTGCAGCTTGTCTTGCAGTGACATGGCAGCTCCTTGAAACGAGGAGCCGCACTTTCGCCTGTCATTCGCTCTGGGGGAACGCAGCTGCTGCGCATTGGCGCTATTCCAGGCCGGAATACGGCACGTCCTTCCATTCATTCGAGCCTGAGTGCTCCTCGATCCGATGGCCGCAGCGCCGGCGCTGGTCTCCGGGGTCGTCCACGTCCCTTCCGCGGTTCATCAGCGCAGCCTCCGCACATTTCGCTGGAGCGTGAGGCTAGGAGCCTGCGCGGCAGAGCGCAGGCCCTGGCGTGGGCCGCCACGGGCGTGGTCGGCTGCGACGTGCAGGCCGCAGCCGATGCGAAGCACCGCCGGGTCATGGCGCACGAGGTCACACGAACAACGGCAGTGGCCGGGGCCAGTCGCGAATGCATCAAGTCCGACTCAAGCACCCGCCGCCACACAACCGCTCACGTCCGCATGTCAAACGTGTTCAGTGTGTAGGCCACCAATGCGTAGTAGCCGATGATGCCGACCACCTCCACCAGGCTGCGCTCGCTCAACTTGCGGGGTGTGTTTCGCTTCCCGGTTGACCGCTATGCTGACCAAATCCTGCCTTCGCGGCCAAATGCATCGATAACTGGCACCAATGGATGAAACCGACCACGGTTTGACGCCACGAATCGCAGATTTGAAAGTGAACAGGAAAGTCAATGAAATCAACGATCTACCAACACCACCTCCGCGCCAGTGCTAGCTTTTCGTACCGTCACTTATTGCACTGAAAACGAGGAGACCCCGTTTCAGGCGTTGGAGGTGGCCACCCTGTTTGCCCTGCGCCGCGCGGTGCGCAATGGCTCGGTCTGGATTGAGCACAGCCTGAGCTTTCGGGGTCGTGCGCGCTTGTTCTTCACGGACGAGCGTTGGCAGGCAGAGTCCAAGAAACACTATGCCCGTCTATCGTTACCCAGCAAGGCTGCCACTTTCTTGAAGCCTTTGCTGGCCAGAGTAACTGCCGGTGTCGATGCGGTGGCCGCTGCAGCCCGCAGTGGCGTACTGCGCGTGGATGATGAACTCCATTTGTCGCCATTGCCCGCAGAGGACGAAGACCCAGAAGTGACCAAGCTGCGCGCGGCTTTGGATCACCGCATCGGTGAGGTTCAATTGCCGGAAGTGATTCTGGCCGTTGACGCCCAGGTGCGCTTTAGCTGGATCATGCTCGGACGTGAGCCGCGCTCTACCGACGAGCTGCTGATGGTCTATGCCGGCATCATGGCCCACGGCACCAGTCTGACTGCGGTCGAATGCGCGCGCATGATTCCGCAATTGTCTGCCACCAGCATTCGCCAGGCCATGCGCTGGGCGCGGGACGAACGGCGTCTGAGCCAGGCCTGCCAGGCTGTGCTGGAATTCATGCAGCGACACCCGATTGCCGCCACCTGGGGGCGGTCCGATTTGGCATCTTCTGACATGATGAGCATGGAGACCACCAAACGGGTGTGGCAAGCCCGGCTTGATCCTCGGCGCAACACACCTTCCATTGGAATCTACTCCCATGTAAAAGACCGGTGGGGCATCTTCCATGCGCAGCCCTTTGTGCTCAATGAGCGCCAGGCGGGCGTGGCCATTGAAGGTGTCATCCGCCAAGAAAAGCTGGAGACCAGCCAGCTTGCTGTGGATACCCATGGCTACACCGACTTTGCCATGTCACATGCCCGTTTGCTTGGTTTTGATCTTTGCCCGCGGTTGAAGGAACTCAAACAGCGCCACCTCTTTGTGCCACGCGGCACCAAAGTGCCCGCAGAAATCGCTGCGGTGTGCGAAGCCAATGTCGACGTCGCTTTGATCGAAAAGCATTGGGATAGTCTGGTGCACCTGGCAGCCTCGGTCATGAGCGGACATGCCAGTGCGGTGGCAGCTCTTGCGCGGTTCGGTTCTGCCGCCCAGGGCGATCCAATCTATGAGGCTGGCGTGCAATTGGGGCGGTTGCTGCGTACGGCGTTTTTGGCTGACTACTTTGTCAAGGACGCTTTCAGGAACGAGTTGCGCCGGGTGCTCAATCGGGGCGAGGCTGTTAACGCCCTCAAGCGCGCCATTTATACCGGCCGGATCAGCCCGGCGCAGGCCAAACGTGTCGATGAAATGCAGGCTGTGGCCGATGCGTTGAGCCTGATGGCCAACATCGTGATGGCGTGGAATACCTCACAGATGCAGGCGGTCCTGGATCGCTGGTCGAACCGCCGCCAGGTCATTCCACCGGAACTGATCGGGAAGATTGCGCCCACCAGGCTGGAGAGCATCAACTTGCGGGGTGTGTTTCGCTTCCCGGTTGACCGCTATGCTGACCAAATCCTGCCTTCGCGGCCAAATGCATCGATAACTGGCACCAATGGATGAAACCGACCACGGTTTGACGCCACGAATCGCAGATTTGAAAGTGAACAGGAAAGTCAATGAAATCAACGATCTACCAACACCACCTCCGCGCCAGTGCTAGCTTTTCGTACCGTCACTTATTGCACTGAAAACGAGGAGACCCCGACCAGGGGACGTCGTCGACATTTTGACGAAGGATGACCCGATGGATGTGCAGTCCAAAGTGAGGCAGGTTTGGCCTGTACGGGGTGAGCTGTTCTCGATGTCACCGAAAGACTTCAATCCGACGCTCGATGCGCTGCAGCAGGGGCATTGCGCCGGACCTGACAGGGCTTAGGTGATGCGGCGCTGTGTGTGATTTCTGGCTTAATCCTGGCAGCACCCCCTAAAGCGTGAAGGGAGAGGGCGCATAGCGCTCACCCCTAGACGACAACGTCGTCCACCTGCACAACGCGTTCGTATCGATCAAGTACTTCCGGATCGGTGATGCCCATGTACATGGCCAGATCCGCCTTGGAAGTACCGCGCTTGAGTTGGCGAAGTGCGAATGTGTTTCTCAGCATGCGAGCACCACCGTGACGAACGATGCCCGCTGAGTCGAGAACCTTTTGAACGGCATCGTAGTGGGAGACCTTCCCCCACTGTTTCCACTTCCAGGCGGGAAAGAGGAACTGAGGCGCGGGCTTGCCCTCCATCAACTCCTCGGTAGGGAGTTTCGCCTCCTTCTGCTGCCTCACCCACTCTCGGCGCAGATCGCGCCTCTCATTGAGCCAATAGAGCAGGATGTCGCCGGCCCACCTGGCCAGCGGTGTCTCACGGCTGCTGCGGTTGCCGTTGCCCGGTACCACGAGCTTCCAAGGGACGTCCTTGATGGGCCCGCCTTCGACGATGGGTGCTTTCAGGGGGAGCGCGCGAACCTCGCCGGCGGTGAGGCCTGCGCCGACATGCAAGGCAACGGCGGCGAGGTTGCGCAGATCTTGCCAGTCGCGAAGCTTTCGTCTGCCGAGCGCGCCGGGGCGCACCCCGCGCAAGTAGCGAACCAGGATGGCCGCTTCTTCACCGTTGAGATATGAAAGCGCCGCCTGGTTTTCATCGACGTTGGCATGCTTGATCTGTTCTCGACTTTCGATGACACGGGCTGCGGCGTCGCGGTAAGGAACGTCCTTGACCAGCGCGCGATGCTGAAGCACGCGGTCGACCAAGTGCAGCACACGCCACGCGTGACGAGTCGTGTAGGCATCGCCGTTCTCGGCCCGTCTCTGATTGAGATATTCGACCAGGTCGCGCTCGACGATGTTGTCGAGCGTCACGAGCGGATCCTGAACGACGCACCAGTCGGTGAGGGCCTTCCAGATTGACGCGTAGTAGCCGACGCTGGACGACCTCGTGAGGACGTCGGCCGCGGAGATGTCCGCCTGCCAACGATCGAACGCCTCTTCGAAGTCACCCTTGGCTTTCGCCGCCCCGATGGGCAAGAACAGATCTTCCGTGTACATAGCTGCTAGGCCTCCGATTCAAACCGAACTAACGCGCTGCCGCGTCAGTCTACGCCGTCCACGGCGTCTTTTCAATGCATTTCCCGCCCCTTCTTTTAAAAGGTTAGCCCGCCAAAAGGCGGGGTTTTGAAAGAGGTGGCCGGCGCCTAACGCCGTGGCGCGTTAGTTCGGTTTGGGCTTTGCGATGTGCGTGGGTTCGGCCCGCCATTTCTTTGGCCGGAAGGTGGACAAACGCACTCATTCACCCAGAGGGCAGGAAAGGGCGCTATGAGGTGCTGTCGCGGCTTGAACACAGCCGCATAGCGTGCAAGCTCAGAGGCTTCCATCGGAGGTAGATCGTGTGGGAGACTCCCGGCCTGCCGTTGGTTGGCGGCCAGGCGCCTTAACAAGATGCGTCGGCCGTGGAATAAGAGCTTCGCGTTCAAACGCACAGGGACATCAATGGACGGGCTTGTGTGCATCGACATTTCAAGCGGGACGCGCACGGACATCCGTGAGAGCGAACTGCATTGGGAAAGCACGACGCTGACTGCGGCGTGGCTTTCGGCGGCCGTACGAGCCGGCACCGGCATGAAGGTGCAGTTGCCCTTCTCCCATCTGAAAGGTGCGTGCGGCGTCGCTGGGGTCGAGGGTGACATGCTGGTGGTCGTGATCTCGAAGGCGTCCCCATCGGAGTCGACTGGAGTGCTGACCCTTGGGGTCGCGCTGAACGATGGTGACGGGGCCCATCTGTGGCCGTTGCTTTGCAAAGGCGCCCCGTGCGGGCCGACGGCCGCAACCCTCGATCAGCCAAGGGCTCCATGGTGTGCCTTCGCGCCGTGGCACAGCTTCGGAAATGGTGAAGACCTGAAGTGGGCTGTCGACCTGGCCAAGACCATCTCGTGGATCTGGCTGACTCAACGTGGGTTGCTAACCATCGTGGACGAAGAAGCAGCGGCCGATCGCAACGAAGGAAGTTCCCAGGAGCCTACGTGGCGTGTGGTGATGAGAGGGCAACAGGAAGTCTGGAAAGCGATGCGAGGGAAGCAGAGCAAATGAGGAAGCGCGGCTTAGGATGGCGCGCTCAAGATGCGTGAAGGAGTCGATGCGTCGATCGACTTGCCAACGACTAGGACTTCACTTGAGGCCGGCAATCGGATACCTTTTGAAACATAACGATTCGGAGGTTGGAATGCGAGGGAAGAGTTTTGCAGCCAGCGCATCGCTGGCAGTTCTGATGTGGACGGGTGTGGCTGCTGCTGCCCCGAACAAAGCGGATCAGGACGAACTGACAGCAGGGCGGTACTTTGTGACGGTGATGGCGACCAGCATCTGTGGGCTGCAACCATCGACAGCCCTCGGTGCCGAGCTCAGCCGGCATCCGATGGTGAAGTCCCTAGGCGATGCCTACGACAACACTGGGAAGACCCCTGTGCTCGACAACCTGCCCTGCGACCAACTGTCCAAGCTGCAGGTGGCTCGCGCCCCTAGTGGGTCTGGCAAGTAGCTCCGCTTGATCTGCGGAGGAGGTGCGAGCACGCCGTGAGGCGTGGGCTCTGTTACGCTGCCGTCGACGCAACATGCCCCTGAGGCGAGACGTTGAGCACCGAGCCTGAACGGACAGCGAGTCTCAAAGCGCACCTGGTGGTGACATCGGCGGCCGTTGCTGCCTTCTCGCCTCTCTACTGCCTCCAGGCGCTGTACCCAGCGATCTCGACGCGCTTCTCAGGCGACGTGGGGTTGGCGGCATCGCTTCTGACGACGACAACGCTGGCGTTGGCGGTCGTTTCGCTCATTTCAGGTCGGCCCGCCGCGGCGCACGGTCCGCGAGCCGCAGTGCTTTGGGCCTTGATGTCGACGGTCGTGTCGACAGTTGGCTTGGGCCTGGCCGACAGCACTTCCATCCTCATCTGTTGGCGCCTCGTCCAAGGCGTGACGATCGCAGTCGGGTTGTCGTCCCTCATCAGCAGCCTTGGGATGCTCGCGCCCACGGGAGCTGCGTCGTTGGCCTCGAGCTATTCCACTGGAATCATTTTGGGAGGGATCCTCGGCCGATTGGTGCCAGCCGCTTTGATGGACTGGGGCTGGACGCCGGCATTCATGGCCTTCGCCTTGATCCAAGGCTTGCTGATGGCCGTGGTTTGGTGGGCTTTGCCTCGGTCGGACATGAGCGAAGACCGAGTGGTGAAGTTGGAGCCCATCCAGCAGTGGTTGAAATCGCTACTGCCAGTTTTCAGAAATGACATACCTCATCTGGCCGTGGGTGGCGCTGTGCTCATGATTTCTCAAGCGGCAGCGACGAGCATGGTGTCAATTCACTTATCCCAAGAACCATTCAATTGGTCAACTGCACAGTTGGGCTTGCTTTATCTGGTATTCGCTCCGGCTTTGGTTGTCGTTAGATTCGTGCCTGGTTTGATACAGCGGATTGGGCCCCTGTGGTTACAAGTCCTTGCAACTAACCTCCTACTTGCGGGGTTGCTAACCACGCTGGGTGGGGGTAGTGGACAAATTGTGGCGGGCATGGCCATCTTTTGTGCGGCCGTCTTCACCTCACAGACCGTCTTCGCCTACCTGCTCAACACAGTCGATCCGAGCGTTAGGCAGAAAGCAAGCTCCTGCTATCTGGCGAGTTATTACCTCGGTGCATCGATAGGAGCAGCTGCACCAGCGACGGTGTGGAACGAATATGGATGGCCAGGTACCGTGGCGTTGGTGGTACTGGTTCAACTGGCTGGCGCAGTCCTTGCCTTCGGTTTCATCCGGCGACGGCAAAGTGTGTTGGCCGAAAGCCACAGGGATGGGGGTATTTCGGCAATGCCTAACGCGGGAGACACACGCCAGCCTTAAGCTCCGCCCGCGAATACCCAGTTAATACTGACAAATACTGGTGAGGGCCATGGGTGCAGATTTATCAAAGGCGGGCGTAGTCGTTCTATCTGAACCTGCGCAATGGGTCAGACACGCCGACCTAATACTCAAGATCATCTCCAGACTCCACTCCAACCCAGAGCGCCACGAAGAGATTCGGCCGCTTGGCGATCAGGACTGGAGGTCGATAAGGCGATTCCTGCTGGACAACGTGCCCGGCATGAAGGAATTCAGTGACAGCATCGGCCAGGCGCTCAAACAACACGTCGCGGTGTACCTGTCGAGCGTGGGTATCAAAGACTTCTCTCCAAGCGAACGCGCGATCCTTGCGTACGCAGCTTGCCTGTGCCTCGGCAACCCAACGCCAACCGACTCGAAGCAGGTGATATGGGACGTGAAGGCAAGGGCTCGCGAGAGCCAGTACATCACCACCTTCTCAGAGACCGATCACGAGGCTGCGTACCACACGGACACGCAGTATTTCCCGGTGCCAGAGCGGCTGTTTGCCCTTTACTGCATCCAGCCGGCGCGCTGCAACGGGGGCCACTCGAGCATCCTCGACGCTCGGGCCTTGCGGGAAGATCTGAAGCAGAACCACCCGCGACTCCTGGAGGCGCTGACCAGCAAGACGTTCCCATTTCGGGTGCCGTCCGCTTTCGCGTCGTCACTTGATCCAGGCCTTGCCGATGTGACACTGGCGCCGATCTTCTCTTCTGACGTCTTCATGAGGTACCGGCTCGACATGCTGGAGAAGGGCTTCCAGTGCGTGCCTGAGCTGCACGACAGTGAGGCGCGGTGGGCGATCGACCAGCTCGAGAAGCTGATCAAGAAGACTCCGAATCAAGCGGAGTTCTTCATGGCAGAGGACTCGATGGTTCTTGTCGACAACCACCTTGCTCTTCACGCGCGCACAGCCTTCTCTGACCATGAGAGGCACCTGGTTCGTATCCGAATGAGGACCGAAGATCAGACGGTCAACAATGGCAAGGCGAGGATGATTCAACGTCGGGTGGAACAAGCACAACGAGTTCACAGCTGACGAACAGAATCACTAGCGAAGCGTGCTAGCTCGCAACCTTAAATCTCCGCACGAAGTGCGGACAACAATAGAGGTGCACGTTTGAAAACCATAGCTCGTTGGTGCGCAGCATTCATGCTGTCGGCAGTCGGTGCCGCCAGTGCGCAAATCGTAATTGGCCAGACGTCCGGGTACACCGGCAGCGTCGCGGCTTCTGTGAACGAAATTCAGCTTGGGGCAAAGCTCTACATCGACGCAGTGAACGCGGAAGGCGGGATTGCGGGGCAACAGATCGAGCTGCGTTCGAAAGACGACAAGTTCCAGGTTCCATTGGCGGTCGAGAACGCAAAAGCGTTGATTGCCGACCCCAAGGTAGTTGCGCTCTTCCTCAATCGTGGAACGCCGCATGCACAGGCCCTGATGCCGCTGCTGATGGAAGGGAAGATCCCGCTCGTCGCGCCGTCGACGGGCGCGATGGCACTCCACAAGCCGGTGCATCCGTACATCTTCAACGTTCGGGCCACCTATCAGCGGGAGGCAGAGCACGTCATCCGCCATCTCGGGATGGGCGGGCTCGAACGGGTGGGCATCATGTTCGTGGACGACTCGTTCGGCGAAGACGCCGCACAGGGCGCATTGAAGGTGTTCAAGGAAGCTGCCAAGGCGCCGGCGTTCACAGAAAAAATCAGCCGGACCAAGCCTGACTACACCGCCGCCGCGGAGCGTGTGAAAGCCACGAAACCGCTGGGCGTGCTGATTGTCGGCTCGCAGGACTCGGTAATCGCGGGCATCAAGGCTATTCGTGCAGCTGGGTCTCTGACGCGCGTTGCGACACTCTCAAACAATGCGGCGGCCGGCTTCGTGGACAAGCTCGGCGAGTTCGGGCCCGGGACGATCGTCTCTCAGGTTTTTCCTGGGGAACGAAAGTTGGCGGCGCCAATGATTGCCGAGCTCGTGCGACTTGCGCAGGCGGCCAAGGCCAAGACGGTGACGCCGGCCATGGTCGAAGGGTTCGCTGGGGCGAAGGTACTCGTGGCGGCCTTGCGCAAAGCAGCGAAGGACAGCAAAGAGGTGAATCGCGCGAGTCTGAAGAAGGCTCTTGAGGGCATGAGTCACGTCGACATTGGCGGACTCGAGATCAACTACAGCCCGACAGATCACACTGGCTTGGACTACGCAGATTTGAGCATCATCGGTGACGACGGAACTTTTAGACGCTAGATCGAGGTTCTGTGGTCGAGCTGATTGACATTAGTTGTGGGAATTCAACGGGTCGGTAGCCGACACCTCGGCGAATCTGCACCCTCGGTAGCACCCGCAGGTCGTTGAGACGGCCTGACGGGAGCGCACCACCTCGCAAGGCCTCCAAAAAGAGTCGAGGGCACATGGTCAGAATCATGATGCCAGGGACAAACCTGGCCGCTGCCGTCAGCAGATCCAGTTGGAGAGGGGCGAAGTTGCTAGGCATCGCCGTAACTTCGGTGACGGTCGCACTTCATCTCCAGTTAGATGTTTCTGCTGCTCCCTCACCGAGCGCAGTTGAGGCGTTGACAGGACGGTCTCTTTGCACCCGCGATGCGGTGGAGCTGGCAAAAACGCCCGGCACATTGAGACGGGTGGCTGATTCGTGCCGAGACTTCCCCGACCTCGCAATTCTTGCGGTGTCAAAGTTGAACGGTCTTCCTCCCCCAAAGCCTTTGTCGGCGCTCAACAAGGGTCAGCTCAAAGCGGGAGCCTTCGGCGAGAGTCATAGCGCGGACATCGCAATATTCTTCGGGGTAGGGGAGAGTTACCCGACAGACGAGGGTCTGCATGCACTGCGAACGTTCATTGATCAACTGAACGCCGGTGGTGGCGTCGTCAAATCGGTGTTCGTTCTGGGAAGTGCGGATGCAGCGGAGGCTGACACTCAGCTCGGCCGGCCCCTCGCAACCAGGAGAGCCGCAGTGCTCCACGACTACCTTGTCGCCGCAGGTGTCGAGAAGCAGGCCATCACAGTCGCAATAGCAACGGGGCGCGGTACCGAAGGCCGGCCATCACCGGCAGACCGAATGGCGAAAGCCGTGGTGGTACTGCAGAAGCAGGCTGCTCAATAAGGAAGGGCCCCTTGAGGGGCCCTTTTTAACTTCACGGGGCGATCAACACGTCTGCCCAGTAGTCGATCTCGCCTGCCACGAAGCGCTTGTGCTTGCGGGGCTTGAGTCGCTTGTCCTTGACCACTACAGCGCCAGTGGACTCCTGCGCCTGAATGAACTGGGGGTCACTCGCGACGGAACGCACCAGGTCATTCAAGTACTCCTGGACGCGGGCCGGAGTCCTCTTAGGAGCGGACAAACCAAACCAGACGGTGATCTCCATCTCGTTGAGGCCCAACTCGGAAAATGTTGGGATATTGCTCAGCGCAGGGATGTTCACACGGTCCTGAGCTGTGACGCCGTATGCACGGACCTGCGTATTGGTAGGCAGGTAAGTTGCCGAGGCGTTGGCAGCGTCACAGACCATGTCGACCCGCCCCGCGCTCACGTCGACGACCGCCGGTGCATTGCCGGTGTAGACGCGCTCGCTGATGGTCTGGTTGATGGCACGTTGAAACAGCAGACCACAGAGGTGAGATGCGGATCCAGCACCAGCATGAGCAATCGTGGCAGCGGACTGATTGTCCCGGAGCCATTGCTGCAGGCCGGTAAACGTCGAGGGCAAGGTGGAACGCGCAATGAGGGTCATGGGCACCTCTTCCAGGAGCCCGAGATACGAAAAGCTCTTGAGCGTGTCGTAGGGCAGGCCTTGGTACAACGACGGTGCGACCGCAAAGGCAATGTTGTGAAGGAGAAGCACGGAACCGTCAGCGGGCCCACTGGCGACCTGGGCCGCGCCGAGGGTGCCTCCAGACCCACCGACATTGGCGATCGTGAAGGTGAGACCTGGATCGATACGCTGCGCGGTGTCGATGAAGGCTCGGGCAATCTTGTCAGTGGGTCCGCCGGCGGCAAACGGAACGACAAGTGTGATCTGTCGTGGAACGTAGGAAGGTGCAGCCTGCGCCTGGTGTGTGGCCAGACAGCCGACGGCAAACAAGGAAGTAGCCGCCACGAGGCGGTTGAGGATGGATTTGAATCTCATGTTGTTGATGCTTGCTGTGGTTGAACAGGAGTAGTGCGCGCCCTGACTTAGAAGGCGCATTTCCAAGGCGGCCTCATCAAGCACCACCAAGAGCAACCGAAAGCCTCGGGGCTATCGGATCGCAGGCATAACGACACATACGAGCGGCCACGCCCTCGATGGTCGACAAGGAGGCGGGTCAGTTTGGGGCGCGGAGCGTCTCTGTCCAATGTTGGATCTGGGACGCCACGAACCGCTTGTGAATTGCGGGCGTGAGCCGAGCGTCGCGAGTGACGATCGCCCCGAGAGCCTCTTGCTCGCGGACGAATGCAGGGTCCTCGACGACGCGCCTGAGGAGCGCGTTGAGACGGGCAACATCTTCCTCGGCCGTTCCCTTCGGTGCGGCCAGTGCAAACCAAACTGAGATCTCCGCGTCCTTGAGCCCTACTTCACGAGCGGTAGGGACGGACCGCCAGGGCTCCTGAAGAAGACGAGCCGCCGATGTCACCGCGTACGCATGCACTGACCTTGCGTTGACCTGGATGCCCGCGCTAGTCGTTGCATCGCAGAGAAGATCGACGTTGCCGCTCAACAGATCTGCAGTAGCCGGGGCATTGCCCTTGTAGGTCTTCTGATCCAGCGCGACGTTCCAAGCGCGCTGGAACAACAGACCACAAAGGTGGGACGCTGACCCGGTGCCGGCGTGAGCGATGACGGGCCGGCGCGCGGAAGGGTCGTTGAGCAGTCGCTTGAGACCGGCAGCGGTGGCAGGTAGGCCGTTGCGTCCGATCAGTGTCATCGGCACCTCTTGGAGCATGCCGATGTGGACGAAGTCCTCCAGCGTGTCGTAGGGAAGGTCCTTGTAAAGCGCAGGCGCAGCGCTCATCGCGATGTTCTGCAACAAGAGGACTGAGCCGTCGGCCGGAGATCGAGCAACCCTCGCCGCCCCAAGGGTACCGCCCTGGCCCCCTACGTTTTCGATCCGGATCACCTGCTCCGGTTGCTGTCGTGCAACCGCATCCGCAAAGGCGTGAGCGATGCGATCGGTCGGGCCACCTGGGGCGAAGGGAACAACGAGGGTGATCGGTGCGGGCCCGGCCATGGCAGATGGCGCATTGGCGATGAGGAGCGCGGCAGATACAGCGAGTGCGCGCAGGAACGTGACAACCGATGGGACGGTGACGTAGGGCTTTTTCATGGTTCCTGGTGCGGTGCCGAACGCATCCAGCGCGAATCCGGCGCCTGTCTTTTTGGAGCGGCCAGATTACGGGAACAAAAGTGCACTTCAAATCAGCCAAAGGGCTGAAATTGCAATTCGCTAACGTCGAGATTTCACAGAGAAGAACGACGGCTAGGTCTTGTCGGTCTTCGTGTCGAAGTGATGAACGATTGCTGAAGAGACCAGCGCATTGAGCGAGGTCTTGCGTGACTTGACCGCCTTGCGCAGAGCGTCATGCACGTCCTGAGGCATGACAACTTGCCGTGGGACGTACTCTGGCTTGTCTGGGCCACGCGTCTTTCGACGCCGCTCCAACGTGAGCGTTGTGAGGTTGGTCGCTGCGATGGCCTCGAGCACGAGGCGTGTGATGTCGCCGTAAACGCGAACCCGCTTGACCAAGTGGTTCTCAGCCTTTTGGCTGAGCAAGACGCTCACTCTTCTGGTTTTTAATTTCTCGGCCGACGGTTCGCTCATCCGGCGAATTTTCCCACCGGCACGCCCCCCATGAGGGGTCCGACAGGGCTGAAGCCACCCGCTGCCAACTTCGGCGCGACCTTGTGCGCATGAATTCATGCGTACACTTCTGGTCTTATGTGCATGAATTCATGTACATAAGCGTTTTTCCACTTCTATTGTGAAAGGGACCAGATGAAGCTTTCTTCCTTCCTCGTTGGCATCGCGGCGTTCCTAGGCCTCGCAGCCGTTGCCCACGCAGAGATCGTCATCGGCCAGACCGCTGGCCTGACAGGTGCAGCATCGTCAAGCGTTCAGGACATGACGCTCGGCGCGCGACTCATCATCGACGCAGTGAATGCGGAGGGTGGAGTCAATGGCGAAAAGATCCGCCTGGTCACGATCGACGACGAGCTGTTGCCCGAGAAGACCCTGTCGAACGCCACGCGCCTGATCGAGAAGGAGAAGGCGGTAGCGCTGTTCCTGACGCGTGGCACTCCCAACACGGAGATCCTGTTGCCGTTGCTCGCCAAGACAGGCGTTCCCTTGATCGCGCCGTCGACTGGTGCCATGTCACTCCACCAACCAGTTATCCGTGAGGTGTTCAACGTCCGACCGACGTACCAGCTGGAAGCGCAGAAGGCTGTCGAGCTACTGGCTTCGATGAACGTCAAGAACAGGGTCGGCGTCGTGTACACGGGGGATACGTTCGGAGAAGACGCTCTTGCCGGACTCAAAAAGGGATTCAGTGCTGCCGGAATCACCCCCGCATTCGTGGTGTCCTATGACCGAAAGACGGAGAACGTGGACGAGGCGGTCAAGCTGGCCTCCACGCCAATTGAAGGCGAGATGCCTTCCGTGATCATCGTGGCGCCCAATCGGATCGCCACGGGGATGATCCGCAAGCTGCGCTCTGCAGGCAACAAGGCCTACATGGCGACCCTCAGCACGAACGCCTCCGATGGCTTCATCAAGAACCTGGGGGTGGACGCCAACTACGTGATCGTTTCGCAAGCCTTCCCGAGTGAGCGTGCATTCCAGTTCCCGATCGTTCGCAAGGTCTCGGGGCTGCTGGCGAAGTCCGGGAAAGGTCAAGGGTCGAGCCCATCGATGCTGGAGGGAGCGATCGCCGCCGAAGTGCTGGTCGGAGCGCTGCGCGGATGCGCGCCAAAATGCACGTCTGCGAGGATCATCGAAGCTCTGGAGAGCGGCCGACCGTTTGACGTGGGTCTGCTGGACCAGCAGGTGGTGTTCACGAAGAAGGACCACAGCGGCATCCGCTACACCGACACCTCGATCATCGTGGGTGTCGACGAGAACGGGAAGGGCGGACGTTTCCGCCGCTGAAGGAAAGAGGGACGGAGGAAATGAGGCGTTTGAACCTCGGACGGATGGCGCTCGCGCTGCTGCTTGGAGCTGCGGCTTGCGCAAGTGCGCGTGCTGCGTTCCCCGAAGCCGGGCGCCCGATCAAGATCGTCGTTCCCTACAGCTCAGGTGGCCCGGCTGACAAGACAGCACGGGACCTTGCGGCGGCGCTGCGAAAGGTGCTTGAGACGTCAGTCGTGGTTGAAAACGTCGCGGGTGCGAGCGGGACGGTCGGCGCGAACAAGGTTCTTCAAGCGGCCCCGGACGGCTACACACTGCTGTTCTCACACATCGGCATGTCCACTGCCTACGCGCTCTATCGAAAGTCGTCGGATACCTTGGACGATTTCGAATACCTCGGCGTCACATCGGAGTTGCCAATGATCTTGATAGGCCGGCTGAATCTCGAGCCGTCGACCTGGCCCGAGCTCGTGCGATGGATCAAGGCGCGAAAGGGGAACGTCACGATCGCCAACGCCGGTACGGGGTCGGCTTCGCACATGTGCGGTCTGCTGATTCAGTCCCAGGTCGACACTCAGATCACGGCCGTGCCTTACAAGGGGACATCACCTGCCATGAGCGACGTTGTCGGAGGCTACGTCGACCTGCTTTGCGATCAGTCGAGCACAGCGAGCCCGCAGATCGTTGCAGGCAGAGTCAAGGCAATCGCCACCACCAGAAAGACGCGGTTCGAATCGCCACCAGTGATGGCCGCCATCCCAACAATGGAAGAGGCTGGACTGAAGGGGATCTCGTTCTCGGTGTGGCAGGGCCTCTATGCGCCGAAGGGCACCCCACACATCGTGCTGCAGGTGTTGAACAACGCAATGCGCCAAGCGTTGAAAGACCCAGCGTACGTCGAACGTCAGCGTGCAGACGGTGCCACTGTCGTGACGGATGAGCGAATGACGCCCGAGGGTCACCGGAGGCTGGTCAAGTCGGAAACCGACAAGTGGTCGGCCATCATCAAGTCCGCAAACGGTTTCGCCGACTAGGAGGGCCAGATGGACAGCGCCTCCTCGATCAAGCCACTCAGCACCGACCTCAGGTTGCTGCCTTCAATTGCGCGGCAGCCCTGGCGGGCAGCCGTCTACGCGGTGACGACGATCACGAATCGGAAGGGTGGGCGCTACTGGACCGCTCTTTGGATATTCGCCGCGGTTCTCATCGTGATGTTTGGATTCCTGTCGGTCTGGCTTCTGCAAAGCCACCAGGTCTCCGAGGAGCAGCAACGCGTCGAAGAAGCGGCAGTTCAAATTAGCGGTGCCATTCACAAGGCACTGAGCAAGAGCCTGCAGGACGTGAGCGCAGTGGCTTGGACCGGCAAGGACCAAGTCGTCTGGCGCGAAACGGCTGGCGAACTGCTGCGGGAATCAAAGTCGACGCTGCGCCTTGAAAGGCGTAATGAGATTGGCGACCTAGTAGAAGCGAAAGACAGCCAATACTTCCCTCCGCTGTTCGTGATGGTGAAGCGGTTTGAAGCTGAGGCTGAGGCGCGAAACGCATGCAAGTCCGCAGCAGGGCCGGGAGTGCCGGTGTACTCCAAGACCTATTTCGTGCCAGTGGGGAGCGGTCGAGGCGAAGAGGTTTTGGATGTCTGTGCCGCGCAGCAACTGGACGGGAAGACGTTCGGATTCACTGTCGCCACCATAGGGCTCACGCAGCTGCTCGAAAGCGCAATGGAGCATGAGTCGACGCGAATCTTCGAGGCTTCCCTGGTCGAAGGAACCAACACGCGTCTGGCAAGAGCGGGTGCGACGCACGGCAGACAGACCCTTCGATCGGAAAGAGTGATCGCTGTGCCAGGTCTATCGATGCGGCTTCGCGTCGAAAGTGCGCGTGGCGCCCCTGCGCTGCTTCAACTCAATTTCGTGTCGGGTCTGTTCATCGCCTTCGGTCTGACGTTCCTCACCACTGTGGCACTCCTGATCAGGGAGGCACGTCGAATGCAGCAGACCGATCAGGCAACAAGACTGCATCAGGAAGAACTGGCGAGAGTCGCAAGGTTGGCGTCGGTGGGCGAGCTCGCATCGCTGATAGGTCATGAGCTCAACCAACCACTCACATCAATCCTTGCATATGCAAAAACCGCACAGAACCTGGGCGGTGACACGCTGAGCGCAGACGTCAAGCAGCTCTTAGACAACGTAGCAGACGAGGCAAGGCGCAGCGCCACCGTTGTGAAAAGCGTCCGCGACTTCGTCAGCAGGAACTCTGCAAAGAGAGAGATCGTCGACGTGCACGATCTGATCGACGGCATCCGGCCAATCTTGGAAGGGATGGCCAAGGACTATGGAGCGCGGTTGATCGAGAGCGACGCTGGAGAACCGCTGATCGTCGAATGCACGCGCGTGATGATCGAACAGGTCATCGTGAACCTGGTGCGCAATGGATTGCAGGCGATGCAAAACAACCGTCCAGAGAAGCTACGCACGATACGCATATCCGCAGTGAAGGCGGACGAACGGTTCATCCGCGTGACAGTCACTGATACCGGACCAGGCGTGAGCGAGCAGCTCGCCAAGCGGCTCGCCGAGCCCGACTTCAAGTCCTTCCACAAGATCCTCAGTGAGGGCCTTGGGCTGGGACTGAGCCTGAGCAGATCCGTGATCCACGCACATAGGGGGTCGATCAGCTGCAGGAACCGCGAAGACACCCCTCACCCAGGGGCCGCTCGCAGGATCAGAGGCGCGACGTTCTGCTTCACACTACCGCGGCAATTTTTGGCCCACTCTCTGGAGGACGTGTCGAGCTCATGACGGACATTGTGTTTCTCGTCGACGACGACCCGAACGTACTGCGAAGTCTCGGTCTGCTGCTGCACAGCAGCGGGTTCCGCGTCCTGCCGTCCGCTTCGGCCGAAGCCTTTGAGCACGTGCTCGCCATAGAAGGACTGGCAGAGGACCGCATTCCGAACGATGGGATCGGTCGGTGCCTTGTGCTGGACATCAACATGCCAGGCACCAACGGCCGCGAACTCTTCGACAGGCTCAAACAGCGACACCTCATCGACATGCTGCCGGTGATCCCGCTGACGGGACATGGAGACGTGGCAATGGCCGTTGAGATGGTTCAGGCCGGTGCGCACTACTTTTTGGAGAAGCCACCCAACACTGATCAGCTGGTCGACCTGATCCGAAAGGCGCACCGGAAAAGTGTGGCTGCCATGGAGACGACGCGTGTGCTGCGCGCCGAAATGGCGCGATGGGCAAAGCTTTCAGACCGAGAGCTCGAAGTGGTGCAACTGCTGATGAAGGGTATGTCCAACCAGCAGGTGTGCGACAAGCTGAACATCGGCATGGCAACCATCAAGACGCACAGGTTGTCGGCACGCAGAAAGTTGAACGTGAGAGAGTTCGTTGAACTGACTCCGTCGCCAAAGGTTCTGGAGCTGATTACCAAGCGAAGCGCGCAAGCAAGCAACGCTTGACGGAGTGGCGTCGAAAACTTGACGTCACTCTAAATCGTTAGCAAACGTTGCTGCGCCATTCAAAATCAACCTTTGGATCGATATACACAGCACGTTCACGACGACACACTTCATTCAAGCAAGCCCCATTCGTTCATCGGGGCGAAAAAGTAGGGAGCTTGATGATGAGTGTCGGAACCGTTTGCAATCGCAAGAGCGCACTGGACTCGGATTGGGTCGAGGCTTGGCACGAGAGCCACATGGTGCCCTTGCAAGCCGTCTTCGCCGCCTTCGTCAAGTGCGGGCGCACCGACCTTGGTTTCATTCCGCAGGTGAGCGGAAGCTATCACGTGGTCGGCACGCGCCAAGCGGTCGATGCGATCCTCAGCGAGCTCGAGAAGGAACTACAAGTCTCAGCAGACGGCTGGCGTTATCAGACGCGCAGAGTTGGAGCGCCTCGAGCAGCACAGCAGCCATCTCACGAAGAAAGCCTGGCATAGCAGGCGGGCGTCAATGAACAGGCGCGGCTGCTGGCGACGACAAGATCTGCCGGTACGTGCCACGCTCAGACAGCACCAGGCCAACCTCTCTCACCATCCAGGTGATGGCCGGATTCACAGCGGGCAGTAAAGCGCCGGCAGATCGCCTGGCCAGCGTGACGTGTGGGGTCCATTCTTCGTTGGCCAAGATGCCAACTTCTCGCGTCGCGCTTGTGACCATTTGGTGAAGGTCGACAAGGGACGGTGACCGCTCAGGCGCTACCCATGCGATGTTGTCGGCGAACGTGCCGTTCCGACACAGCACGAGGTCGAATGGTTGAAAGCGAATAGCTGCAACTGCGTGCTTGAGCTTCTCCACCTCGTCTTCGTCGACGAGGCCCAAGAACTGCAACGTGAGGTGCATCTTGGCTGCCGGCGTCAACCGCGCGCCTGCCGGCCAACTCCAGCAGAGCTGATGTCGAAGCAGCGCCCGTTGCACGCCCGTATCGGCCATCAGGCCGATGAAGAGACGTTTCCTTTGGGACTCCATCAGAACATCCGCTTCTGGAGGGCCTCCGCACGTTGCTCATCCCGCAGTGCCTGAAGTTCACGCTCATAGCCTTTGACGGACGCAAGCCATTCGCGTTGTGCCACGTCCTCGGGACGGAGTGAAGCGTTCTCCGGAAAAACGTCGTATGCCCAATCCCAAGCGTCTTCAGGACCAATTGGGTCGCGCAGCTCGTTGATGATGTGGGAGGCGAAGCGAGCCGCCCATTCCTGGTGATTGATTGGCTGATCCATGCTCACAACTCCATCGACATTTGCTTTGGTGGCCGACTGCCAACTGGACCGGCATCGAACGTGTCGGCTGGTGGCAGTTTCAACAAGGCCAGGGCCTCGTCCTCTGACCCGAAGAGCCAGGTCGACCAATCCGAAGGCTCTAGGACCAGAATACTGCGCTTGTCTTGCTCAGGCTTCAGCGTTTTGCCATCGGGCTCGTACTCTGGCCTGTGCATGCGCGACATCAACGAGTGGTCATCCGCACACAGGGTAACCATGACGAAGTTGGGAGTGATCTCACCACTACTCGGGTCGGTCCACTCGTTCCATAGTCCGGCCACGCCCCACGGCTTGCCATCTGCTCGCGAGAATTCCCACCACACATTCTTGCCCGTTTCCCAGCACGGCTCGTCGAAGCTCGCCGCAGGAATGATGCAGCGCCTTCCGGATCTCCATGCCGGGCCAAACACCGGCGACTTCCGCATGCTTTCATTGCGTGCGTTGTTTGTGCTGCGCCGCTTCGGCTCTTTACCTGCCGCAAGCAGCGCTTCGGTTTCTTCTTTCTTGCCCACGTAGTCCCATCGACGTGGGTTGCCTGGTCTGATCAAGCCCCACTGGCCCACCTTCCAATCGACGCGTCGATCAGGAGCGTTCGCAAAGAAGGGTCCCGTTTGCCAAGGACCAATCTTGCGCCAGGGTGTCGGCGGATAGTTGGTGGGATTGAGAGAGAGCCACGTCTTGAAGTGTGGATCTTCACGGTCAGAAGGCGTATAGCGATTGCACATGCGGGCAATTTACAGCCGGCAGCGCGCACTAGCGCCGTGCCGCTGAAATGCTCAGGTGAGGCAATGGGTTAAGCGGGGCCCTGGAGACCACTCCAAGCAATGCCAGGCCCGCTTCAAGAAGCGCCCCGAAGTCGCTTGATCTCATCCACGATCGCCCGTGCTTCCGCCGGCGACGCGATTTGTTGGAGGGCTCGAACTCGCTGTAGGGTGCCCGAGGCCCGCGGCAGCATGCCCTTGTTCTCCCAGTTGTAGACGGTGGCCCCGGTGGTGTCGAGCATGAGGCCGCAGTCGGCAGCGCTGAGCTTAAGACGCTTCCGATTCGCCTTGAACCGCTTCGCGTTGAACTCGAAACTCTCACCCGCGTCGGCGACCTGTGGTTCAGTAAGCCGGTCGGGTCTCGTGGAAGCTCCGCGGAGTTTCGCCTGCTTCTTAAGGACGGCGACCTCGGACTTAAGAGACGCAACAGTCTTTTGAAGCGGAGCGACGAGCGACTTCGCTTCGGACTTGGCGAGCCTTCGGATCTCTGACTTCAAAGCCGCAAGTGCAACGCTCAGTTTTGTCATTTTCGTATCTATGTAAGAACGTAAGGGACGAACAGGGTAGCGCATCACGGCAGCGCGCCATGACACGCGCCATAAGGCGGCATTTTTGCTACCCATGCCAAAGGTGAGACGGACAAAGTCGGAACTGACTCAATAGAGAGGTTCCACATGCCGATTTCACCGACAGACTTTTGGATCGTGGTTGACGGGCTTGGCAAGACAGCTCAAGAGGACATCGCCTGGTGCGAGAACGTCGGGCTTCCAAGCACCGCAGAGCAATTCGCTAAAGAGGCGATCTTCGTCATCTGCAACAGTGGCATGAAGCACACAGTAGCTACAAGGATCTTCGAGCGCTGCATGGTTGCGATTTCGACAGGCGATTCGGTTTCGACCGTCTTCGGGCATAAGGGCAAAGCAGCGGCAATAGACCATGTGTGGTCAGCGCGGTCTAATCTGTTCGGCAGATTCCTAGCTACTGCCCGTGAGGAACAACTGGCTTTCCTGGGAGCACTCCCATTCGTGGGTGACATCACCAAGTACCACCTGGCAAAGAACTGCGGGCTTGATGTGGCAAAGCCGGATGTGCACCTTCAAAGGTTGGCTGATCGAGAAGGGTGTACGGTGCAGAACTTGTGCGAGCGCCTTTCCAAAGAGACAGGCCTTCGGATCGCCACAGTAGACACAGTGCTGTGGAGGGCCTGCGCGACTGGGATCCTCGATTCGCGAACAGGCACATTTAGTGACTTGCCCGCTGGGAACGGAGACATCCACTGCCCTCACCGAACTCAGTAATCGAGCGCATCTCGATAAACTGCAGAATGGGACGGATGGTTAACCAGGCGGCTGAAGGGTCAAGGGGTGAGAACCTGCGGACGACTGGGATCTAAGGAGAGAACAAGCAGCATGGGAAGCGCTCGAGTTCTTTTGGTGGACAGTCATCGACTGGCGAGAGACGGCGTCAAATGGTGCCTCGCGGGTACCGCTTTCGAGGTTGCGGATGAAGCAGCTTGCTTTGACGAGGCTCATGAGCGGTCTCAAGGTGTGGATGTCGTGATAGCCGAGATCGGTCGAGCGGAGCTTGGAAAGCAGTCCCTACGTGCGGCAATCAGTTCTCTGACTCCAGCACGCACTTTGGTTTTCAGCTGGCAAGCCAACACGTCGGTGCTCTCGACTGTGAAATCGGCCGGGGCTAGTGGGTGCCTATCGAAGAACTGCAGCCCAGACCAACTGCTCGAGGCACTGAAGGCGATCACAGCCGGTCGAAGGCACTTTCCAGAGAAAGCACAGATGCGGAAGGACGCATCTCACATCGAGTTGTCGTGCAGAGAGGTCGAGATCGCGCGGCACGTGGCGAGCGGGCGCCCTAGTAGAGCGATCGCAACGTCACTTGGGCTGGGCGTGAGGACCGTAGAGAGCCATAGGCGAACTATCAAGAGGAAGCTCGGAGTTGCTTCAAACGCAGAGTTGGTTCGATACGCGATCGAGAACCTACCAGGCCTCTAACTTTTCACCAAAGGAGAAGAAGAAGTGAACACACAAACGAAACTGTTCGGAGGGGCTGCCGTCTGCGGCGCGTTCATAGCACTCCCAGTGCCCTGGTGGGCAAGGGCAGCGCTATTCGTTGTTGCGATCGTTCTGAACGGGATGGGGTTCTGGCGTTACGCCACGCATCCACACGAAGGACGAAGCTTCTAGAAGCGATCACTACTTTTGTGACACCAAGGATCTGGGAGAGAACATGCACATCAAGGTCGAAGTTAGCAAGGCGGAGCTCGAATCGATGGGATGCCACTCGATCGACGAGTTCAAAACGCGGTTCGAAAGTCAGCTCGCCGATGGCGTTGTCACCGCGGCCGGCCGTGCTGCAGACGAATGGCTCTGCAGCTTCGCTATCGCGGTGCAAAGTGATGCGAAGCAGAGCAACGACTCTCCGTTCAAAAAGCACAGGGCAAAGGTGTTGGGACATTACGGGACCGCTGATTGGCTGCGTGTCGTGGTGATGGCGATGTGGAACGGGAACGACAACCGAGTCGGTTTGTCGAAACTGACCAACCTGGACCGAGAACACTTCGCGGCATTCACTGAGATGGTTTCGACATACCACCGGATGGGCGAGGCAGACCCAGCGTTCATGGCGATTGCGGAAGAAGTGAAGGAACGTATTGCCGAAGAAGCCCGAGCCGCGGACAAGGAAGCGAAGTTCCGAGAGTGGCTGGACGATGCAACCGACTGCCTAAGAGAGCAGGGCAAGCATGCAGATCTGGCCACTGATCGGTACACGTGGTTCTGGGGTCGATTCAACGCCGGCGACACACCTGAATCGGCCGCCGCATCTTGTCCCCCTTACGAGAACAGCTAATAAAGTTGAGCGCAGCGCGAAAGAGTCTGATCATCGCGATGATGGTCGTTGTGCAGCCGTCGGCATGGGCGTTCCCAGCGGAAGTCGTCGGGATCACCGATGGCGACACGCTGACGGTGCTGTCTCAGCAGCGAAAGCAAACTCGTTGTCGGCTCGCAGGCATCGATGCGCCAGAGAAGCGCCAAGCCTTTGGAAGCGTCTCAAAGCAGTCCCTTTCTGATCTTGCCTTCCGAAAGGTCGTTGAGGTCAACGTGATCGATCGCGATCGCTACGGAAGGTCGGTATGCCTCATCAAGAGAGAAGGTGTCGACCTGAATCTTGAGCAGGTACGGAGAGGCATGGCTTGGGTCTATCTGCGATACAACAGAGACCGGTTGTACAGGCTGGCAGAAGAAGAGGCCAGAAAGGAACGTCGAGGTCTTTGGTCTGAGCCAGTTCCAGTTCCGCCTTGGGAATTTCGTAAACGCGTCAGTCAGACGCAGCTCGATGCAGCAATGAACTGAATCAACCGGAATGGACGGCGCGCACGACAGCCGGTCCCGGGAACTAAAGCTCTTAGCGCTCCGAATCAGCTTTCATTACACCAATGGTCGAGCGCCTTTTCGGTGGCGAGGAAAGGAGCGCAGTTCAGCGAAACCCCGCACGTGATCGAAGAATGCGTTGGGCAATGGACTGCGCGTCGCTGAGACGTTGTCGGTCCTCTCGCTTGAACCTTCCGGAATGAAGCAGCTGGCTTCGTTGATCATAGAGTTCAGTAAGCCTGTCAGCACACCAAGCCACGTCATCATCTCCGGCTAGGGCATCGCGTACTAACGATCGCAGTTGCCGTGCAATCGAATTACATCGACGGAAAGACAGCTCTCTCTGCATCGCGAGCATGCTTTCCTTCTCCGAATCTTCTTCTTCCTTGTCAATAGCTTCGACAAGCTCGCCCGACCACTTCTCCATCAGAAGTGCCGCGCGTTTGGTACGCGGCACTGGGGTGCAAATGCTTTCCATCGCAGAAATGAGAAGCAGAAAGCGGGCGTTTGGACTGTCCTCAGCTAGCGACGCAACGTAAAGGTCCAGCGCCGTCAGTAGCCGGCGCTCATTAAGCGCCAAGCTGGGAGCAGGAAGGGCACGCCACTGCGAGAGTGCTTGCAACACGAAGCTGGCACCCTGCTTAATCTCAATCGAACCATGTGCGACTACAGTTCGCACTCTTAGGCCTTCTTGGTGCACAAAGGGTTGTGAGCCGTCCGCAGAAGCATCAGCAAGCGACGAACTCGGTATCAGGCTGAAGCCGCGAGGCTCGTCGAACATATGAACTTGGCCGAGATCGAATGAAGCGTCTACGGCAAGGTGGTGAGCTAAGGCCAAGTAGCCCACACCAATGCGAAGTTCCTTAAGCCATTCACCAGCTCGCTCCTCGCTAGCAAACCCACTGCACTCGAGCATGTAGTACGGGTGGGCACCCGTGACCTTCAGTGAGATGCCATCGTCCACATGCGCAACTTCATCGGTAGGAGTCAACTCGTGGGTTGCAAGCAAGCGGAAGGGAAACTTGAGAACAAACACCGGCACGCTCCAGTTAGTGATAGGCGATACAAGCACCTGGCCGATGGGTCTGGGCGACTTCAATGATGTCAGGCATGACTCCCTCCAGTAATGGAGCTGGAACCATTGACTTGCTGCTGCTGGGTTGGGGTCCCGTGTTTCGAGACGAACTCTCGCATCGCTTCGGAGAGAGGCGTTTCGAGGGGGAAGTTGCCCATGGCTTGAACGAGAGTTGGCCAGAGAGCTCTCATCAAGCCTTGCCGACGAGCGTTGGGCGCAATCCAAGCCCAGTCCATCGTCCAGATGCCTTCCCTTTCTCTGAAGGCGCAAGCCCCGCGGATCGTGGAACGTGCATCGGGGGAACAGATCAACCAGCCGATGGCGTCTTCCTGTATGGGCCCACGGGCTGGAGGGGCGGCCCACTGGATGAAGTCGAACTGCATTTCTCGCTTGAACATTACGGCTCTTTCGTACATCTCCTTGTGCAACGGCTTTGGGGATCGTTGATCGACGCGATAGGCGAGATCTCCCACTTCGCCGAACAAGCGCCCGAGGAGGGCTGAAGGTGATGGATCGAAACATCGCCGCACGCGTGAGTGGTACCGCTGGTGCTCACGGGACGAATCCATATCGCCCCGTGTGTACGAAAGGCCGCAGTAATCGCAGGTCAGCTCAGTGCCAGGTCGGCGAGGCCGGTAGCGAGGGCCTTTGACAATCAAGCTTGCTTGAGCGGCACCGTCGCTTCGCCACTCAAGGCGATGGCCAGTGCGCGTCTGCAACACCTCAACATCAGCGTTTGAAGGAGCTTGCTCAGTGGCCAATGTGACCATTGAGCGAAATCGCAGCCGGTCATAAAAGAAGAGCGAGAACTCCTCGCTCGACAACTTTTGTTGGCCACTGATGCGTTGACTGAGAAGCTGCACTAGCGGCGAAGGGTCGACGGTGAAGCCAAACTGCTCAAAGGTGACCATCAGGCATGCGGCGTCGACTACCGACAAGCCGTCGAACAGCAAAGACTGGCTGTACGGACTGCTCGGACGAAAGAGGGTCGATCGAATCGGAACGCCGAACACCTTGCAGGCTTCCTTCATGTGACGCTCTAGGTGATAGATCCGAGGATCCTGCTGCTCCATCACATCGCCGAGGTCACTCAAAAGGCACCAACCGTCGCGCACCGCGCGCTCTGCCCATTCGCGCAAGGACCAGATTCGGGGTCTGACCGGCTGCGACAGGGCAGTGTGAAAGGCGGTTAGCAGATCGAGCGGGCCGACGTAGTACATGCGAGATCTCCAGCAGAACCGAATTGTGCTGTGCCTCAGCCAAGCCCTTCGCACAATGAGGTAGGCTCGCGCCTTTCTGCTAATGGAGAAGGATCATGGAGAAAGAAATCCGCCGAATCAGCATCCCGCTCGGCGCCAAGGTCACGGTGAAGCGCCAGGACGGGACCACCGAAGAATTTGTGTTCCGCGGGACTGATGCCCAAGGTGGGATCTACGAAGACAGTTCGGGTCAACGTCACAAGGACGTTGGCGTCTACGTCGACATCCGCATCAACGATGGCCCCTGGTCGCCCAATGCTTAGATAAGTTGCAAGGTCTTCCCGGGATGGGATCATTCGAGCATGCGTCACGCGGATGACAGGTTCACACTCGACCTTCCTGGACTAGAAGTTGGCCAGCCGTCTGGATCTGACCCGTTGGCATGGGTCAGATCGCTCGGTTACGGAAATCCCCGACAGGTCTCGGGCGCCGGCATCTGTGCGACCAAGTCGATGCTGTTCACTGGGGCGATCGTGGTCGGAATTGACGCAGAAGGCTACGCAGGTAGGTTTTGCTACGAGTCGGACGCTGAAGCGCTGGATGCGCTGATGAGGTGGGATGGTTCGGGCGACCCGCCAGGCAACTGGATCGCGTTCAAAGGCCAAGATGGCGATCGGCTTGGCCCGGGCAGCGTTGCATCCGAGATGCAGGGCACTGCGCCAAAGTCTGGCGCGAGAATGCCACCTTGGAAGAGAGTGGAGTGCCCGGCGTGCGGCTCTCCGGCGGGCGCCCCCTGCTTCAAACCGCGTCTTGGGGCGTCGGCCGTCAAAGCAAGATGCGCCCCGCACAGAGCTCGTCGAGAGGCTGCCGCTGAGCAAGGGCACCGGGGCAGCTAAGCTCTGGCGATGGGAATATCTTCCCATCGTGTCGTATAGCAGGGGGTCAATCGCTCGCGCTTCGCATGCCACGCATGCTCCCCCCCCGGCCCCATGCTGGCCAGCACGAGCGAGCCACGCCCATAGCGTCTATTCACGGCATCAACGGCGGACATGAGGCGGCTCTTGTCCGTGATGAGGTCTGCCTCAAGGTCCAGTTCCCCCTGAGAGTGTTCCTGAGAAGAAAGGTCCATGAGCATCACACCAGCCTTGGCGTAGTTGTAGCCTGGCTTAAAGATCGCGCGCAGGCCAGCCACCGCCGCCTGAAGCAGGAGGCGTGTGTCAGCGGTTGGCCTGGGCAGAGGAACGGTAGCGCTTCGCCCGTACTGGGCATCATGTTGGCAAAACGGGCTGGTGCGAATGAACACTTGCGCGGATGCCGCGAGCGAAGACTGCTGGCGAAGCTTTTCGGCGGCGCGAGATGCAAACTCAGAAATCGCTTGCAACAGCGAATTGAAATCCTGGACTGTCTTGCCGAACGAACGGGAACACATGATTTGCTGACGCGGCGCCGGCGCGTCGTCGAAAGGAATGCAAGAGACTCCCATGAGCTCGCGGACTGTGCGCTCAAGTACCACGGAGTGCTGGCGACGGAGCGTCCCAATGTCGACCCGGAGAAGGTCTGAGATTGACTTGATCCCGCCGGCGACGAGCTGTGCCTCGATGCGAGGGCCAATGCCCCACACCTCCCCGATCGCGGTGCGAGCAAACAGGTCTTCACGATCCTCCGTAGACATGTGCTCGAGGTCACAGACCTGGGCAAAGTGTGGCGGATAGATCCCCGGCTTGCGTTCGGCGGTTTTTGCAACGTGATTTGCAAACTTCGCCAGCGTCTTGGTATTGGCAATGCCAACGCACGTCGGTAGGCCGACCCAGCGGAGGACCTGTTCACGCATCCTCTTACCGATGTCCAGCGGCTGGCCGGGCAGGCCTTGGAGGTCAAGGAAGCACTCATCGATGGAGTACACCTCTACCCTGGGAGAGTAGTGGGCGAGGATGGTCATGACGCGGTCGCTCATTTCACCGTATAGGGTGAAGTTCGAACTCAGGGCGACCAGACCGGCGCTGTCGACAAGGTGGCGGATTTCATGCCATGGCGCACCCATCTTGATACCCAGTGCCTTAGCCTCCTCGGAGCGGCTGATGGCGTTGCCGTCGTTCGAGCTTAAAACGACCAACGGGCGTCCGTTCAACTGCGGCCGGAATGCGCGCTCCGCCTCGCAATAAAAATTGTTGATGTCCGCGAGGGCGTACAACATCACTTGACGAAGCGCTTGATGCAGGCGGTGACGACACCCCACACCTCTAGCGTTTGGCCCTCGCGCGGCACGATATCTGGAAAGGTCGGGTTGGCTGCTTGCAGCTTCACGCGGCCGGAGCGGCGGTACAGCTTCTTCACGCAGAACTCACCTTCAACGATGGCAATGACGATGTCGCCGTGCTTAGCGTTGAGCGCGCGATCGACGATGACGGCGTCACCATCATCGATGCCGGCATCACGCATTGAAGGGCCGGCGATCCGCAGCAAGAAAGATGAAACGGGGTTCTTGAGAAGGACGTCGTTCAGGTCTATTCGCTTCTGTGCGTGGTCCTCTGCAGGCGAAGGAAAGCCAGCTGCCACTGTCTGGTCGATGACCAATACGGTCACCGCTGGCATCAAAGGGCGGGAAAGTTGGAGCGGAAGCATGGCGGTTTGGCGATACTGGCTATTTATACAGCATCCCGCCGCGAGGATTTGCCGGTGCTATCGCAACTCGTCGACTCCTACGCGGTTTTTCGGCTGGCTCCGACACGAGCTCCAAGGCTGGCGGCGTAGGGTGAAAGCAAGCAAATGAAGGAGCCCGATATGTCGGACAACAAGGACCTGCGCGGTGGCCAAGATCGTCAAAGGATCAACGTGAACCAGCCCCATGAAGTGCGCTACTGGACGGAGAAGTTCGGCGTCCCTGAGGACGTTCTGAAGCAAGCTGTGAAGAAAGCAGGCGATCGTGCCGAAGCCGTCGAACGAGAGCTCAAGGGCAGCCGGGAGTAAAGCCCATGGCGAGACGGGACAACCCCTACGGGATGGGGTGGGCGTTCCCGCGCAGGCTCACGAAGTGCAATGTGCAATCAACCAGGCGCCGGCGTATCGGCCGGGCCCAGGCGACTGCGACGCTAGCAGGAAGCTGCTCACTGTTCGCTGACCTAGAAATCCTCTGTCGGGCGATGAGGGGCACGCTTAAAGCCGAGTGTCGTGGCGTGCTTGAGTTTGAGCCAGTGCGGCGATCGTGTGCCCGGGCTATAGGTCGAGCCGAGACGCTTCGCTACCACCCCTTCTAGGTCTTTGATCTTCGCCCAAGCAAACAAAGCAGAGACGGCGCCTTCGACGTAGTCGACATAGAGGACGGAAGGCAGGGAAGGGGTCAGAAGTCCCCTCAACAACTCTTTGCGTTCTAGGAGCCCGAGTCCCATCACATTGCGCCCCCCGAGCACCAGCACATCGAATGCGGCAAAGACGACCGGCGGATCTCCCTTCAACCATTTGCGGCGCATCGCGCGGGCGTGGAGGGCGTTGAAATCGCTGCTGCCGTCGGGGCGCTGAACGACGATCTCGCCATCGATGACGTGAGGGCCACCGGAGACATCCAGCAGAGCGCGGCGGATTTCCGGGAACCAAGCATTGCAGTTGGCCCCAGTCTTGGTCCGAAGCTCAACGGCGCCATCACCAAACTGGCACAGCCCGCGGTAACCGTCCGCCTTCACCTCGCAAAGGTATTGCGACTCGTTCGACAGCGGCAATTTCCCGACGCTCAAAAGCATGGGTCGAAGGAGATCCACGCTCAAAGCATCAACAACTGGTCCACGCCGAGAAGCCATGATGAAAGTCTGCCAGCGGGATGTAGGCCGCATCACCGGCGGGGCTATGGGCGGGAGGTGTTAGCGGGGCCATCTGCGCTTGTCGTGTTCGCGATGATCGGGTAGTCTGCCGCCCGAGCACCGTTGGGCGCAG
>NZ_CP136338.1 GCF_032681285.1 Piscinibacter gummiphilus
CTTCGCCAGGAAGAGCCACGCGGCCGCGCCAATAAGTACGCTGGCAAGGACGAGAGCGAACACGCCAATGCGGTCACGCCGCAACTCATATTCGAGCGCGACCAAGGAGTTGCGAAACGGTTGACCTGTTGATCGCATTTCACTCAGTGCCTTCGTTCATGCGCGCAACTGCGTCTTGACGAAAGTCAATCGCCCCAGAATAAGGGTCAACGCACATCGGAGCTTTGGACCGCTGCCGAGAAATGACTAAGAAAACGGGCGTCGACCAGGTTGACTAGCCGCCGGAGATGGCCATGACAATCGAAATCTGAGCCGAATCCTCAAGAGGTGTGTCGAAGCCTTGCATCGACTGAATGTCTTCTCCGTCTAGAAAAATCCTGGCGAAGCGGCGGACCGCGCCCGTCTTATCGCAGATTTGCTCGCGAAGACCAGGGTAATGCGCCTCCAGGTCAGCGAAGACTTCATGGACGGTCTCGCCTCTAGCGGTCACCTTGCTGACACCAAGTGTCAGTCTGCGCAGCGAGGAAGGGATAGAGACGAGGGCCATTACGATCATTCAGGTCAAGTTGGTCATGGTACACGGAGACCCTCACGCTACCTTGATAGCAGCAGGGGGCATCCGCCTTGGAAATCTCCCTCGAGCCAGCTTTCACGCCATGTAACGGGCGACTCCACCGCGATGCCAGGGTGATAACGAGGATGCGGCCGTCGGCCATGGAGTGCTTGTCGGTTCTACGAAAGCGGGCGGGATTTTGGCGGCACTTTGCGTTGAGAAATTAGGTTGCTACACGCGCTTACACCGATTCACCCCTATGGGGGTGCACACAACCGTCAATGACGACCTGTCTGAGTTGCCGCGAACAGGCCGTCTTGAGGACTTTCCCACCGCGCAGTCCGCAGGGTGCTTGCGCATGGGTTTAGGTCTGAGGCAGATGTCGCTGCTGCTCTTGCCAGCGTCGCCGACAAACGATCAACCGGAAGTGGGGTAGAAGACGTTGAGTGTCTTGGCAGCGTGGTTGGCCGACGAAGTTCCGGCAATCGCGATGGGAGCTACGGGCATCGGGCGATTGAAGACTGGCCGACTAGCCCTTCGATCGCAAAACTTGGGACGTGACACCCTGGGTGCACCCGGAAGAGGTCCTTCTCCGGCGGGATTTCCTGTCCGACTCCTGCTTTGAACAATCTCCTCCTATGGAATCACAAAAGGAGAGCGAGATGTCGCAGGCTGAGTGGGTTCGGCAAGGTTGCCTGACGGTGAAGCAATTCGCGCCGCAGTTGCATGCGGACGACACGCAGAAGCTGGTCGAGGGGCTCCACCAATCGTGGCCTCAACTCGAACCTGAGGAAGCCGTACGCTGTCTATTTGCACCTCTGCCATCGGAGTCAGGGGCAGCACAACTCCTGTAGCCGGCTCGGCGGCGCATCAACCGAATTCAACACGGCGTTGTGCGCCTTCGCGCCGGCATGTTTTCATCCGACGCCCGAGTCGGTTCGGACGAATGGCTTGAACGGACGGTGAATAGGCCAAGTGGCGGAGCTGGGCCGGACTGACCTCAACAACGAATGACCCGCTTGCTTCAAGCCGGCGAGCGTTGCCCGTAAGTCCCAGACAGTCGAGCTCATGTTTGGTTGCTTCGACTTGAGAAAGAAGTGCGACTTTGTCGCCCGATCCACCCGTCCCTTTGGAGTTAGGACGAGGTGGCCCGAGATGTGCAGCTTTGACAGCAGCCACTGTCGACGAGGCAACCCGCCGGCGTCGTGCCTCAACGATCACTGAAATTCTGGCTTCGGACGGTGCCGACAAGAATGTGAGAAGTCCCGAGTCCCGAATTTTGCTCGGCTGGCCGCTGGCGCGCGACTTCGCTCGTGCGCCGACGACACAGAGGCGGGCGGTCTTTCGCTCAGCTGTACAAGTCCAGTCTGGCAGCAAGTTCTTCAGCTTTCGAAGCTGCGACGCAGTTGCTTCCACGAGAATCGAACCGGGCGCTGTGCGGACGACCTCTGCCCCAGTGCCTCGGACGACTTTGCGGGTGCGGACTATGTTCTCAGAGCCGTCGCTATTCGAAGAGAGGAAGATGTAGCGCGTCACGTCTGCGCAACCGTGGGATAAGCTAACTGCGCCGCTTGGCCCCCTCCGGTCGCGACATCAAAGATCAACGTTCGCTGACCAAGCTCGAAGTCGACGGCATCGCCGAATAGCCCGCAGCACTCGGATCCGTCTGCATCCTGCGTCACCAGAATCCGCTTGCCTTGCTCGGTGGCGGTGTGCCACACCTTGGTGACCTCGCGCGCTTCCCAACGCCCGTCGCCGCTATCGGATGCAACGAGGCGTTGAACACTGATAGCTCGTGCGTTCTTCATAGGCTGCATAAGGCCAAGAAGATCTTCCTCAAACGAGCAGCAGACAGAACGAAGCATTTCAAGTCCGTCGTCCTGGATAAGGCAAGTGACGATAAACCAGCTAAATCGCCCTGACAGTTCAAACGCGCGGTAGTACCGATCGCCGTTGGACGAGATGCCGGACAGAAACTGATTCTCAAAATTCGAATTGGCGACAAACATGGCTGACTGGGAAGTGCGAGAGAAATGCTGTTCCGACCGACAGGCTGAGTTCGGACAAGACGGCAAGCGTCATCGATCTACGACAAAGCTCTGGACGCGATCCAGTATTTCGTCTGCCCGTTCCGGTGAGGAAAACATCCGGAGGTCTGGATATCGAGCTTGCAACTGAGCCATCTGTTGCTGCTGCGATGGGGATGTTGGCTTGCTAATCTGGCACCGACCATTCGCTTCACAGCTCAAAAGCTGAGCGTCCCACACGTCCGCGAGCAGTTGAAGATTCAGCATATTGAGTTGGTACAGAGTCGCGAGCCCTTGAGGGGGTGGAGTCCTGGAGCGAATGCACTCGTCGTATGCGACCGCGAGATCTGAGATGTACCTTCGTACGTCGGTTCGTTCAACCGAAAAGGCGTAGCGGGCGCGCAGAGCGTTCGACTCACGCTCGAACCGCTGACACGTCGGCGTCGTTCGTGTACCAGCCATTGCGGCGAACTGCGCGATCGCGGCCTTGTCGCGAGTCTTGCTCGCAAGGCGAGCAGCTTCGTCCCGAGCGGCGCGTTGCGCCAGTGCCTGTCGGCGCTCAGCTGCATCCTGCTCACCTTTGGCACGCCACTCCTGGATGTAGCGCTGCACGTCTGGCGGATACCAGTGCTGCACGTGAAGCGCATGACGACCAGCCTTGCGGGCGTCGGCGTCTTCGTCTACGCGCAGCGCCGCAATCTTTTCGCCAGACTGCGTTTCGCAGACGGAAAGCCTCTTGCCCGGCGACACCATGTCATCGCCTCTTAGCCGGGCAACACCCTTGGAGTCAGTGCACCACTCTTCGAACGTGGTGACGAGGACTGCAAACTGGCGACGCATGGACTTTTCAGAGCCAGCGACGGGTATCGATCGGCTATCGCTGGGCGTCAACGGGAGCGGCTCCTCCGTAGGCCTCGCCGGCAAGGAACCTGTCCACATTGCAACAAAGCTCTTGTAGTCACCGGCTAGCGAGGCAATGGTGCTTCGTTTCGGGAAGGGAACGCTCAACGGCGGCAGTTGCGAGGCCTGGTCAGTGGCGCAGCCCGCAATCGCAATAGCTAGTGCTCCGATCGTCAACCGCAGGTTACTCATCTTCGCTCCTTCTCCAGGCGGAGATGCAGGAATCAGGCTTCGGCTTGAGCATGGTCATCGCATCGAGATAGGAGCCGTCACTGCTCTCAATGACAAGTGGTTCGGCCAAGCAATCCACGATTGAGCGGCCCGCAGCTCGTGAGGAATGGGCGCCTCGCGGCACGAATCCGATGGGCACGTATCGCTCAACCCGAGGGTTGTCACGCGCATGAATGAATCCTATAGGTTGTAGCCCTAAAGGATTCTAGATGACGTAATCCGGTGGCCCACCGCCACCATGAAGCGCCACCCAAAGTCGAACTTTCCCCGTGCCTTGCGAAGCATTCGCAAGGCACGTGGTGTTGCTCAAGAGGAGTTCGACCAGGTATCTAGCAGAACCTACGTGAGCGCGCTCGAACGTGGCGTCAAGGCGCCCACGATTGGCAAGGTCGAACAGTTGTCGGAAGTCCTGCGAGTTCACCCGCTGACCCTAATGGCTGCGGCTTATCTAGGCGATCGAGTCATGCCATCAGACATCACGCGTCTGCTCAAAATAGTTGCTGATGAGTTGGCTGAGTTCGCAACGAACTAGCCTAGAGATGATTGGGACTTGGTTTCTCCGGTGTACGTCGGCAAGCAAACAACGACGGTCGGCGCCATCTACATGCTGGACAGCGCAAGAGCTGACGTTTGACGGAACTTTAGATTTCAGGGCCCCTGAAAGGCACGTACTCGGATTCGCGCCGCGACGATCAGCTTCACTCAAACGACTAAGCAATTAACTTTGGGTGCGCACATAGTTGGAGCGACGCGCACGAAGCTGAATCTGTCCGGAAGTGGGTGGCCGTTGAGTACTGGAATCGATGGAATGGCTGGTCTTCAACTTGGACAGCTGGCCTAGCTTCGCTGGAACGTGTGACCGCCATCCTCTGGAAACGGTGGCCGACTTTGGTCTGGAATCGGTGGCCGCCTTGACCGAAATATGCAGGTGCCCCCCCTGTCCACCGTATCGAACCAGCTGATCACGCTGTGAACTCACCGCTCAAGACGCCGAACTTCCTGCTCAATTGGAGTGAAATACGCACGCACGGGCGCGGCAGCGTGAGACACACTCGCTCAAGCAGTCGTGGGCTTCGCCGATATGGCGAACGTGCATGTCGCAGGTTGGAGATTTCAAATGAAATTTATCTCGCTTATCCGTCGCTTCTCAATTCGCTCACGCATGATGCTGACCGTGACGGCGACGATCTTGTCGCTCGTCTGCGTAGGAGGCGTCGGTCTGGTGGCTCAGTCGGTCGCCCAGTCGGCGAATCACGAGTTCATTGGCCATGACCTTGCGGCCATGAAGCTGATCGCGCAGCTCAGAACCGCCATGGTGCAGATGCGTAACCACGAGAAGGACATGATCATTCACTACGAGCGCCCCGCCGACGTCGCGAAGGCTCGAGCGCAATGGGCCAAGTCCCTGGAGCTTGCCGAGCAGACCGCACGCAAGCTTCGAGATGTCCTGAAGACGGACAGTGACCGAGCCAAAGTGGACGAGTCCATCGCGCACCTTGCAAAATTCAAGCAAGCCTTCGGTCCGGTGGCCAAGCAGCTCGAGGATCAGGGGTTCGACTCCGCCAGAAGCGCTTGGCAGTTCATGACCCGCGCACAGGGCAGCTACGAGGCCGCACAGCAGAAGATTCTCGCGATTGCCGAGGACATCGATGTGGCCGCCACTGCGGGGGGCGAGAACCTGGACATCACCGCGAACCGCGTCAAGTCCGTTCTGGTGGCCGCCGTCGCGCTTGCGCTGGGACTCATCGTTCCGCTCACGCTCCTGAACATGAAGACGATTTGCGAGCCGATCCGAGCGGCCGAGCAATTGGCAGGGGCTATCGCCCAAGGCGATCTGACAGGAGATGCAGAAACCACCGTGGGCCGGGACGAAGTGGCGCAACTGGAAGGCGCGCTGTGGCGCATGCGCTCCGGGTTGCGCGACATGGTGATGCAGATTCGTGATTCGACCGAGACCATTTCCGTGGCTTCCCAGGAGATCTCCAGTGGAAGCATGGACCTGAGTCACCGAACGGAGAAGGCGGCCGCCAATCTGCAGGAGACCGCTGGCTCGATGGAGCAGCTGACGGCGACCGTCAGCGAAAGCGCCAGCTCGGCCAGCGAGGCGGACCGGATTGCCAAGACTGCCGCCGGCATCGCGCAAAAAGGTGGCGCCGTCATGGCGGACGTCGTGGCCACCATGGAGTCGATCAACGACAGCTCCAAGCACATCGCAGAAATCGTCAGCGTCATCGACGGCATTGCGTTCCAGACCAACATCCTTGCTCTGAACGCCGCCGTGGAGGCCGCTCGCGCCGGCTCGGAGGGGCGAGGTTTTGCGGTGGTGGCCAATGAAGTCCGCAACCTGGCTCAGAGGAGCGCTGGTGCGGCGAAGCAGATCAAGGAGCTCGTCAACACGAGTGTCCAGCGCATCGAGAACGGCTCCAAACACGTTGGCGAAGCCGGAACGACCATGCAAGAGATCGTTCGCTCGGTGCAAGGGGTGACCACCATCATCGCCTCGATCACCGACGCCGCCCTGCGTCAGCGCGACGGGCTCATCCAGGTGAACACCGCAGTGGGCCATCTGGATCGAATGACGCAACAGAACGCAGCGCTCGTGGAACAAAGCGCAGCGGCCTCCGAGTCCCTCAAGGAACAAGCGGTCAACCTGGCGCAGGCCATCGGCACCTTCAAGCTCGAACACCACACCTAGCGCTGGCACACGGCTGGCGTTCGCTCAAATCGACGCAGCGCCAGCAGGCGCTCCCGCAATGGGGGACCCAGCGCCGGTGCGGGACCGCGCCGCTGACGCTTACAGCTTCGTCACCGTCACACTTCGGATGCTGTAGCCGCTGTACTGAGTCGAATCAGAGTCGAACGTAAAGTGGTAGCCCCACTTGCCGACGAACTGGGCGTCGTTCAGCACCCAACTCATGGTGCTCCATGCGTCTCCGGCCGGCACGGCATTCCAGCCGATGCCTTTGGTGCCGGTGGTGGACTCGTATTTCAGGTTGAACCCAGCCCCTGCGCTGCCGTTGCGGCGCACCTCCGCTGTGATGCGAATCGGCCGCGTCGTGTACGACAGAAAGTTCGGATCGACCGTGAACGCCTGCACGGCCGACAGGCTGGCATCACGTGCGGGCTCGCCCGCGACAAGTCGCACCGAGGCCACGCCGGCATGAAGACCGCGGTCGGCGCTCGCAGTGAGGGACACCGAAGTCGCATCGGAGTAGTCACCACCCCATGGGAATGGCTTGCTTGCATTGGCCCACGCAGAAGCAGCCCAGGCAGGCACATCTTGGCTGGGCTTGATGATGAGCGGCGAGTTGGTCAACTGGACGGCCTCGACCGATCGCGACGCGCCTGTCTGTGGGTCGATGACGTTCATCGCCGCACCCAGCTGAACCGTGTCAGGTGAACCTGGCTGCGCCCAGGCGATCATGACCATGCCCTGCGGGCCGGCGAAGACGAACGCGTAGTGTTTGTCGTTCAACAGCGTCCAGCCGTAGTAGCGCGGCCTTGTCCCCACATGCTTGATGATGTTGGCAAGCGCCAGGTAGGACGGGCGCTTCGTGGCATTCGGTCCGATCAGCCCATACGGACCGGAGTCGCCATCCAGAGGCTCGAACCAATGGGTGCGCTGCACGCCCTGCGCGATGCCGAGGACGTAGACCTTCACCAGCTGATGGGGTCTCCTCGTTTTCAGTGCAATAAGTGACGGTACGCAAAGCTAGCACTGGCGCGGGGGTGGTCTGGGTAGACCGTTGATTTCATTGACTTTCCTGTTCGCTTTGTAAACGGGTATGGTGGCCTCCCACTTTTGAGGTTCACGATGCAGGGTTGGCACACAACGTTTTTGGGGATGCGTGGGCTCCCCCGCGATATCAGCGACTTCGAGATGAAGGCATTTTTCACCTTCGATGGTGCCGAGCGCGACGCAATCAATGCACGCCGAGGTGATTCCCACAAGCTTGGTCTGGCGCTCCATATTGGTTTCCTGCGCATGAGTGGGCGTTTGCTCGGTGCCTTTCGGGTAATTCCAGTAGCCTTGTGGCGCCACCTTGGCAACGAGCTTGGCATTGCAGCACCAGAAGTCGCCTCGCTGAGAGCCATGTATGAACGCGGGCGCACGCTATTCGATCACCAACAAGTAGCCTGCACGGTCCTTGGATTCCAGTGGATGAGCGAGCACCAGCGCCGCTCACTGGTACGTGAACTGCGCGACGAAGTGGCGCGCTGCGCCGACCGCGATCAGCTACTCGTGCGGGCGCGTCAATGGCTGTACAAGAACAAGCTGGTGATCGTGCACGAGCGGGCAATTCGGACACTGATTGCGGCGGCACTTGCCCAGCTTGAAGTTGAAACAGGCACCGCCATCGCCGCCAGCGTTGATCCAGCAACACTTGATCGCTGGCGAGCCTCAGTTTCAGAGCTGCGCCCAGATGGACAAACCCAGCAGAGTTGGCTATGGGCTGCACCGGCGAAACACTCAACCCGCCAAATCAGCGAGGTACTGGAGCGCATCGACCTGCTTTACACGCTGGACGTTCATAAGCACCTGGCAGACATCCCCGATCTCATCTTGCGCCGCTACGCGCGCCGACTTGTCTCCAGGCCGCCCTCAGCCGGAGCCAAGATCAAAGAGCCAGCGCGCACCGTGGAGGTCGCATGCTTTCTTCGGTATTGCCTGTTCACCACCACAGACCAGTTGATCCTTATGGTGCAGCGCCGGATCGCCGATCTGTGGCGTCAGGCTGCCGCCGATGTCCCCGCTACCGTCAATTGGGCCGCAATGTACAAAACGCTGCTCGGCGAACTTGTTGCCTTGAGCGCGCAAGGTGCGGTGCCAGATGCTGAGTTGCGTGCCCGTCTTGAAGCCTTGATCACCGAAACCCAGAAACGCAAACCACCGAGCAGGGCCTCCCTGGTCCGCGAGGGATTGATTGATGGAATTCGCCCCGTGCGGTCGTTGCTCGTCGCCATTGCAAAGCTGCCCTGGCAGGCCACCGGCGAGCATCCTGCCATCGAGTACCTTGCCAAGCTGCAAGCTTTATATCTCAAAGGATCCAGAAAGCTGCCAGTTGAAGTGGTGGCACCAAGTCTGGGAATGATCTGGCAGGTTTCGATCTCCAGCCCAGACCGGGAACGGGCGTTTCAGGCGTTGGAGGTGGCCACCCTGTTTGCCCTGCGCCGCGCGGTGCGCAATGGCTCGGTCTGGATTGAGCACAGCCTGAGCTTTCGGGGTCGTGCGCGCTTGTTCTTCACGGACGAGCGTTGGCAGGCAGAGTCCAAGAAACACTATGCCCGTCTATCGTTACCCAGCAAGGCTGCCACTTTCTTGAAGCCTTTGCTGGCCAGAGTAACTGCCGGTGTCGATGCGGTGGCCGCTGCAGCCCGCAGTGGCGTACTGCGCGTGGATGATGAACTCCATTTGTCGCCATTGCCCGCAGAGGACGAAGACCCAGAAGTGACCAAGCTGCGCGCGGCTTTGGATCACCGCATCGGTGAGGTTCAATTGCCGGAAGTGATTCTGGCCGTTGACGCCCAGGTGCGCTTTAGCTGGATCATGCTCGGACGTGAGCCGCGCTCTACCGACGAGCTGCTGATGGTCTATGCCGGCATCATGGCCCACGGCACCAGTCTGACTGCGGTCGAATGCGCGCGCATGATTCCGCAATTGTCTGCCACCAGCATTCGCCAGGCCATGCGCTGGGCGCGGGACGAACGGCGTCTGAGCCAGGCCTGCCAGGCTGTGCTGGAATTCATGCAGCGACACCCGATTGCCGCCACCTGGGGGCGGTCCGATTTGGCATCTTCTGACATGATGAGCATGGAGACCACCAAACGGGTGTGGCAAGCCCGGCTTGATCCTCGGCGCAACACACCTTCCATTGGAATCTACTCCCATGTAAAAGACCGGTGGGGCATCTTCCATGCGCAGCCCTTTGTGCTCAATGAGCGCCAGGCGGGCGTGGCCATTGAAGGTGTCATCCGCCAAGAAAAGCTGGAGACCAGCCAGCTTGCTGTGGATACCCATGGCTACACCGACTTTGCCATGTCACATGCCCGTTTGCTTGGTTTTGATCTTTGCCCGCGGTTGAAGGAACTCAAACAGCGCCACCTCTTTGTGCCACGCGGCACCAAAGTGCCCGCAGAAATCGCTGCGGTGTGCGAAGCCAATGTCGACGTCGCTTTGATCGAAAAGCATTGGGATAGTCTGGTGCACCTGGCAGCCTCGGTCATGAGCGGACATGCCAGTGCGGTGGCAGCTCTTGCGCGGTTCGGTTCTGCCGCCCAGGGCGATCCAATCTATGAGGCTGGCGTGCAATTGGGGCGGTTGCTGCGTACGGCGTTTTTGGCTGACTACTTTGTCAAGGACGCTTTCAGGAACGAGTTGCGCCGGGTGCTCAATCGGGGCGAGGCTGTTAACGCCCTCAAGCGCGCCATTTATACCGGCCGGATCAGCCCGGCGCAGGCCAAACGTGTCGATGAAATGCAGGCTGTGGCCGATGCGTTGAGCCTGATGGCCAACATCGTGATGGCGTGGAATACCTCACAGATGCAGGCGGTCCTGGATCGCTGGTCGAACCGCCGCCAGGTCATTCCACCGGAACTGATCGGGAAGATTGCGCCCACCAGGCTGGAGAGCATCAACTTGCGGGGTGTGTTTCGCTTCCCGGTTGACCGCTATGCTGACCAAATCCTGCCTTCGCGGCCAAATGCATCGATAACTGGCACCAATGGATGAAACCGACCACGGTTTGACGCCACGAATCGCAGATTTGAAAGTGAACAGGAAAGTCAATGAAATCAACGATCTACCAACACCACCTCCGCGCCAGTGCTAGCTTTTCGTACCGTCACTTATTGCACTGAAAACGAGGAGACCCCGTCAACTACGCCCGCGATGCGGCCGCCGCCGACGCGGTGTGCGCCGCCATCCGCCAGGCCGGCGGCCAGGCCCTCGCGGTACAGGCCGATGTGGCCGACGAGGCGCAGGTGCTGGCCATGTTCGCCCGCGTCGACGCCGAGCTGCCGCCGCTCGTCGGCCTGGTCAACAACGCCGGCGTGGTCGACCTGCAGTCGCGCGTCGACGAGATGAGCGTGGCGCGCCTGCAGCGCATGTTCGGCATCAACGTCATCGGCAGCATGGTCTGCGCCCGCGAGGCGGTGCGCCGCATGTCCACCCGCCACGGCGGCGCGGGCGGGGCCATCGTCAACGTCTCGTCGGTGGCGGCCAAGCTGGGCTCGCCCGGCCTGTATGTCGACTACGCGGCGAGCAAGGGGGCGATCGACACCTTCACCGTCGGCCTGGCGCGCGAGGTGGCGACCGAGGGCGTGCGGGTGAATGGCGTGCGCCCCGGCATCATCGACACCGAGATCCACGCCTCCGGCGGCATGCCCGATCGGGCCCAGCAGTCGATGCACATGATCCCGATGCAGCGGGTGGGTCGCGCCGACGAGATCGCCCGCGCGATCGTGTGGCTGCTGTCCGACGAGGCCAGCTACACCACCGGCACGCTGGTCGACGTGTCGGGCGGGCGCTGAGGCCAGTTCCGGTTGGGGCGAAAAACTCAGAGCCCGCTGTGGAGTCGGGCGGCGCCGATCTCGTCGGGCCGGAAGTGCTGGCGCAGCAGGGCTTCGAGCCGCTGCTGTTTGTCGACCACCTCGATCTCGGCGGCGAGCAGGGCGTTGCGTTCGCGCACGAAGCCGGGGTGGCGCAGCTCCCAGGCCTGCTTCTGCACCTCGGCCTGTTCGCGCTCGATCTCGATCACCGATCGCGCACCTTCGACGTCGACGAACTGCTTGCGCAGGTACAGCACCTCGGCGTCGCTCTCGCCTTGCTCGCGCATGCGCGCGACCTGCTTTTCCAGCGCAAACGAAAACTCCGAGCCGCCGAACTCCTGCGCCGCCACCTCGGGCGGCAGGCTCATGCGCAAGGCCATCAGGCGCTGCGCCTGCTGAGCTTCGCTGAGCCGTGGGTCGGCGAGGATCTGCGCCACCTCCGACGCGTAGAGCGCGCGGGCTTCGGGCACGGCGAAGAGCTCCTGCACCGAGACCGAGTCGAAGTGGCGGCGGCGCAGCGCCATGCTGCGGTCGAGCAGCTCGCGCGGCTGGATCGGGCCGGCCGCTTTCAGCTGCTGCAGCAGCTCGCGTTCGGCGGCGCGGTAGGCCGCGTGGCTGCGCAGCAGGCGCCAGGCGCGCTCGGCAGCCAACGGCGGCAGGTTGGCATGCAGGCGCGCCTCGCTCGGCGCGAGCGCCTGGCCGGCGGCCGGCAGCCAGCTGTCGAGCACCGCCAGGGTCTTGTGGGTCACCACCAGGCGGCCCAGCGTGTCGATGGTGAAGGGCTGGCCTTCGCGCGCCGCGCCGGTGCCGCTGTCGGTGGGCGCTTTGGGCGTGAAGTCGTCGTCGGCGATCGGGGCGTCGGGGCGCATGTAGCGCGCGCCCTCGTGCAGGGCCAGCGCCTGCGCCGAGCTGTCCAGGCGCCCGCCCGCGTCAGCGCGCGCCAGGTAGGCGGTGCCCGCCGCGACGGCGACGATGCCGGCGGTGGCCATCCAGAACGGGGTGGAGAAAGCAGCCATGGGTCAGCCCTTTCGCGGGGGTGCTTCGCGGCGGGCATGCACCCTGCGGCGCATGCCCGTTGTCACGAGGCGACTCAGTGCGTCACGAAACCGTTGAGCCAGGTGAGGTTGGCCTTCAGGCCCCAGTTGGTGGAGCCGTTGCGCCAGGTGCTGTCGGTCACGCTCTGCAGGCCGGTGCAGCCGCCGACACGCTGGTAGCAGTGGTCGGCCGAGCCGTCACCGACGGCGCTGTCGCGGATCATGATCCAGCCGCTGCCGTTGGTGGCCAGGCATTCGTAGGCGAACGAGCCGCAGCTGCGCCCGGCGACCGACTCGGACGACGAGCGCACGCTGTTGACCGGGAAGCTGTCGCTCTGGCCGTTGACGATGCGCACGTTGTCCTTCGAGATCGTGTAGCCGCCGGGCGTCATGCACGAGCTCATCAGGTAGGTCGTGTACGACGTGTGCGAGCCCATGCCGTAGGCGGCACGCACGCGGGTGTCGTAGTTCTTCGCGTTGAGGGCGATCACCGAGCCCTGGCTGAAGCCGGCGACGACGATGCCCTTGGAACAGTCGGCGCTGGCGCGGGCGCACAGCTTGGAGATGGCGCTGCTGGTGGAGCCGCTGTTGTAGATGTAGCGCGCCTTCGAGAGGATCTGCGAGCAGGTGCCGAAGAGCGAGCTGTCGTACTGCACGGCGGCGGCGACGAAGCCCTTGGCGGCCATCTCGGCGACCGCGCCCATGGCCTGGGCGTTGTCATAGCTTTCGGTCGTGCCCACGGTGTAGATGAACACCGGGTGCTTGCCCGTGGCGGGCTCGGTGCCCTTGATCGAGTAGGTGGACAGGCCAGCCGAGTAGGAGCTGGTGAAGTCGCCGGCCCAGGCCGTGGCGGTGCCGAGAAGGGCGGCGGCGGCCCCGACGAAGGTGGCAGCGGTGCGGATCAGACGAGAGTGCATACGACGATCTCCATTGGGTGGGTGCCGGGCGGCGTCTCTGGCTTCCGCCCTCTTGTTGCCCTGAGACAGTTCAGGGTGGAGTCAATGTTGCACGGTAGTCCTGGCCGAAAACACAGGGAAAGCCCTTGGTTTGCGAGGGCTTGCTGAGGTTTTTGCCCGGTTGTGCAATCTTTCCGCTGGCCAATATTCGTCGGGTGTGCAGTTTTGTGGGGTGTGGGGTGAATGCCACCCCGGGCACGGAAGCGCGCCGCGCCGCAGGTCAGCGGCGTTCCACGACCACCGGCACGAGCTTCAGGGCCTCGCGGATGCGCGCGGCCGCATCGGTGGCTTCGCCGCGTGAGCCATAAGGCCCGGCCTGCAGGCGGAAGAGCTGCGGCTCGCCGATGACCGCCAGGCGAGGCGACAGCCAGTCCAGTTCGCCGGCCACTTGGCGCTGGAACTGTTCGGCCCCGTCGCGCTGGCGGAAGGCGCCCAGCTGCACCCAGAAGCCCGGGGCGACCGGCTCGGCGCGGTCGCTGCCATCGGTGCGGGCCGTGGCGACCGGCTCCGCCGCCTCGGGCGGGCCGTCGGCTTTCCAGGCGCCGCTTCGGATCTGCTCGTGCGTGAGCCGTTCCACCTCCACCGGCGCCACGCCGTTCAGCACGCCCAGGCGCAGCGCGGCGGTGTAGCTGAGGTCGATCACCCGGTCGGCGTGGAAGGGGCCTCGGTCGTTCACGCGCACGATCACCTCGCGCCCGTTGGCCGGGTTGCGCACCCGGGCGTAGCTCGGCAGCGGCATGGTCTTGTGCGCCGCGCTCATCGCATACATGTCGTAGGGCTCGCCGCTCGCCGTGGGCCGGCCGTGGAACTTGCGGCCATACCAGGACGCGAGGCCCTTCTCGGCCATCGGCTTGTCGGTCGTGACCGGCGTGTAGCTGCGCCCGTTCACCGTGTAGGGCTTGTTGGGGCCGCCGCTGCGGATGGGCTCGACCCGGGGCTGCGCATCGGGGGTCTTGTCGAGGCCGCTGGGCGGCTTGGCCTCGGGGCCGTCGCGGGTGGGGGTGGAGCTGCAGGCGGCGAGCAGTGCCAGCAGGAAGGCCGTCGCGGCCTGGGTCAGCCGGAGGGAGATGGGAGCGCCGAGCGGTGAGGCGTGCATGCCGAAAATTCTGGCAGACACCTCACCGCTGCGGACGGCCCGCCCCACACGAGGTAGGGCGAGGCCACGGAGGTGTCAGGGCGTGACGAAGCTCTTCAGCCAGTTCTGGTTGGCGTTCATCTGCCAGGCGGCGCTGCCGGTGCGGAAGCCGCTGTCGATGCCGCTTGGCGTGGTGCAGCCGCCGACCATCATGTAGCAGTGGTCGGCCGAGCCGTCTTGCACTTCGCTGCCGCGCACGATGTACCAGCCGCTGCCGTTGCTGCGGAAGCACGAGTACGCGCTGCTGCCGCACGAGAGGCCGGTGATCGCCTGGTTGGCAGTGCGCACGTTGCTCGCGGTCGGGCCGACGAAGGTGTCGGACTCGCCGTTGACGAGGCGGATGCGGTCGGCCGCCTGGGTGTGGCCGCCGTTGTTCATGCACGAGCTGAGGTTGTAGATGGAGTAGTTGGTGCCGGCGCCCTGGCCGTACGAGGCGCGCACGCGGCTGTCGTAGTTCTTCGCCAGCACCGAGATGATCGAACCCTGGCTCAGGCCGCCGGTGACCACGCCCTTGGAGCAGTCGGCCTTGCTGCGCGCGCACAGCTTGGCGATCGCGCTGTTGCTGCTGCCGCTGTTGAAGATGCAGCGCGCCTTGGTGCCGATGCTGGAGCAGGAGCCGAAGCTGCCGTTCGAGTACTCCACCGTGGCGGCGACGAAGCCCTTGTTGGCCATCGCCTGCACCTGCGTCATTGCCAGTTCGCCGTCGTAGGTCTCGCCGGTGCCGACGATGTGCACGTACACCGGGTACTTGCCCGTGGCGCTGGGCTCGTAGCCTTTGACGGTGTAGGTGCTGCCGCACAGGCTGGTGGTGCCGCCGCGGTAGGTGGTCGTGAATGAACTCTGCGCGAAGGCGCTGACGCTCAGCGAGGTGGCACACACGGCGAGGCCGAGTTGCAGCAGGCGTTTTCCGAAGGTCTTCATCTGGTTGTCTCCTGGTGGGTGTCGAACGGGTAAGCGGTGAACGGAACGAGGGCGCCTCAGTGCAGGCCCAGGCTGCGGGCTTCATGGAGCTGCTCGCCCTGGAAGTGCTGCTGCAGCAGCTCGTCGAGCAGGGCCGCGCGCTCGGGGCTGTCGAACGGGTGGGCCGCAAAGAGCGCCTCGCGCTGGCGCACGAAGGCGGGGTGGCGCAGCGACCAGGCCTGGCGGCGGGTGTCGAGCTGCTCGCGCTCGAGTTCGACCGGCGACTTCGCGCCCTCGACGTCGACGAACTGCCGGCGGCGGAACACCACCTCGTCGTCGCTCTCGCCCTCGTCGCGCATCTGCGCGGCGATGCGCTCCATCGCGACCGAGAACTCGGTGCCGGCGAACTCCTGCGCGGCCACCTCGGGTGGCAGGCCCATGCGCAGGGCGAACAGGCGCTGCGCCTGCTGCGCCTCGGTGAGGCTGGTGTCGGCAAAGATGCGCGCCGCTTCGCTCGCATAGATCGCACGCGCTTCCTGCACGCCGAAGAGCTCTTGCACCGTCACCGTGTCGAAATGACGGCGGCGCAGCGCCATGGTCTTGTCGAGCAGCTCGCGTGGCGGCACGGCGCCGTGTGCCTTCAGCTCGCGCAGCATCTCGCGCTCGGCGTCGCGGTAGGCGGCGTAGCGCTGCAGCAGCGGCCAGGCCCGCTCGGCGGCCAGCGGCGGCAGTTCGGCGCGCAGGCGCGGTTCGAGCGGTGCCAGCGGCTGGCCGCGGGCCACGAGCGCCAGCCAGCTGTCGAGCACCGGCAGGGTCTTGGCGCTGACGACCAGGCGCCCGAGCGCGTCGACGGTGAACGGGCTGCCGGCGCGCAGGGCGGGCGGTGGTGTGGCCGCGGTGTCGTCCGCCTCGGCGGGCAGCATCACGTCGGCCAGGCGCGCGCTGCGGTCGGGCGGAGCGCCCAGCGAATGGACGGGGTCGTGGCCTTCGTCGGACGGGTGCGCCAGGTACGACACACCGGCGGCGAGCGCCGCGACGCTGGCGACGGCCGCCCAGAACGGGGTGGAGAAGGCAGCCATCGGCGGACCTTTCTCGTGGTGGGTGGAGATCAAAACGTGCCGGCGCTGCGGCCCCAGGCGAGGCCGCAGCGCGCGTCACGACGGGCGGGTCGGGCTCAGTGCGTCACGAAGCCGTTGAGCCAGTTCAGGTTGGCCTTCAGGCCCCAGTTGGTGGAGCCGTTGCGCCAGGTGCTGTCGGTCGTGCTCTGCAGGCCCACGCAGCCTCCGACGCGCTGGTAGGGGTCTCCTCGTTTTCAGTGCAATAAGTGACGGTACGCAAAGCTAGCACTGGCGCGGGGGTGGTCTGGGTAGACCGTTGATTTCATTGACTTTCCTGTTCGCTTTGTAAACGGGTATGGTGGCCTCCCACTTTTGAGGTTCACGATGCAGGGTTGGCACACAACGTTTTTGGGGATGCGTGGGCTCCCCCGCGATATCAGCGACTTCGAGATGAAGGCATTTTTCACCTTCGATGGTGCCGAGCGCGACGCAATCAATGCACGCCGAGGTGATTCCCACAAGCTTGGTCTGGCGCTCCATATTGGTTTCCTGCGCATGAGTGGGCGTTTGCTCGGTGCCTTTCGGGTAATTCCAGTAGCCTTGTGGCGCCACCTTGGCAACGAGCTTGGCATTGCAGCACCAGAAGTCGCCTCGCTGAGAGCCATGTATGAACGCGGGCGCACGCTATTCGATCACCAACAAGTAGCCTGCACGGTCCTTGGATTCCAGTGGATGAGCGAGCACCAGCGCCGCTCACTGGTACGTGAACTGCGCGACGAAGTGGCGCGCTGCGCCGACCGCGATCAGCTACTCGTGCGGGCGCGTCAATGGCTGTACAAGAACAAGCTGGTGATCGTGCACGAGCGGGCAATTCGGACACTGATTGCGGCGGCACTTGCCCAGCTTGAAGTTGAAACAGGCACCGCCATCGCCGCCAGCGTTGATCCAGCAACACTTGATCGCTGGCGAGCCTCAGTTTCAGAGCTGCGCCCAGATGGACAAACCCAGCAGAGTTGGCTATGGGCTGCACCGGCGAAACACTCAACCCGCCAAATCAGCGAGGTACTGGAGCGCATCGACCTGCTTTACACGCTGGACGTTCATAAGCACCTGGCAGACATCCCCGATCTCATCTTGCGCCGCTACGCGCGCCGACTTGTCTCCAGGCCGCCCTCAGCCGGAGCCAAGATCAAAGAGCCAGCGCGCACCGTGGAGGTCGCATGCTTTCTTCGGTATTGCCTGTTCACCACCACAGACCAGTTGATCCTTATGGTGCAGCGCCGGATCGCCGATCTGTGGCGTCAGGCTGCCGCCGATGTCCCCGCTACCGTCAATTGGGCCGCAATGTACAAAACGCTGCTCGGCGAACTTGTTGCCTTGAGCGCGCAAGGTGCGGTGCCAGATGCTGAGTTGCGTGCCCGTCTTGAAGCCTTGATCACCGAAACCCAGAAACGCAAACCACCGAGCAGGGCCTCCCTGGTCCGCGAGGGATTGATTGATGGAATTCGCCCCGTGCGGTCGTTGCTCGTCGCCATTGCAAAGCTGCCCTGGCAGGCCACCGGCGAGCATCCTGCCATCGAGTACCTTGCCAAGCTGCAAGCTTTATATCTCAAAGGATCCAGAAAGCTGCCAGTTGAAGTGGTGGCACCAAGTCTGGGAATGATCTGGCAGGTTTCGATCTCCAGCCCAGACCGGGAACGGGCGTTTCAGGCGTTGGAGGTGGCCACCCTGTTTGCCCTGCGCCGCGCGGTGCGCAATGGCTCGGTCTGGATTGAGCACAGCCTGAGCTTTCGGGGTCGTGCGCGCTTGTTCTTCACGGACGAGCGTTGGCAGGCAGAGTCCAAGAAACACTATGCCCGTCTATCGTTACCCAGCAAGGCTGCCACTTTCTTGAAGCCTTTGCTGGCCAGAGTAACTGCCGGTGTCGATGCGGTGGCCGCTGCAGCCCGCAGTGGCGTACTGCGCGTGGATGATGAACTCCATTTGTCGCCATTGCCCGCAGAGGACGAAGACCCAGAAGTGACCAAGCTGCGCGCGGCTTTGGATCACCGCATCGGTGAGGTTCAATTGCCGGAAGTGATTCTGGCCGTTGACGCCCAGGTGCGCTTTAGCTGGATCATGCTCGGACGTGAGCCGCGCTCTACCGACGAGCTGCTGATGGTCTATGCCGGCATCATGGCCCACGGCACCAGTCTGACTGCGGTCGAATGCGCGCGCATGATTCCGCAATTGTCTGCCACCAGCATTCGCCAGGCCATGCGCTGGGCGCGGGACGAACGGCGTCTGAGCCAGGCCTGCCAGGCTGTGCTGGAATTCATGCAGCGACACCCGATTGCCGCCACCTGGGGGCGGTCCGATTTGGCATCTTCTGACATGATGAGCATGGAGACCACCAAACGGGTGTGGCAAGCCCGGCTTGATCCTCGGCGCAACACACCTTCCATTGGAATCTACTCCCATGTAAAAGACCGGTGGGGCATCTTCCATGCGCAGCCCTTTGTGCTCAATGAGCGCCAGGCGGGCGTGGCCATTGAAGGTGTCATCCGCCAAGAAAAGCTGGAGACCAGCCAGCTTGCTGTGGATACCCATGGCTACACCGACTTTGCCATGTCACATGCCCGTTTGCTTGGTTTTGATCTTTGCCCGCGGTTGAAGGAACTCAAACAGCGCCACCTCTTTGTGCCACGCGGCACCAAAGTGCCCGCAGAAATCGCTGCGGTGTGCGAAGCCAATGTCGACGTCGCTTTGATCGAAAAGCATTGGGATAGTCTGGTGCACCTGGCAGCCTCGGTCATGAGCGGACATGCCAGTGCGGTGGCAGCTCTTGCGCGGTTCGGTTCTGCCGCCCAGGGCGATCCAATCTATGAGGCTGGCGTGCAATTGGGGCGGTTGCTGCGTACGGCGTTTTTGGCTGACTACTTTGTCAAGGACGCTTTCAGGAACGAGTTGCGCCGGGTGCTCAATCGGGGCGAGGCTGTTAACGCCCTCAAGCGCGCCATTTATACCGGCCGGATCAGCCCGGCGCAGGCCAAACGTGTCGATGAAATGCAGGCTGTGGCCGATGCGTTGAGCCTGATGGCCAACATCGTGATGGCGTGGAATACCTCACAGATGCAGGCGGTCCTGGATCGCTGGTCGAACCGCCGCCAGGTCATTCCACCGGAACTGATCGGGAAGATTGCGCCCACCAAGCTGGAGAGCATCAACTTGCGGGGTGTGTTTCGCTTCCCGGTTGACCGCTATGCTGACCAAATCCTGCCTTCGCGGCCAAATGCATCGATAACTGGCACCAATGGATGAAACCGACCACGGTTTGACGCCACGAATCGCAGATTTGAAAGTGAACAGGAAAGTCAATGAAATCAACGATCTACCAACACCACCTCCGCGCCAGTGCTAGCTTTTCGTACCGTCACTTATTGCACTGAAAACGAGGAGACCCCAAGAAGAACCACCATTCGAAAAGGCGCCAGGGATGGTAGACCGGCGAGCCGAAGGCCTCGAACCACGGAGTGCCCAGACGCGCCTGATGGCCGAGTGCCGTAGCTGTCCACTGGGTTGCACCCCACACGCCGACCACGACGACGCCCAGAACCGCCGCGATCTGACCGTAGAGAACCCCCTGGTGGCTTTTGCCCTGAGCCTGCACCTTGACCTCCGATTCTGTGGCCCGCCATGCGGAGCCATGCGCGCGGCACGAAGGTGTGCCGCACGCATGAGCATCAAGGCTGGCTATCGGTGGGTCAAAGTCCGAAATCGACAGGCTCGCAACTCGGCCTGCAAGAATGCAAGTGGCAGCGTGCTGCCGCGTGTCATGGCTCCCTGAAACGATGCGCTTAGCACCGCTTCCATGCGCGAGATGAGTGCCACCGAGTGTGGCCACGAACGCAAGTTCAGAACTTGGGCGATTCCTTGGGTGGGTTGTACGGCACCTTGCCGTCCCCGAAAAATCGTCGCTTCGAGGCCTCGGCCACGCGGTCACAAAGTTCGTCGCCCAGTTTCGTGCGCTCGGTCTTGCACTGCTCTCTCAGCAGCTTCAACCGTTCTGGATCGGCCATAAACGATTCCAGCGAATCAGTGGGCTGCTGCTTGCCGCAGGCCGACAGAAGGAGGGTGGCCGAGGTAACTGCCAAGGCTGCTTTCCATTTGTGAAGCTTTTTCATGTCGTACTCCCTGGTGAAGTGTCCTGAGCATCATTGGCCGGCCGATCCGGCGCGTTTATGAGTGCTCTTTCTACGAAACGTCGCAAGGTCTCAGACGGGTCACCGATACGGTGGATCAGGTAGGTGGTCAGCAACGGTGTGCGGCCTGCCAATGGCCTGGTGACGATTTCTGGGTGGCTGCTGGTTGATACGTGTGCCTCTGTCGAAAAGCCCAACCCGTATCCCGCTGCCACTAGCGTCACCATGAGGTCGTGACTGGCGACTCGCTCAGCCACGATGGGCTCCATGTCAGTCGCGCGAAGTACCCGGTCCAGCTGGCGACAGCAGCCCTCGCAGACCTCAGGGTCGCACAGCACCAGTGGGTAGCGCAGGACCTCGTTCAGCGGCGGTTTCTCGTAGGCCAACAAGGGGTGACGCAAAGGCATCACCACCACTATCGTGTCGCTCCATGCCGGCACAGCAGACAGAGCCTCGCCGACATCCGTCCATTGGGAAAACCCCAAGTCATACAAGTCGGATTCGAGGCCCTTGATCTGCTGCGCCAGCGGAACCTCGTATAGGCGGATTTCCGTATCTGGCTCCTCTTCACGGCAACCCGATAGCAATGCAGTGAGACGGGCCTGCGAGATGTCTTCGGACAGCGCGATGCGCAACTGCCTCTGGTAACCGGCCGACACGGCCCGTACGCTGTCACGAGCCTGGGTCAGCGCAGCGAACACGCGTGGCACGTGATCCATGAAGACCTGACCAGAACGGGTCAGGCGCGTGCTGCGGGTGTTGCGGTCGAAGAGGCGGACCCCCAGCTCTTCTTCCAGTTCCTTGATCGCCCGCGAAAGTGGCGACTGTTCAATGTGAAGCTTCTCAGCGGCTCTGGCGAAGTGCAGTTCCTGAGCGACCGCCAAGAAGCACCGAAGGTGCCTCAGTTCCATTGTTTTCCCTGAATGTTTTCATTTTCTGCTTCAAGCTACTTCTGTTCTTAAATCGCTACCACCAGCTCGGGCACAGCGGTGAACAGGTCGGCCTCCAGGCCGTAGTCGGCCACGCTGAAGATCGGCGCCTCGGGGTCCTTGTTGATCGCCACGATCACCTTCGAATCCTTCATGCCCGCCAGGTGCTGGATCGCACCCGAGATGCCCGCGGCGATGTACAGCTGCGGCGCCACGATCTTGCCCGTCTGACCCACCTGCAGGTCGTTCGGGGCGTAGCCCGCGTCCACCGCCGCGCGGCTGGCACCGATGGCCGCGCCCAGCTTGTCGGCCAGCGGGGTCATCACTTCGTTGAACTTCTCGCTGCTGCCCAGCGCACGGCCACCGCTGACGATGATCTTGGCCGCCGTCAGTTCCGGGCGGTCGCTCTTGGCGATTTCGCTGCCCAGGTAGCTGCTCTTGCCGTTGCCCGCTGCGGCCGCAACCGGTTCCACGGCGGCCGATCCACCCTGGCCTGCCGGGTCGAAGCCGGTGGTGCGCACGGTGATGACTTTGGTGGCGTCGCCGCTCTGCACGGTGGCGATGGCGTTGCCGGCGTAGATGGGGCGCTCGAAGGTATCTTGGCTGATGACCTTGGTGATGTCGCTGATCTGCGCGACGTCGAGCTTGGCGGCCACGCGCGGAGCCACGTTCTTGCCGCCGGCCGTGGCAGGGAACAGGATGTGGCTGTAGGCATTGGCGATGGCCAGCACCTGGGCGGCGACGTTTTCGGCCAGGCCGTGGGCGAAGCCTTCGCCATCGGCGTGGATGACTTTGGCGACACCGGCGATCTGGGCGGCGGCGGCTGCAGCGGCAGCGGCGTTGTGGCCGGCCACCAGCACGTGCACGTCACCGCCGCAGGCAGCGGCGGCGGACACGGTGTTGAGGGTCGCGCCCTTGATGGCGGCGTTGTCGTGTTCGGCAATGACGAGTGCGGTCATGTTGTTTCTTCCTCAGATCACTTTGGCTTCGTTCTTGAGCTTGTCCACCAGGGCGGTCACATCGGGCACCTTCACGCCGGCGCCGCGCTTGGCCGGTTCGGCGACCTTCAGAGTCTTCAGGCGCGGCGCCACATCGACACCGAGGTCGGCCGGCTTGACAGTCTCCAGCGGCTTCTTCTTGGCCTTCATGATGTTGGGCAGCGTCACATAACGCGGCTCGTTCAGGCGCAGGTCGGTGGTGACCACGGCCGGCAGCGAGACTTCCAGCGTCTCCAGGCCACCATCGATTTCGCGGGTGACCTTGGCCTTGTCACCAGCGACTTCCACTTTGGATGCGAAGGTGGCCTGCGGCAGGTCGGCCAGGGCCGCCAGCATCTGGCCGGTCTGGTTGGCGTCGTCGTCGATCGCCTGCTTGCCCAGGATGATCAGACCCGGTTGTTCCTTGTCCACCAGGGCCTTGAGCAGCTTGGCCACGGCCAGGGGCTGCAGCTCGACATCGGTCTCGACCAGGATGGCGCGGTCGGCACCGATGGCCATGGCCGTGCGCAGGGTTTCCTGGCACTGGGCCACGCCGCAGGAAACGGCGATGACCTCGGTGGCCGCACCTTTCTCCTTCAGGCGCACGGCTTCTTCCACTGCGATCTCGTCAAACGGGTTCATGCTCATCTTGACGTTGGCGATGTCCACGCCGGTGCCGTCGCTCTTGACGCGCACCTTGACGTTGTAGTCCACCACGCGTTTGACGGGGACGATGATTTTCATGGTGTGGATCCCTTCAGACGCGTTCGACGATCAAGGCAATGCCCTGCCCCACGCCGATGCACATGGTGCACAGCGCGTAGCGTCCGCCGGTGGCGTGCAAGCGATTGACCGCCGTGGTGGCCAGACGCGCACCGCTGGCGCCCAGCGGGTGGCCCAGCGCGATGGCGCCGCCCCAGGCGTTGACGCGTGCGTCGTCGTCCGACAGGCCCAGCTGGCGCAGCACGGCCAGACCTTGCGCCGCAAAGGCTTCGTTGAGTTCGATCACGTCCAGCTGCTCCAGCGTCAGGCCGGTGAGCGCGAGCACTTTCTGCGTGGCCGGCGCCGGGCCGATGCCCATGATGCGCGGGGCCACGCCGGCGGTGGCCATGCCAACGATGCGGGCCTTGGGCGTCAAGCCGCTCTTCGCGGCCGTGGCCTCATCGGCCAGCAGCAGCGCGCAGGCGCCGTCGTTCACACCGCTGGCGTTGCCCGCGGTCACCGTGCCGTCCGGGCGTACCACACCATTGAGTTTGGCCAGGATTTCCAGACTTGTTTCGCGCGGGTGTTCATCGGTGTCCACCAGCACGGCATCGCCCTTTTTCTGTGGGATGCTCACGGCACAGATTTCGCGCGCCAGGTGGCCGGCCTTGATCGCTGCCACGGCCTTCATCTGGCTGGCCAGGGCCATGCGGTCCTGCGCTTTGCGCTCGATCTGGAAGTCCGTCGCCACGTTCTCGGCGGTTTCGGGCATCGAGTCCACGCCGTACTGCGCTTTCATCAGCTTGTTGACGAAGCGCCAGCCGATGGTGGTGTCGTAGACAGCGTTGTTACGGGAAAACGCGCTTTCGGCCTTGGGCATGACGAAGGGCGCTCGGCTCATGCTCTCCACACCGCCGGCGATCATCAAGCCGGCTTCACCGGCTTTGATGGCGCGAGCTGCGGTACCGATGGCGTCCAAGCCAGAACCACACAGGCGGTTGACGGTCGATCCTGGCACTTCAAGTGGCAATCCTGCCAACAATCCGCTCATTCGCGCCACATTGCGGTTGTCTTCACCAGCCTGGTTGGCGCAGCCGAAGATGATGTCAGTCACCGAGGCCCAGTCAACACTGGGATTGCGCGTCATGAGGGCGCGCAAGGGCACGGCGCCGAGGTCGTCGGCACGCACCGACGATAGCGCGCCGCCGTAGCGGCCGAAGGGGGTGCGGATGGCGTCGCAGATGAAGGCTTGGGAAGTGGTCATGGCAGGAAACAAAAAAAGAGAAATACAGGGACAAAAGAGAGGTGCGCGGCTCAGCCGAGCAGGTGGTCCAGCATGGCCGGCGTAGCGCGTACAGCGCCAAAGCCGTTGGCCGCAACGAGCCGATCCAGCTCCTGCTCCAGCAGATCCCGTGGCTGGGTACGGGCCCAGTGCACGGGGCCTCCCACCCAGGACGGGAAGCCGTAGCCGTTGACCAAGACGACGTCGATGTCGCCTGCGCGGTGCGCCACCCCTTCGCTGAACAGCAGCGCGGCTTCGTTCACCATGGCCAGCAGGGCTCGGCGCTGGATCGTCTCGGCCGACAGTGGCGAGCGCTCGATGCCGCGCGCGGCCGAGGCCTGCGCGATGACGCCACGCACCACCTCGTCGGTGGCGGGGCTGGCCTTGCCGTCGGTGTAGGTGTAGTAGCCCGCCTGGGTCTTGCGTCCCATGCGGCCCATCTCGCACAGGCGGTCGAGGATGTGCACATAACGCTCCCGCGGGTCACGGGTGGCGGCGCCGGCCTGCCGCATGCGCCAAGCGATGTCCAGGCCCGAGAGATCGGCCACGGCGAACGGCCCCATGGCGAAGCCGAAATCGGTCAGTGCACGATCCACGTCCTCGGGCCAGGCCCCGTCTTCCAACATGAACTCGCACTGCTTGCGGTAGGCGTTGTAGATACGATTGCCGATGAAGCCAAAGGCGTTGCCGCACAGGATGGGCGTTTTCTTGAGCTCGCGGCCCAGGGCCATGCCGGTGGCGATCACGTCGGGTGCGCTGTCGCGCCCTTGCACCACCTCCAGTAGCTTCATGACGTTGGCCGGGCTGAAGAAGTGCAGGCCCAGCACGTCCTGCGGCCGGGACGTGACCGATGCGATCGCGTCGATGTCCAGGTAGGAGGTGTTGGTGGCCAGCACCGCGTCCGCCCGCGCGTGTGCGTCGATCTGGCGAAACACCGACTGCTTGACTGCCAGGTCCTCAAACACGGCTTCGATCACCACGTCGACCGACTGCAGCGCCGACCAGTCCAGCGTGGCCGTCAGCCGGCCTTGCAGGCTTTCGGCCTTTGCAGCATCGACTTTGCCGGCTTTCACACGCGCAACGAAGTGCTCGGAGATACGTGCGGAACCACGCGCCAGCGCCTCGCCCGACTGCTCCAGCAGGCAGACCTGCAGGCCCGCCTCCAGCGCGGCGATGGCGATGCCCGAGCCCATGGTACCGGCGCCGATGACGGCGACCCGATCGAAGTCGCGCGACTCGGCAGACAGACTGGGCGGCAGCTTGCCGGACTCGCGCTGGACCCGGAACTGGTAGCGCAAGGCAGCCGCTTCGGGGCTCTGCATCAGCGCCAGGAACAGCTCGCGTTCGCGCTGCATGCCGGCGTCGAACGGCAGAGCGCTCGCCTGTACCGCGTCCAGCAAGGCCTGGTAGGCGGGCTGCGCGCGCTGGCGGGCGTTGAACCGGGCCAAAGCCTCGCTAACTGCTGCCCGGGCAGCATCCGCATTGACGCTGCGGTCACGTGCCCGCGACAGGGGGAAATCAGCCTGCGCCAATTCCAGGGCCAGGGCCGACGCAGCGGCCCACAGGTCTTGCGGCACCACACGGTCCAGCAACCCTGAAGCCGTGAGCTCGTCGGCGGTCAGGGGCTGGCCCGTGAGCATCATTGCCAGCGCCCGCTCCGCCCCCACCAGGCGCGGCAGTTTCTGGGTGGCGCCGGAGCCAGGAATCAGGCCCAGCTGGATCTCCGGCGTACCGAGCCGGGCCGAAGCCAGGGCCACCCGTGCATGGCAGCCCAGGGCCAGTTCCAGCCCACCGCCGAGCGCGACGCCGGAGATGGCGGCCACCACCGGCTTTGAGCAGCTTTCGAGTGCCGCGATGACGTCGCGCAGCATGGGCGTTTCAAACTGCAGTGGCGTGCCGAACTCGGACACGTCAGCGCCAGCCGAAAAGGCTTTTTCGGTGCCGATGAGCACGATAGCCGCCACCTGCGGATCGGCATCGGCGGCGCGCACCGAATCGACGATATGTCGGCGCAGCGCGATGCCCAGGCTGTTGACGGGCGGTGCGTTGAGTTCGATGCATGCCACACGTGAGGCAATAGAAGAAGACGGGGTCATGTGGGCAGTACCGGATATCAGATGATGTGACGGGTTTTGAGTGCGTCCAGCTCGCCATCGGAGAGAGTCACCAGGGACTGGAGCACTTCCTGCGTGTGCTGGCCAAGCAGCGGCGGTGCGCTGCGGTAGGTCACGGGCGTCGACGACAGCTTGAGCGCGCTGCCCGGCACGCTCACCTGGCCCGCGGTGGGATGGGGCAGGTCCTGGCGCATTTCACGGGCCAGCACCTGAGGGTCCTGGAACACATCGGCCATGTCATTGATGGGGCCGCAAGGCACACCGACCTCTTCCAACAGCCGGATCCATGTATCGCGCGGTTGCAGGAGCATCAGCGATTCCAGCAGCGGTACCAACTGGTCGCGATGCCGCACGCGGGCAGGGTTGGTGGCAAAGCGCGGATCGTCGGCCAGTTCGGGTTGGCCGGCAGCCTGGGTGAGCTTTCGGAACTGCCCGTCGTTTCCACAAGCGACGATGACCCAACCATCGGCCACCTTGAACACCTGGTAAGGAACGATGTTGGGGTGTGCATTACCCCAGCGTGCCGGAGGTTTGCCTGTGGCCAGGTAGTTCGTGGCCATATTGGCCATCATGGCAACCTGCGTGTCCAGCAAGCAAATGTCCAGGTACTGCCCTTCGCCTGTGCGCTCCCTGTGATTCAACGCAGCCAGTATGGCAATGGTGGCATGCGCACCTGTGAACAGGTCGGCGATAGCGACGCCGGCTTTCTGGGGGGACGCGCCTGGTTGACCATCCCGCTCGCCGGTAACGCTCATGAACCCGCCCATGCCTTGTACGATGAAGTCGTAGCCAGCGCGCGGCGCGTACGGGCCAGTCTGACCGAAGCCGGTGATCGAGCAATAGATGAGACTGGGCTGTTCTCTGCGCAGACTCTCGTAGTCGAGCCCGTAGCGCTGCATGTCCCCGACCTTGAAGTTCTCGACCAACACGTCGCATTGCGCCACCAGGCGACGGACCAAGTCCTGGCCCTCGGGAGTTGAGATGTCTAGCGTGACGGACCGTTTGTTCCGGTTCACCGCCAAGTAGTAGGCTGCTTCGGTCGTGTCCTGCCCTGCGGCATCATGTGCGTAGGGTGGCCCCCACTGCCGCGTGTCGTCGCCCTGGCCCGGGCGTTCGATCTTGATCACGTCCGCTCCCAGGTCGGCCAGTGTCTGCGTGCACCAAGGACCAGCAAGAACCCGTGTCAGATCCAGCACTCGAATATGGCTAAGGGCTCCCATACGATCAATCCAGCTGCACATTGGCGGTTTGAACAACCTTTGACCACTTGTTGGCCTCGGCTTGGATATAGGCCGCAAACTGCGCCGGACTGTCAGGAGCGGCCTCTGCGCCTTGCTCCTTGAGTGTTTGTCTTACTTCGGCCTGCACCAGAATCTGTCGAATTTCTTCGTTGAGCCGGCCAACCAAGCTAGCAGGCACAGAAGCGGGGGCCCACATGCCAAACCATGAACTGGCGTCGTATCCCGCGACACCCGATTCAGCGATCGTGGGCACCTCTGGTAACGCAGCGGAGCGTTTGGCCGTGGTCACAGCGACCGCACGCAGTGCACCGGATTTGATGTGAGGCATGGCCGACGGCAAATTGTCAAACATGCAGGTGGTCTGGCCGCCGATCAAATCAGTGATCGCCGGCGCACTTCCGCGGTAGGGTACGTGCGACATAGAGACCTGAGCCATTTGCTCAAACATGGCTCCGCACAAGTGAATCGATGTTCCGTTGCCAGCCGACGCATATGTCAACTTGCCAGGATCGGCCTTTGCCGCCGCGATCAGATCCTTGACCGTCTTGATCTGCGACGACGAATTGACTACCAACACGTTCGGCACCATTGCGATCAAACTGATTGGTGCGAAGTCCTTGAAGGGATCGTAGGCAAGCTTCTTGTACAGGTACTGGTTGATGGAATGCGTACCGATCGTGCCCAACAACAGCGTGTAGCCATCGCCTGCAGCCTTGGCAACCATTGCCGAACCGACGGAGCCTCCGGCACCGGGTTTGTTTTCTACCACCACCGTTCCACCCAGACGAGAGGCCAGATGACGCCCTACCAGGCGACCGAGGATGTCGGTGGTTCCGCCGGCTGGAAAGGGAACCAAAATCGTGATGGGCTTGCTCGGATACCCAGACTGGGCCCAAGTCGGCAGCACGATGGTTATGGCTGTCATAGACAAAATCTGACGACGGCTCATGTGTGATTTGATCAGTCTGGACATGCGTGTCTCCGGTAGTTGAAAGAAAGAAGGAATGCCTATCAGTCCCGCCGCATCAGCTGCTTGCCGATGATCAGCTGCTGGATCTGTGTCGTGCCTTCGTACAGGCGCAGTAGGCGCACGTCGCGGTAGAAGCGCTCGACCTTGTACTCGTTGATGTAGCCTGCGCCACCGTGGATCTGCACGCCGCGGTCTGCCACACGGCCGACCATCTCGGTCGTGAAAAGCTTGGTACACGAGGCCTGCATGCTCACCTCGGGATCGTTTACGCCAAAGGGCTTGGCGTCGTAGCGCCGTGCCACGGCCTTCACCATGGACCACCCCGCCAGCAGTTCAGCCTGGCTGTCCGCCAGCATGGCCTGCACCAGCTGGAAATCCCCGATGCGCTGGCCGAACTGCTTGCGCTCCTGGGCATAGGCCACCGATTCGTTGAGGATGCGTTGTGCCATGCCGCAGGCCAGGGCCGACACGTGCAGGCGCCCGCGGTCCAGCACCTTCATGGCCGTTTTGAAACCCTTGCCAGGTACGCCGCCGATGATGTTGACTGCCGGCACCCGCACGTTGTCCAGGTTCACGTCACAGGTCTTCGTGCCGCGCTGGCCCATCTTCTTGTCCGGCTTGCCCAGGGTGATGCCGGGCAGGTCCGACGGGACGATGAAGGCCGAGATGCCGCCGGCGCCCGGTCCGTCGGTGCGCGCCATCAGCGTGAAAGCACCGGCGCGTGGCGCGTTGGTGATGTAACGCTTGCTGCCACTGAGCAGGTAGTCGTCGCCTTCGCGCACACCGCGGGTCTGCAGGGCCGCAGCGTCCGACCCAGCGTTGGGCTCGGTAAGCGCGAAAGAAATGATCAGCTCGCCGCTGGCGATACGGGGCAGGTATTCGGCCTTCTGTTCAGCCGTGCCGTCCATCAGGATGCCCTGTGAACCGATGCCGATGTTGGTGCCCACCACCGAGCGGAAGGCCAAGGCTGTCTGCCCCAGCTCAAAGGCCACTTCGCATTCCTGCACCATCGACAGGCCGATGCCGCCGAACTCCTCCGGAATCGACAGGCCAAACAGGCCCAGCTCTTTCATGTCGTCGACGATGTCCGAGGGGACGTCATCGTGCTCTTCCACGCTGTTTTCGGCGGGGACCAGACGCTCACGAATGAAGCGTTGCACGCTGTCCTTGAGCAAAGAAAAGGTTTCTGTGTCGAGTGCCATGAGGTTTGAAGTCAGAAGTGGTGCCCGAGACCGGGCATTGAGGGGTGCGGGGGATTGTGTTGTTCGCACATTGACTTGACAATCCGTTCGATGTTTAACACTGTGTCAAAATTCGTTTGACAGTTGATCCATGGACCTGACCGGACTTGTGCTGTTGGTAGACATCCTTGATGCTGGCAACCTGAGCAGTGCCGCGCGCAAGCTCAAAGTCAGCCGCGCCAACGTCAGCTACCACCTGCAGCAACTGGAGAAGTCGGTGGGTGTGCAACTGGTGCGCCGGACCACACGGCGCATCGAACCGACCGAAATCGGCCAGACGCTCTACCGGCACGGGCGCGCCATCCGCGACGAACTGACCGCCGCCCAGGAAGCCATCGACACGCTGGGACGCGGTCTGCACGGCGCGGTCCGGGTCAGTGTGCCCACCGGTTTCGGGCAACTGGTCATGACCGGCTGGCTGCTGGAGTTCAAACGCCAGTACCCTGAGATCAGTCTGGAACTGCTGTTTGAAAACCGTGTGGACGACCTGCTGCGCGACGAAGTCGATGTCGCCATCCGGGTGATGTCCGACCCGCCAGAAGCCTTGGTGGCGCGGGAACTTGCACAGGTGCGCTACGTGGCATGTGCCTCTGATGCCTTTGCCCGGACAAAAGGTTTGCCAGAGGACTTGGAAGCCCTTCGGAAGGTGCCACTGATCACATCGTCGGTGGTCGGACGGGAACTGCGGCTGTCGGCATACAAAGATGAGGCGCGCCAGGAAGTCACGCTGAGCCCGACGCTGGCGTCGGAGAACTTTCAGTTCCTGCGCGAGGCCATTCTATCGGGACTGGGTATCGGCCTGGTCCCCAGTTACGTCGTTCAGGAAGACGTGAAGATGGGGCGCGTAGTCACCGCACTCGACTCCTGGCGCCTCAGCATTTTTGGCACCCGGCTTTTCCTGCTGCGGATGCCGGGGCGGTACCAAACTCAGGCCGTGCGAACGTTTATCGACTTCATCGTCGACAAGGCTTCCCGCTGGTCGTGATGCTGGGCCCAAGCGCCTCAAGGGCTGGCGCAAGACCGCCTGAACTCGGCAGGGGTTACATTCAGAACCCGTCGAAAAACGCGTGTCATATGGCTCTGATCTGAGAACCCGCAGTTGGCGGCCACCACCTTGAGCGGAACGTCCGGACGCGCCAGTTGTCGCTGAGCGTGTTTGACTCGTTGATCCAGTACATAGGCGTGTGGAGCACACTGAAACTCGGCACGAAACTTACGTATGAAAGCGAAGACGCTCAGCTGGGCCAGTCCTGCCAGATCCTGCAGTGAAATGTTCTGGTCAAGGTGTTCTTCTATGTACTGCACCACCAGCCGACACTGGGCCTGAGACAGCCGGCCATAGGAGCGGTATTCCCGAAAAACAACCTTGGTGTATTGGCGCAGCATGTGAATGCACAGTTGAGCCTTCAAGGCGTCCACATAGAGTTGGCCGCCCAACATGCCGCAGTTGAGTTCGTTCTCAAACAAGGTGGTCAAGGCAGGCAAAACCGGATCTTCGGCCCGGATCATGTCCCGCATCTCCACATCCCTGATGTCTTTGTCGAAGACTTCACCAGCAACACGCGCGACGGCGCTTTGGGAAAGGTATAGGTGGGACACATCGATCGCCTTGTCCCATCGCCACCGAGACTGTTCTGCGCGGGTCAAGATGGAAACGACGCCCGGTTCGACCCTTGCCGACTGCCATGAACCACCGCTTCGCCGGCTCATTTCTGCCACACCACCCCGATAGACGACGATCATGAAATCCCGCATCGTGGGTATTTCGACATCGAGACTGTCGTAGCGGTAGCCCTTCAGAACGGTTTCTTCCCACCCCAGGGGCGTGCTATCCAGAGTGAGTCGGCCGGGGATCCAGCGCGGCACTTCGTCGGGCGTGATCAAGGCGTTCATGAAACAAGCTCCGAAAACTATTGAAGAGAAACCTAAATTCTTGAAGATCAGAGACTCACACCCAGAGGGAAGACCCTCCGAAATCAGCAAAGATTTCAAGTTTCGGATCAATAACCAATCAATTTACAACTTCCCAGCAACGGCGTTCATAGGGTTTGCCCAGACGGAAGCGTTAAGCGCCGAGCGATGCGATGGCAGGGAAGAAACACGCACCTGCTGCTCGCAATGCGAGTAACTGGAAAGGTGCTTTGCCACGCATGCGCCAATGGTGTTCTGACAACCTTTGGTCATCGGTCCTACCGGACCGATGACCGGTTGTAGGCCACCGAATCAAAATACCTTGAGCATCCTGACGTTCAGACGACTGGATTCCTTGAATCCGTTGTCGACCTTCAAATCGCGACCGACAGACACTAACACTTGTAGGGAGGGACTGACAAAAGTCGATGCTGTCAGGGACATTTTGGTGGTGGCCATCTCGTTGTTCAAGGACACGCCGTTTACCTTCTGAACGCCGCCAAAGGTGTGTGACAGGCCCACTGCAAACAAGGTACCCGGGCTTTGATGCCAGTTCAGCGAACCCTGCAGTTGGTAGAGCGGTTTTTGTTGAAGCGTGTCCGTACCCGAGGCCCCAAAATCCTTGTTCTTCCCGAACAGGGTTGCGTCGATAGCCCCTTCTGCATCAATCTGTTTGCTCAGTTGGTACGTGCCACCGAACTGGAAAATGGCTTTCCATCGGTTCTCACCAATGTTAAGTGTCTGCCCCTTGTTGTAATCACCGGTTGGCAGGACCAGGTAGGGAGCAAACGAGAAAGAGTTCCGCGACGCCGTGCCCGCCTTGGCAAACCAGATCGGGCTGGCCAAGATCAAGTCACCGGTACTCGACGCATTGCCAAGCCCTGCGACCACGCCACCTGTGCGCAAACGCGCCCAAGGCAGCAACACCTGCGGTGCAACGATCTGGCCCGAGACATCGACTGGGCGAACATACCGAAGAATCGCCACGTCCGAGCCAAGTTTTGCGTTGAGGGTTTGTTGCCCGTTGGTGTAGAGGGCGTTCCTGTTGGCGTGCTGCGCATAGAGCAGAAACAGGTTGGTGCCTGGTGGCGGGGCGGTCCAATCCCCTGGATCGGTGTCGATGGCATGGACCGAGCTCATCACGGATGCAGTAAGAATCATCGCAAACACAGAACGCAGCCCGGCCAAGCTACGGAAGCACTGAATATTCATCTTGTCTCCTGGAAATTTATTTGAATCACATACTCGAGGACACGTTGGACCAAGAGCGTTCGGCACAGTCATGGGCCAAGATATGAACTCATCGGGTGTCGATGTTTCTCCTTTTTCGTTCACGTACTCAACGAACCAAGCGGCTGGGTTCAGTAGCCGCAGTTATCGAGAACGTCAGTTGAGTTGGGATATGAACTTGGTGGTCAGGTAGCCATCGAACGTTTCGCTACCGCCTTCGCTGCCGTAGCCGCTCTCCTTGAGACCCCCAAACGGTGTCTCGGCCAGCGCCAATCCGATGTGGTTGATCGACACCATGCCGGCCTCCAGTCCACGAGAGATGGCATGCGCGTTTTTGGCTGACCTGGTGAAGGCATAGGAAGCCAAGCCAAAGGGCAGTCGGTTGGCGCGCTGCAACGCATCCTCCAAGTTACCGAAGCGGGGTCTCCTCGTTTTCAGTGCAATAAGTGACGGTACGCAAAGCTAGCACTGGCGCGGGGGTGGTCTGGGTAGACCGTTGATTTCATTGACTTTCCTGTTCGCTTTGTAAACGGGTATGGTGGCCTCCCACTTTTGAGGTTCACGATGCAGGGTTGGCACACAACGTTTTTGGGGATGCGTGGGCTCCCCCGCGATATCAGCGACTTCGAGATGAAGGCATTTTTCACCTTCGATGGTGCCGAGCGCGACGCAATCAATGCACGCCGAGGTGATTCCCACAAGCTTGGTCTGGCGCTCCATATTGGTTTCCTGCGCATGAGTGGGCGTTTGCTCGGTGCCTTTCGGGTAATTCCAGTAGCCTTGTGGCGCCACCTTGGCAACGAGCTTGGCATTGCAGCACCAGAAGTCGCCTCGCTGAGAGCCATGTATGAACGCGGGCGCACGCTATTCGATCACCAACAAGTAGCCTGCACGGTCCTTGGATTCCAGTGGATGAGCGAGCACCAGCGCCGCTCACTGGTACGTGAACTGCGCGACGAAGTGGCGCGCTGCGCCGACCGCGATCAGCTACTCGTGCGGGCGCGTCAATGGCTGTACAAGAACAAGCTGGTGATCGTGCACGAGCGGGCAATTCGGACACTGATTGCGGCGGCACTTGCCCAGCTTGAAGTTGAAACAGGCACCGCCATCGCCGCCAGCGTTGATCCAGCAACACTTGATCGCTGGCGAGCCTCAGTTTCAGAGCTGCGCCCAGATGGACAAACCCAGCAGAGTTGGCTATGGGCTGCACCGGCGAAACACTCAACCCGCCAAATCAGCGAGGTACTGGAGCGCATCGACCTGCTTTACACGCTGGACGTTCATAAGCACCTGGCAGACATCCCCGATCTCATCTTGCGCCGCTACGCGCGCCGACTTGTCTCCAGGCCGCCCTCAGCCGGAGCCAAGATCAAAGAGCCAGCGCGCACCGTGGAGGTCGCATGCTTTCTTCGGTATTGCCTGTTCACCACCACAGACCAGTTGATCCTTATGGTGCAGCGCCGGATCGCCGATCTGTGGCGTCAGGCTGCCGCCGATGTCCCCGCTACCGTCAATTGGGCCGCAATGTACAAAACGCTGCTCGGCGAACTTGTTGCCTTGAGCGCGCAAGGTGCGGTGCCAGATGCTGAGTTGCGTGCCCGTCTTGAAGCCTTGATCACCGAAACCCAGAAACGCAAACCACCGAGCAGGGCCTCCCTGGTCCGCGAGGGATTGATTGATGGAATTCGCCCCGTGCGGTCGTTGCTCGTCGCCATTGCAAAGCTGCCCTGGCAGGCCACCGGCGAGCATCCTGCCATCGAGTACCTTGCCAAGCTGCAAGCTTTATATCTCAAAGGATCCAGAAAGCTGCCAGTTGAAGTGGTGGCACCAAGTCTGGGAATGATCTGGCAGGTTTCGATCTCCAGCCCAGACCGGGAACGGGCGTTTCAGGCGTTGGAGGTGGCCACCCTGTTTGCCCTGCGCCGCGCGGTGCGCAATGGCTCGGTCTGGATTGAGCACAGCCTGAGCTTTCGGGGTCGTGCGCGCTTGTTCTTCACGGACGAGCGTTGGCAGGCAGAGTCCAAGAAACACTATGCCCGTCTATCGTTACCCAGCAAGGCTGCCACTTTCTTGAAGCCTTTGCTGGCCAGAGTAACTGCCGGTGTCGATGCGGTGGCCGCTGCAGCCCGCAGTGGCGTACTGCGCGTGGATGATGAACTCCATTTGTCGCCATTGCCCGCAGAGGACGAAGACCCAGAAGTGACCAAGCTGCGCGCGGCTTTGGATCACCGCATCGGTGAGGTTCAATTGCCGGAAGTGATTCTGGCCGTTGACGCCCAGGTGCGCTTTAGCTGGATCATGCTCGGACGTGAGCCGCGCTCTACCGACGAGCTGCTGATGGTCTATGCCGGCATCATGGCCCACGGCACCAGTCTGACTGCGGTCGAATGCGCGCGCATGATTCCGCAATTGTCTGCCACCAGCATTCGCCAGGCCATGCGCTGGGCGCGGGACGAACGGCGTCTGAGCCAGGCCTGCCAGGCTGTGCTGGAATTCATGCAGCGACACCCGATTGCCGCCACCTGGGGGCGGTCCGATTTGGCATCTTCTGACATGATGAGCATGGAGACCACCAAACGGGTGTGGCAAGCCCGGCTTGATCCTCGGCGCAACACACCTTCCATTGGAATCTACTCCCATGTAAAAGACCGGTGGGGCATCTTCCATGCGCAGCCCTTTGTGCTCAATGAGCGCCAGGCGGGCGTGGCCATTGAAGGTGTCATCCGCCAAGAAAAGCTGGAGACCAGCCAGCTTGCTGTGGATACCCATGGCTACACCGACTTTGCCATGTCACATGCCCGTTTGCTTGGTTTTGATCTTTGCCCGCGGTTGAAGGAACTCAAACAGCGCCACCTCTTTGTGCCACGCGGCACCAAAGTGCCCGCAGAAATCGCTGCGGTGTGCGAAGCCAATGTCGACGTCGCTTTGATCGAAAAGCATTGGGATAGTCTGGTGCACCTGGCAGCCTCGGTCATGAGCGGACATGCCAGTGCGGTGGCAGCTCTTGCGCGGTTCGGTTCTGCCGCCCAGGGCGATCCAATCTATGAGGCTGGCGTGCAATTGGGGCGGTTGCTGCGTACGGCGTTTTTGGCTGACTACTTTGTCAAGGACGCTTTCAGGAACGAGTTGCGCCGGGTGCTCAATCGGGGCGAGGCTGTTAACGCCCTCAAGCGCGCCATTTATACCGGCCGGATCAGCCCGGCGCAGGCCAAACGTGTCGATGAAATGCAGGCTGTGGCCGATGCGTTGAGCCTGATGGCCAACATCGTGATGGCGTGGAATACCTCACAGATGCAGGCGGTCCTGGATCGCTGGTCGAACCGCCGCCAGGTCATTCCACCGGAACTGATCGGGAAGATTGCGCCCACCAGGCTGGAGAGCATCAACTTGCGGGGTGTGTTTCGCTTCCCGGTTGACCGCTATGCTGACCAAATCCTGCCTTCGCGGCCAAATGCATCGATAACTGGCACCAATGGATGAAACCGACCACGGTTTGACGCCACGAATCGCAGATTTGAAAGTGAACAGGAAAGTCAATGAAATCAACGATCTACCAACACCACCTCCGCGCCAGTGCTAGCTTTTCGTACCGTCACTTATTGCACTGAAAACGAGGAGACCCCATGAACGTGGTGGAGTTCCACACGTGGAACTCGACGGTCAGGCACATCGACAAGCCGGACAGGATCATCTTCGACCTGGACCCCGGCGAGGGTGTCCCCTGGTCGCACGTCCAGGAAGGTGCGCAGTTGATGCGCGCACTGCTCTCCGAACTGGGCCTGCAGAGCTGGCTCAAGACCTCGGGTGGCAAGGGCTTGCATGTCGTCGTGCCGATCGCCCCGAGGCTCGACTACGAGACGGTGAAGGACTTCTTTCAGGCGGCGGTCCAACACATGGCGCGGACCATCCCGCAGCGATTCGTGTCCAAGTCCGGGAGCACGAACCGTGTCGGCCGAATCTTCATCGACTACCTGCGCAACGGTCACGCGCAGACGACAGCGGCTGCGTTCTCGGCGCGCGCGCGGCCTGGCGTCGGCGTGTCGATGCCCATCGCCTGGGAAGAGCTAACGCGCATCAAGAGCGGCTCGCATTGGACGGTGGCCACCGCACGCGAGTACCTCTCGTTCCAGGCAGGCGATCCGTGGGGCGACTACTGGAAGACGCGGCAGCCGCTCGCCCGCGCACGCAAGGTGCTCGGCGGATAACGGCGTCGCTCAGCGCCGGCGTTTGGCAGGCAGCACCGAGCGCACGGCGGCGTCGAGCTGCTCTGGAGTGGGCAGCTTTCCTTGCAGCGCCGCAGGCAGCTGCGATTGCAGTCGGTACTCGGCAACGCCGATGGGATTGGCCTTGGTCTTGAGCGAGAACTCGACTTCGAGGTTGTCCTTCTCCGCGCAGAGGATGATGCCGATCGACGGCTCGTCACCTGGGCCGCGCTCCTTTTCGTTGAGCAGGTTGAGGTAGAAGTCCATCTTCCCGGCGTACTCGGGCTCGAAGGGACCCACCTTCAGCTCGACGGCGACGAGCGACCGCAAGAAGCGGTGATAGAAGAGAAGATCGACGAAGTATTCCTTGTTGCCCAGGGTGAGGCGGTGCTGCTGGCCGATCCAGCAGAAGCCATAGCCCAGCTCCAGGATGAAATCGCGCAGGCGTTCGATGAGTCGCGCCTCAAGTTCGCGTTCCAGCACGGCCTGGCCAAGACCGAGGAACTCGAGGTTGTAGCTGCTCTTCAGCGCTTCTTCCGCCTGCTCGGCCAGATGCTCCGGGAGCACGGACGGGAAGTTGTGCGATTTGCCCTCGGCGCGTGTGCGCTCGTAGGCCTGGCCTTTCACCTGGTTGAGCAGCACGGCGCGGCTCCAGCCGAAGCGGGCGCTGCCCTTGAGGTAGTACAGCCGCGCTGCAGGGTCTGCGACCTTCATCAGCACGTTGACGTGGTGGCCCCAGGGGACGTCGACGACGAGATCTCGCACAGCTTGTGCGAGTCCTTCCGGTGAGGACAAGCCGTCCGTCGCCACGCCCTCCTGGGCGCCAGCTTCTCGCACAAGCTGTGCGAGAAAGTCGGGCGCCGTGTAGACGTCGATGGCCTGGCGCATTCGCCACAGGTTCGACGCCGAGAAGCCGGTGTTGCCAGGGTAGGCCGCCAGTAAGTCCCGCGCAACGTTCTCCACGACGGCTTCGCCCCAGCCGTGACTGGTCTGCTTTTCCTTGATGGCCAGCCCGATGTCCCAGTACAGCTCGAGCAACTCGCGATTGACTGCCCGCGCCGCGCTCAAACGGGCGCGGCCGATGCGCGCCTTCAGGTCGGCGAGGAATGCGACGTAGGCGGTGTCGGGGAGGTTCTCTTTGCTGGACATCTGGTCAATGTAGCGAATTGGCCCGGCTCGAAAGTCATGCCTCCGGTGCCGACCGACTGATCAAACGCGAGTCGGTCGTGGATCCGATGACCCGCATGAGGCATGCCCTCGCGCGTTCTTCGCCGCCCGGTTCGGAGAGCGCTGCCATCGGCGTCAGGCCGTCGAGGTCGGCACGAGACTGTGCTACCCAAAGGCTCAACGGTCCCACGTGAGCGTCGATCTCTTCCGGCTGCAAGACATAGCCCATCTCCAGGAGCAGCCGTCGGACCGTTACGATCGCAACGAGGTCCTTCATGGACAAGCCCCACTGGTAGGCGAGCTCGGCACTAGACGGCCTCCTCGTAGCTGTCGAGCACCGAGCGATACCGCTCCATCTCTTCGAGATTGGCGATGCCCATCCAGCGGGCGACGTCCTCGGCGCTCTTCTTCTTGCGCAACTGTCGCAGCGCGAAGGTGTGGCGCAGCCGGAAGGCCCCGCCGGAGCCGGCGCCTGGGTCGTCGACGCCCGCTGCCTCCATCACCGCCTTCACGGCGTCATAGTGGGCCATCTTGCCCCACTGCTGCCCGCTGCGACCGGGAAAGAGGAACGGGCCTTCCGAGCCCTTGCCCTTCGCTTTCGGCTTGTCGGGGAGACCTGCCTCCGCGCGAACCGTGAGCCAGTACCTGAGCAACTGACCCGCCCAGGGAGCGACCAGAGTTTCACGAGGCGGGCGGTTGCCATTGCCCGGGACTTTCAACTTCCAGGGCACATCCTTCCAACGCCCGCCCGCGACCACCGGCGCATCGAGCGGAAGCTCCCGAAGCTCGCCAGGCGTCACGCCGGCGCCGAGATGGAGGGCAACGGCGGTCAGGTTCCGAAGTTCCTGCCAGCCCGACAGCTGACGGCGATCGACGGCGCCTGGTCGCACTTCGCTGAGGTAGGTCACCAGCCGGCGTGCCTGTTCGGCGTCGAGGTAGTCCAAGCCCGGCCGGTCGCTGATGTTGGCCCGCCGGATCTCGTCGCTGCGCCGGATGTATTCCGACGCCGACTCGTTCTTCGTGGTGCCGTGGTCGGCCGCGTACCGGGTCAAAACCCGATCGACAAGGCTCAACAGCCGCCATGCATGCCGAGCACTGAGCGAGCCCCGGTTGGTGGCCTCTCGGGAAGCCAGGAAGTTCGCCAGGTCTTCTTCGTTGAGCGCGTGGAGCGTGACTGGAGGCGATTGGCCCACGCACCATGCCGTGAATGCGGCCCACATGTCTTCATAGACCTGGACTGTGGAGTCGCGTTGGAGCCGGTCGGCAGCCACCGCGGCTGCGCGCCAGGCGTCGAACGCGTGTTGGAAAGCCCCGAGAACAGTCTCGGTCTCCGGCGCTGCGAACAAGTCAGGCGTGTAGGACATGTGAAGCGGGATGGTACATGAAGCGTACTAACGCCCTGCGGCTAGTCCCAAACTACGCGGGGCTCTGCCCCGCCAAAACCCAGCCTCGAACGACGAGCGCGAAGGCGTTAGTACGGTTAGACGTTGGGCACCCGGACCATGGCGGACCGAGGCATAGCGCCTTGCCCCGACGAGCGCCAACGGAAATCCAGCCCTGAAAGGTGACCACCCATGGGAGGCACAGGTCCCATGGATGGACACCTCATCTCGTCCCGCTGGCCAAAGTGGCAAATTCAGCAGCATGCCCGGCCTGCTGATCCCATAAACGGCCACCAATGCGGCCTCCCATAGATGGTCACCTGCGGCGAGCGGCGGGGCGCCACCTGACAGAGAGGATTGGATCGGCGTCGGTAGCGGCCGCTGGAAGAGCGCGTCACTTCCTTCAGCGAGCCGGCTCCCACAGATGGTGACCATGCCTGGCTCCCATAAGCTGTCACCTTCGACCGACTGCGGGCAGCGCCAGGGGTTGTACACAGGCCGGGTCCCAGAGACGGTCACCTACCGCCCATATCCAGCGACCTGAGCTCCCAGGGATGGCGACCCATCCCCCAAATCCAGACACCTGAACGCCCATGGACGGCCACCTGTGCTCCCATAGGCGGCCACCAAAGATGAGCTAAGTTGTTGTGGCGGCTAGCGTTTTGGACCCGTAAAGGTATTCAAGGATCCAAAGTGCTGAGCAAAGAAGACACAACGGGCTGTGGTCTCGTGAAGTCGGATTCAGACCACAAGGGGCTCGCCGAGCCGAGCGCCTCAGGTTACCATTTGACCCATCACGGGTAACCTATGGCGCGCAAAAGAACCACATCGCAGTCACCTGAAGGCCAGATCTCGCTGTTCGCCAGCAAGGAGACGCCGGACGCCTTTCGCAAGGCAGTCCAGATTGTCCATAGTAAGCCGAAGCAACCGCTCAGCTTGCTGCAGCGAAAGCTGGGCAATGCATGGGCGAAGCACGCGATTGAGAACAGCCCGGATGAGCACGGCTGGTGGGTGTTGGGCATCCGCGACCTGGCCATCGACGTCGGCTTCGACTCCAACAACCGACAGTACCTGAAGGAATCGGCGGAGGCGCTCATGCGCATCGTGTTCGAGTGGGACGTCATGTCGCCGACGAACAAGCGCCCCTGGAAGGCCTCGGTGATGTTCCCAGAGGTCGAGATCCACGCCGACCACATCCGCTACCAGATCAGCAGCCAGCTGCGCGAGCTCATCGTGAAGCCGGAAATCTATGCGCTCATCGACATGAATGTCGTGAGACGGTTCCGCCGCGCCCCGTCGCTGGCCATTTGGGAGTTCTGCAGCCGCTACGAGAAGATCGGCCAGACGGCCGAAGTCGAGTGGGAGAAGTTTCGGGACATGGTCCTGGGAGAGACCGCCGAAGCAGTGACGTACCAGGAGTACAAGTACTTCAAGGCCAAGGTGCTCAAGCCAGCCGTCGCTGAGATCAACGCCGAATCGAACCTGACGATCACTTTGGTCGAAGCCAAGATGGGCAAGCGGGTCACCGCCTTGCGCTTCATGATCGAGAAGAAGCTCGTCGCGGAGGAACTGGTCGACGACGGACGGGCGGTCGAGCTTATTGGCGAGCTGGTGCGCCTTGGCGTGATGCAGTCCGAGGCCAAGCGCATGGTGAAGGACCATCCGCTGGACGCGGTGAAAGCCGCGTTGGACTACACGAAGCGGCGCATGGCCGACAAGCGAGCAGAAAAGCTCGACAACCCTGCGGCCTACTTCCGACATGCACTCCAGCATCGCTACGCTGCTCCGGCCGCGGATGCACCATCGGAGGAGCCGTCGCAGCAGCCGAGCCCGAAGATGGACCTGAGAGAGGCCTACCTACAGGCACAGCTGTCCGACGTGGAAGGCTATTTCCGCGAGCTCGATGCCGAGGACCAATCTGCGCTGATCGAGCGGTACAACGAGCAAGCCATTGGGCCGCTCAAGCTCACGAAGAAGAAGCCCTCAAGGGCGGCTGAGGCGGGCTTTCGCCGGTGGCTTGTGAAGGACGTTTGGGGCGAACCCAGCCCAGAGGATCTCGTCGACTTCGCGCAACGGATTCTCGCTGCCAAGCAGTAAGGCTCATTGGCAAATTTCGAGGTCGCAGGCAAAATTGCGGCGAACCTCAGAATTTGCCATGGGCCTATGAATACGGCGACGTTAGACACATCCTCCGCACAGCGGTTTTCTCTGGACGCGCTTCTGCAACTTGCGGAGGTGGCGAATCACAGCTTAGACACGGTGCGCTCAGACATGCTCGAGCCGCATCCGCGCAAGGTTCCTCCGACGTTCACGGGCGCGCAGGTGGCCCGCCTCGCCGGCGTCGAGCCGAAGCAGATGACCTACCTCGCCAAGCGCGGAGACCTGCCCGCGGGCAGCCACGAAGCGAATGGCTCGAGGCGGCTCTTCACGCTGGAGGAGGCACGCCAGTACGTCAAGAAGCTGTCGAAGATTCCGCCGCGCCCCGCAGGGATGCCCGGCGCCACGATCGCCATCGTCAACTTCAAAGGTGGTTCGACCAAGACCACCACTGCGTTCAACCTGGCGCAGGGGCTCACGCTGCGAGGCAGGCGAGTGCTGATCTGCGACCTCGACCCGCAGGCCTCGTCGACGACGCTCACCGGACTTCTGCCAGCAGCAGAGGTGATGGAAGAGCAGACAGCCGCTCCGCTGTTCATCCCGCCCTTGGCCGAAACCCCGAAGGACCTGCGCTATGCCGTCCAGCAGACCTATTGGGACGGGCTCGACATCATCCCGGCGGCGCCGGCGCTCTTCAGCGCCGAGATCTTCCTACCCATTCACTCGCGTGACCCGGAAATTGCTTGGTGGGACATGCTGAACCGTGCAATCGCTCCTTTGCGCGATGAGTACGACGTGATCATCTTCGATACCGCGCCGGCACTGTCGTACCTTGCGGTCAACGCGGTGATCGCGTCGGACGGGCTCATCATGCCGGTTCCTCCAGAAACCCTTGACTTCGCTTCGTCGGTCGCGTTCTGGAACCTCCTGTCCGAAACCCTCGGGGCGCTGGCCAACGGCCGGCGATACCACAAGGACTTCGCGTTCATGCGGGTCCTGCTTTCGAAGGTCGACTCGAAGCTGGCATCAAGCCTGGTGCGGGACTGGATCATCAAGACCTATGGTCCGTACGTGCTGCCCGTGGAGATTCCCAAGAGCCCGGCCGGTTCGCTGAGCGCGGTCAAGTTTGGGACCGTCTACGACCTGGCCAAATACGGCGGCGGCGTGGGTGCCGACACGTACGGCAAGATCCGGGACGCCTTCGACAAGTTCGTGGAGATGATCGATCTGTCGATCCAAGCGTCGATCTGGAAGGTGGCTGAAGCATGAGCCTACGCGACGAACTGAAGGCGAAGAGCCAAAAGGCGGTGGAGCACATGGGCGCCGCGCCGAAGGGAGCGGACGCCAAAACTGCAGCCGCAGGGAAGCCTGTGACTGCGGTCGGTGCGGTAGCGTTCATGCAACCGACCATCGATGCGCTGAACGAGCGTGTGAAGAACGCGGAAGCAGCGAACGAGGAGCTGCGGCGCAAGGTCGACGCGCAACCTACTGAGGTGGAGCTCGGGTTGCTGGACGAGAAGCCGGGACGCAAGCGGCGGCTTACCCCAGACCAGTTCGAGGAGTTGAAGGAGAACCTGCGCAACAACCCGCTGGTGCATCCGGTTGCCGTGAAGCGCTTGTCCAACGGGCGCTTCGAGATAGTCTCGGGGCACAACCGGGTGGATGCCTTCCGGGCGCTCGGCCGACACACCATCCCGGTGGTTGTGGTGGACATCGAGGAGCAGATCCTCGACAGGACTGCGTTCTACGCGAACCTGCTGCAACCCTCACTTCCCGACTTTGAGAAGTACCTGGGCTTCAAGCGCGAGAAAGAAAAGAGCGGTGCGACGCAGAAGGAACTGGCGAAGGAGGCCGGTGTACCGGAATCCACCGTCTCCATGTTGTTCGCCTTCGAGTCACTGCCGGAGCGCGCCCGAGAGCTCATAGAGGACCGACCCACCTCCATCGGCATGAACTGTGCGGCAGAGCTCGCAAAGCTCGCCCGCGACGGGGCGGCGGAACGCGTAGTCGAAGCCGTGGAGCTGCTGCTGTCAGGCAAGCTCACGCAGAAGGAGGCGGTCAGCCACGCGGCACGCAAGCCGACCACCCCCGCGCCCCGGGGTACCACGTCGGCGCCAGTGAAGATCAAAGCTGGGCGGGTCGAGTTTTGCCAGTACGTCTCGCGCGGATCGACGCTGAGGATCGACTTCAAGGCAGAAATTGATCGGGCCGAAGCCGAGAAGCGGATCGCGGTCCTCCTGAAGGAGCTCGCGCAGGAGTCGAAGGGCGATTCATAGTTTGAATCCCTTTTAAATCAAGCACTTACCATTCTGCGAGCGGCCATAGGCCGCTCGTTTTGCTTTGTGGCGGTCAATCAGCTGTAAACCGTTTTGAATCGCTCTGAGTGCTGGCGAAGCAGGGAGGCGCAAGGAAGGATCACCGCCAGGTAGGGACGGTCGCCGGAGTTCTTGTCGTCCAGCAGGCTGCATGCGTCATAGAGGGTTGATACGCCAACCTGATCGCATGACAGGTGAAAGCAAATCGCCTCGCGGATTGCCATCTCTTTTGCAGACCTGGGCTGCCTGAGCGCGTCGATGATCGTGTCGATTGGCAGATGCGGCTTCTCCGCGCCGTTCACCCCATAGTAGTAGTCCACGATGTGCTTGATGGACTGAAGCTTTGCGCGCACTTCGGTCTCGGCCTTAGCGTACTCCGCCGAGCCGGGCTCCAAGTTTTCATTCCAAGCCGAATAACAGGGCATTGCGCCTCCGCTTTGGATGGCAGTCTCACGCGCACCTCCGCGCCACAACTGCAGAGGCCAACTCTATCCCCGGGGGGCCGACGCAATCGGTCAGGCGGCGATGGGCGAAAGCGACTGGTCGATCGGTGCCGTCGGGCTGAGCTGGACGGCCGGGACGGGCGTTTGACCTGGTCCTAGCGCGGAAAGGCTGGCAAGGTGCGCCCGCCCGGGCCACCCATCGACCGCGGCGCCCCTCCTCAGCCACCAGGCGGAGACCGGTTTAGACAGCACGCTCCGATGCAGGTACAGCTGGACCAGTGGTGAAACTACCTGCGCGATCAGCGACCAGTGCGGTTCAACGCCGCCGGCGCCTGGTCACCCGCCCTCCGGCGAGGCCAGGCGCAGCGCAGCCGCATCTTGAGCAGCGTCGGGCAGCCGGGGCCACCCGATCTAGCGACGCTCGCACTGGCGGAGAACGACGGCAGTGAATGGTCTGTAGAAGCATCCTAGAGATCACCATCGCTCCGGTTGCGGCGGCGGGATCGGCGCGGTGGTGGGCCAATTGCGGCACTGAGAAGGAATGCGGCGGCATGTTTGGCGTCCAGATGCCGGCCGCCGTCCGACACCCAGCCTCTGGTGCCCACCCCCAAAGGCAGCCGACCGCGCGCCTGCACGATGACTCGAGCCTGCTCATGGCTGCGGAAGCGTCAACGCGGCGGGACTGCAAGTGGCCGCTCGGGTGAGCCATAGGTGACCGATTGTGGGATCGCGCGAGGCGCTTGGTGGGAAAGGTGACCATTCGTGGGAGTCGATTGGCCGCGTTTGCGGGTTCACGGAGCCATCGCCATAGGCGACTTCATAGGTAATCGCACTCAAGAGGCCGGCCCCGTGCGCGGTTGCAGATCGCACGCATCCCATGGATGGTCACCTAACGGCTGCCACTGACACCGCTCCGATGAGGCAGATCCGCTAGCGCGAGAAAGACTGGAAGAACACGCCCGGCACACCGGCTGGCCTTGGCGCTAGGGAAAGCCCTTTGAGGTTCTTCTGTCCCGGGTCGTCAAACGAGGAAGACCGGGCTTCGGAGCAAGGAGTGCAGCTATGGGTGCCGTTGACCATCATGTTGTCGTCGCAGAGGGGACCCATCCAGCCTGGACGGCGCTCGATGACGCGCTTCAAGTTCTCGTGCGTGCCGAGTCTCTCGTGATGCTGCTCGGATGCGCCTTCGACGTCGAGGAACACCATCGCTACGGCGCTGAGGTCGCCTGCGATCACCTGCGGTCGGTCAAGGACAAGATCTCAGAAGCTCAGGCCCTTGTTCGCTCTGGGGAGCCTCCATCACCAGAGGGCGACAACGGCGATTAATGCGTCACTGTGACGTATTATTCCGGCATGGAATCTGGGCCGTTTCCCCCTGCAGGCAACGCGCGCCGCAAGCGCGGACCCAAGCCCGTGGGCGACCGCGCAATGACCGGTGCGGAGAGAACCCGCGCCTACCGCGAGCGCTTGCAAGAGGACCAAGACCTCGAGGCGCTCGAACTGCTATCCGGGGTAGCGCTTCGGGAGAAACTGAACCGTGCGCTCATCGAGGTACAGCGCTTCGCGTCTGGTCGTGCCAAGGTGCCGGCCGGCTGGAAGGACATCGAGGCGGACCTGCGCGACGGCGCCCTTTATGCCGCCCAGCTGGCCTGGCAGGAGGTCGGCCGGCGCTACGGGTTCAAACTGAGCAAGAAGAAGCCGTCCTCACGATGACGAGGGGCAAGCCCCGAGCGCCACGGCGAGCCGGCAATGGTCCTGGCCGAAACCCAGCGGGGCGGACACGCGGGCGCCCAAAAGCACCGATCTCGAGCCGGTCTGCAGGACGGCGGGAAGCACCGACGAAGAGGCATAGGCCTGCGCGTGCGCATGTTGATAATCCTTATTATCAACACGCACGAAAAATGGCGACAAGTCGGCCTGATTTGAAGCACAATGAGCTAAGTCTTTGATGCGCAACGGAAAGGCGAGAGAACGCGCTGGTGTCGATACCCAGCCATCTTTGAACTTTGTTCATTGATGTCTGAACTCTCGGCTCCTCACCGTTCGGCCCCGCCGAGCCCAAACGCTAAGAAGTAGCCATGCAGTCCGCGTATGGCTACATCCTTCGCCGCACAACTGATCTGCCAACGCAAATTCCGCGCCCTCGCCCCTTCAAACCCAATCAAACCAGGTCAAACCTGAGCAAGGTTGACTACACTCGGCGTTTGCCGCTCTCGGCGGGATGCTTTAGGACGCGAATATGGAAGACCGTTGGCTCTCTGTGGACGAAATCGCCGACTACCTAGGTGTAGCCAAAGACACCATCTACACCTGGGTCACCGCCAAAGGCATGCCAGGGCACAAGGTTGGGCGCTTCTGGAAGTTCAAGAAGGAAGACGTAGACGCCTGGGTTCGCGAGGGCGGTGCCGCTGCCAGCAGTGATGACTTTGACGACAAGGAGCCCAGCAATGTCTAAGCAGCGCTCCGCACAGGACAACAACGATATGAGCGACCTTGATCAAGAAGCCCAGGCGCCTGAGAGCGCGCTCGAAGAGGGCAAGGTCTTTGACTACATCACCGGCAACCCGGTGAAGGACAGCGACAAAGAGCAAGTCCGACAGCGCATCGCCCGCGCCATCATCCATGAATACGGCATTGCCGCCGAGGACATGGAGCCTGACTTCAAGGTCAAGGTGCTGGGCAAGAACCGCAAACTCGACATCGCCATCTTCAAGCCTGGCCAACCACACATGGTGGACAACCTCTACCGCGCCGTGGTGGTGGAGAAAGAGCCCAAGCTTGGCACCAAGGGTGCATATCGGATGCGTGATCCGGAAGAGGCACGCAAAGAGTTCGAAGTGCTGGAAACGGTGATGGCCGAAGTCGAAAGCTGCGACTACGGCCTGTGGACCAACGGCCTGGAGTTCTTTTTCTTCAAGAAAGAAGTCACCCGCTTTGACACCAAGTTCAAGCCCATCGGCGACTGGCCGCTGGGTGACGACACCTTCAGTGTTGAAGGGCGCTCGATGGGGCGCCTGCGCCGTGCCGATCCGGTCATGCTGCGCACGGCTTTCCGCCGCTGCCACAACTACATCCACGGCAACGAAGGCATGCCCAAGGATGCTGCCTTCTGGCAGTTCCTGTACCTCATCTTCTGCAAGATGTACGACGAGCAGCAGCCCAACGATGCGCGTCGCTTCTGGGTTGGGCCGTTCGAGCCATTCGAAGCTGCCGGCCGAGAGCACATCCGCATGCGCATCAAGCCGCTCTTTGATGCGGTGAAGAAGAAGTACGACGGTCTGTTTAAGGGCAACGAAGAGATCACCCTGTCCGACCGAGCCCTGGCCTTCATCGTCTCCGAGCTGGCCCGCTACGACTTTGGTCGCACCGATGTGGACGCCAAGGGCACGGCCTACCAAGAAATCGTTGGCACCAACCTGCGTGGAGATCGCGGCCAATACTTCACCCCGCGTGGCGCCATCAGTCTTGTGGTCAAGATGCTGGCACCCAAAGAGCATGAGCGCGTGCTCGATTCGTCCTGCGGTACAGGCGGCTTCCTGGTCGAGACCTTGAACTACCTGAACAAGGTCTTCCACGAAGAGAAGCGCATCAAGGCAGGCGACGAGAACACGGAAGAGTTCGTCTCCATCCGAGACCAGTTGGCCCACTTCGCGGCCAACAACCTGTTCGGTGCGGACTTCGACCCTTTCCTGGTTCGCGCCGCACAGATGAACGTGATGATGGCTGGCAATTCGCTCGGCCGCCTCTATCACATGAACTCGCTGGAATTCCCGGCAGGCCACCTGCCAGGCGTGCCGGCCGCGAAGGCAGCCATACCGCTCGGGACGATTGATGTCTTGATGACCAACCCGCCGTTTGGCTCGGACATTCCGGTCACCGAAAAGACCATCCTGGAGCAGTACGAGCTGGCCCGCCGCTGGGAGCGGCAAGGCGATGGCTTCGTGATGACCAACGCCATCAAGCCTGCTGTGTCGCCTGAGGTGCTATTCATCGAACGATGCGTCAAGTGGCTCAAGCCGGGCGGCCGTGCTGGCATCGTCTTGCCTGATGGCATCCTGGGCAACCCCGGCGATGAGTACATCCGCTACTGGATTCTTCGCCACTGCTGGGTGCTGGCCAGCGTCGATTTGCCGGTGGAGTCCTTCATCGTCGAGGCCAACGTGAACATCTTGACCAGCTTGCTCTTCCTGAAGCGCAAGCCTGAAGAGGTGATCAAGGCAGAAGACCTGGGTCAGAAAAAGGACTACCCCGTCTTCATGGCTGTCGCTGAGAAGGTGGGCTTCGACCGCCGTGGCAACACGCTCTACAAGCGCCACCCTGACGGCGAAGAAATCCTGGTGGATGTCAGCCACGAAGAGAAGGTCCGCATCGGCGGCGGCCTGCAAGTGCGCACCCTGCATCGCAAGGAGCGCATCCTCGACGACGACCTGCCCGAAATCGCCAAGGCCTATGCCGAGTTCCGCGCCCAACATCCGGAGCCCAGCAAATGATCACGCGACTTGAAGCCACACGTTATCGCTGCTTCGAACGCCTGGGCGTCGATGTCGGCGACTTTCGCGTTCTCGTCGGGGCCAATGGCTCTGGCAAAACCACCTTGCTCGACCTGCCCGTTCTCTTGGGTGACTTGCTGCGTGCCAACAATGTCTCCGCACCGTTCATGGAGCGTCGCCCTGAATTGCCGCCGCGTGCTGGCAGCCTGAACGAACTGGTGTTCGCCGGGCGCGGCAGCGACTTCTCGCTGGCTGTCGAAGCCCGCCTGCCCGAGGCTGTGCAATCAAAGGTGCTTGAAGGCTTGTTTGTCAGCAAACGCACGGAGCGCTCGCGGCAGGCACTACAGGAAGATCGCCGTCAATGGCCGACCCACATCCGCTACGAGATCGGCTTGCGCATCGGTGCGGATCAATCACTGCTGGTGGCCTACGAGTATCTCTTCCTCTTCCCCGAAGCTGATGGACCAGACCGCCGACAAGCGGGCTTTCACGGGGCAACGGCAGCGAGCAAGAAACTGTGGCACCTAACGCTCAAGCGCGAGATTGGCTACGAGTCGGAATTCAAGCCAGAAACACCGCACGCCAAAGCCGTCAAGGTCGGCCTGCCCGAGACGCTACTGGCCATGCCGCGCGTGCTGTTCGAGTCCGAGGCGGGTTACCCCGCTGCGCGGTGGCTGCACACCTTGCTGACTACCGATGCGGTGTTCCTTGAACCCAACTGGTCAGCCATGCGCCAAGCCAGCCCACCGGGCCAGCCCAAGGTCATCACCGCCAACGGCCGCAACATCCCTTGGCTCGCACTGGAACTGAAGCGGGAAGGTGCTCCGGAAGGTGTTGCTGCTGACTACCGCAGCGAGCGCTATGCCGACTGGATTGCCCATGTACAAACCGCGTTGCCGCAGGTCATGGACATCGAAGTGCGTGAACGTGAGGACGACCACCATGCCTATTTCGTGGTCAGCTACAAGGGCGATTTCAAAGTGCCGTCACCCGGTTTGTCGGATGGCACCCTGCGCATCCTCACGCTGACGCTGCTGCCCTACCTCAGCAAGCAGCCCGCCATCTTGGTGACCGAAGAGCCAGAGAACGGCATCCATCCACGCGCCATCGAGGCCGTTTTGCAATCGCTGTCCTCTATGTACGACAGCCAGGTGTGGGTGTCCTCGCATTCGCCGGTCGTCCTGGCACAAGCAAGGCTTGAGCATCTTGTCTGTGCTCGTCCGAATGAGGGCGGCGGCGTGCAAATGGTTGGAGGCAAAGAGCACCCGCGACTTATGGAGTGGCGTGGCGAAATCGATTTGGGCAGCTTGTTCGCCGCAGGGGTGCTTGGATGATGAACAAGCGCCCTTGTGTGATTTTGGTGGCCGACAACATGATGGTCGGCGCGGTCAAAGGCTTCTTCAGCAACCCGCACTGGCATATGAAGCTGGGCTGCTCACCGTTTGAATTCGACTCAAGAACCGACTTGATTTGCGACTCTCTCGGGAATGACCAAGGTGTCTACACCCGTGCGCATGAACTGCTTCGCCCGTACATCGCGTCGCATGACAAGGCCATTGTGATCTTGGATTGCGATTGGAACGGTGAGTACCGGAAGCAGCGGGCTGAGATTACCGCGCACATTGCAGCCAATCTCACGGTGAACGGCTGGGAGCATGGCAAGCACAAAGTGATCGCCATCGATCCTGAGCTGGAGAACTGGCTCTGGCAGGGTGACAACGCTAACGTTGCAAGTGCCCTTGGATACAAAGGAAACGGATCACTGCGCGAATTGCTTAAGCAAAAAGGTTTCTGGCCCGAGGGGGTGGCCAAACCGACGGACCCCAAAGCGGCAGCGCTCTGGCTGCTCCGGCAGACTCGGCAGCCATTGTCTTCATCAGTTTACGAGCGGCTCTGCGCCAGGGTTGGCCTTGGCGGTTGTGTTGATCCGGCGTTTCTGGACCTCAGGAACGCATTGCTTGAGTGGTTCCCCGTATGAGCTTCGCAAGCTTCAAGAATGCACGAATTGTTCGGTCTGGGTGGCTTGACGAAGGTGGTCGTCGGCTGGACTGCAACCCGTATATGTCAGGCGCGCTGGAGGCTCGCGACACACTGAAGCAACTCAAGGTACGCAAGGATGCGCTTAGCACGCTGACCAAGGGTCATGCTGGCGGTATCTACAACGGGCCGATGTTCAAGCGCAACTATGTGGACTCAGCCGAGTATGGCGTGCCTTTTATCAGCAGCGGCTCGATGCTACTGGCCGATCTCAGCACGTTACCTCGCCTACGGCGCTCGGACGCCGAGTCTGGGCGCCTTTCGTACCTGCGCTTACACGCTGGGATGATGATGATCTCTTGTTCCGGCACGATTGGACGAATGACCTACGTTCGCCCAGATATGGATGGAGTGTGGTCTTCGCAGGATGTTCTAAAGGTAGTGCCGAATCCAGAGCAAATTCCTCCCGGCTACCTGTACGCTTTCTTGTCGAGCCGCTACGGTGTGCCTCTGGTGGTCTCCGGAACCTACGGCGCCATCATTCAGCATATTGAGCCAGAGCACATTGCCGATTTGCCTGTCCCCAGGTTTGATGCGCGAACAGAAGTCGCCATCGCCGAAAAAGTTGATGCAGCTGCTGACGCGCGCTCTGAGGCCGTGGAATTGCTGCAAGAGGCCAGCAATCGCCTGCATATGAGGCTAGGCCTAAGGACGCCGACACCGGTTTCCGCCCTTACCAAGCCTGACGTTACAGCAGTATCCAGCGGCACCTTCAGAGATCGCGGAGATGGGTACTACTACAGCGCCAGGAACGCAGAGTCTCGTCGGGCATTTGATGCAGCTGGCGGGAACCGTGCGCTGGGCGAGGCGGCAGAGGTATTCATCCCTGGCATCTTCAAGCGGCTGTACGCATCCGATCCCCAGTTCGGAAGTCCGTACATCACTGGTGGCGATGTGTTTGAGTTGGCTCCTGTTTCAGACAAGTTCTTGATGAAGCGCGTGGCAGCGGAATACGGCCTGCTGCTCAAGAAAGGAATGATCGTTGTGCAGGAGGCAGGTCAACTGGGAGGTCTCATTGGGCGCTCGGTGATGGTAGGCAGCTATCTCGATGGCTTCTCCTGCAGCAACAACATGATTCGAATCGTCCCGGAAGACGACATCGACGGCGGCTATCTGTTCACGCTGCTGTCTAGCGAGCATGGAGTGCGATTGTTGTCGCGGGAAGCGGCGGGCTCCAGCATCCCTCATACAGACGAGCTACGCGTCAAGCGAATTCAGGTTCCTTGGCCCTCAAGGAAAGACAGGGAAGACATTGGTGCGCCAGCCATTCGAGCTCGTGAGTTGAGGGATCAAGCGTGTGTCTGGGAGCAAGAGGCCAGAGACATGCTCGAAGCAAAAATTCTCGGAGGGGAGTGAGATGGCCAAAGTGATCCCAGTAGGCCAGCCAGTTAATGATGCAGAGCGCAGCGCCATCGCTTACCTGCGGGATCGCTTGCCAGACAGTTTCGTTCTGCTTCACAACTTCGAGATCGAGCGGCAGGGCGAGCGCTTCGAGATCGACATCGCATTGCTGACCCCGCACGCTCTTTACCTGATCGACGTGAAGGGCACGCGCGGCACCATCGATGTGTACGGCAACAAGTGGTACCCCGAGGGACGCGCGCCGTATCCGTCGCCGCTGGGCAAGCTGCGCGGCCATGCGCGCACGGTGAAGGGCTTGGTGACCCAGGCCAATCCCGGTCGGAATGAGCTGGACGGTATCTATGTCGATGCCGCCATCCTGCTCACCGCGCCCGATGCGCACCTGAACGACCGCGAGCAGCTGGATGCAGATCGGGTGGTGAAGCTGAAGGACGCAGAGCGCTACTTCAAGGATGCCACGCGCATCCCGGCGCGCTTCTCCAAAAACATCCTGCAGCAACAGGGCTTGATCCTGCATGCCTTGAAGGTGGTGAAGCCCGCTTCCGCCGTGCAGCGCTTTGGGCACTGGCAGGTGAAAGAAAAGCTCGGGGCGGCGGAGGCCTACACCGAGTTTCGTGCCGAGAACGCGTTCGCGGGTGGCACGGCTCGCCTGCGGGTGTACCAGGCAGACCCCTACCAGCCCGAAGACGTGCGCAAGGCGCAGGTCAACCGCATTGCCAATGCCTACCGGGCGCTTTCCAAGCTGCCGCTGCATCCCAACATCGTCGCAGCGCGGGATTTCTTCCCGGCCGATGACGACAAGTCCTTCATCCTGATTCTGGACGATGCACCGGGCCAGGCGCTGACGGTGCACATGGCTCGACCCCAGTTGGCGCTGACGCTGGACCAGAAGTGGCGCGTGGCCAAAGACCTGTTGGCGGCCTTGGCCCACGCCCACCATTACGGCGTGGTGCATCGCAACCTGACGCCAGGCGCAATCTTGATTGGCCAGGACGGCACCACGCGCATCACCGATTTCGACTTCGCCAAGCCCGGTGTGGACCGCAGCCTGACGATTGCGACGGACATTGTTGATCTGGTGGAAAAAGCCTATGTGGCGCCTGAAGCGTTCCGGGAGCCGGGTGCCGCATCCAGCGCATCAGACATCTTCTCCGCAGGCGTCATCCTCTACGAACTCTTCACCGGAGAGCGCCCGTTCGCGGGCGAGCCCACCACCGTGTGGGATCGGGTTGGCGAGTTCCTCAACAAGCCTTCGGCACTGCGACCGGAATTGAACGAGGCCTTTGATACTTGGCTGCAAAGCTTGTGCGCTTTTGATGAGCACCAACGGCTGACCGCATCTGCCGCGCTGGCCGCATTGAATGCTTTGCTGCAACCTGTGGCGCAAGCAGCCAGCCAAGCTGCAGAGGCACCGAAGCCCGAGGTCGTTGAAGTCGATGATGCCCAGACCGACTACCTGAACTTGGCGGCAGGCCATCGCCTGACCCACAAGTTCATCGTGGAGAAGAAGCTCGGGCGCGGCAGCTTCGGTGTCGTCTACAAGGTGATCGACACCTTGGGTGATGTGGCTCGCACGGTGAAGCTCATTGTCAGCGACAGGCACTCGACCCTGGAACGCCTGAAGAAAGAGTACCGCCACCTGGTGCATATCCCCGAGCACCCTCACGTGGTGCGTGTGCTGGATGCGGATGTGATTCCAGGGCGGGACATCCCCTTCCTAGTGTTTGAGTACGTGGAAGGGGCCGATGTCGGCGACATGATCCAAGACCGCCTGCTGTCCCCTGAGGATGCGCTGGAGCTGGGCAAGCAGGTGATTGAGGGCCTGGTGCATTTGCATGCGCAGGGCTTCCATCACTGCGACATAAAGCCACGCAACCTCTTGTGGACCCAGAAGGGCGCGAAGATCATCGACTTCAATGTGTCGGTGCGGGCCGACGACAAGGAGTCTCGCGGTGGGGGCTCGCGACGCTATCTGCCGCCGGACTTTGACCCTGAGGTCATTCCGCACAACGGCGAGCGCGCAGACCGCGATCTGTATGCGCTGGGCCTGACTTTGTACGAGGCATTGACCGCCTGCTACCCGTGGGACACCACGGAACCGCCCATCAACAAGCCTGCGCCGGATCCGCGTGAACTGTCGGGCTTTGCCGACTTGGCGCCAGAGTTGGTGAACGTGGTGCTCAAGGCCATTGCGCCGCGCAGGGCAGAGCGCTTCCACGCGGCCGTCGATTTCCGCGATGCGCTGGCAGAAGTTCGCCATGCGCGTCGAGCGCAGACGGTCAGCCTGGCGGCCATGGCGACGGCTGTCAGTAGCGGGCAGCCCGCCTTGGCTGAATCGGCACCCAACACAAATGCGTTCGTATCACACCTGCTGACGCTCTACAGCCAAAGCCGGCGCAGCAATGCGGGTACGCGGGGCATGGATGCGCTTGGGTTCTCAGCCTATGTGGACACCGCGCTGGACCGTGCCTTATTGCCTGCCGTGCTGCAGGGGGAGTTCCGGCTAGTACTGATCTCTGGCAACGCTGGTGACGGCAAGACCGCTTTCTTGCAACGCCTGGAGAAAGAGGTCGAAGCGCGCGGCGGGGCCGTCAATCGTGGTTTGGCAAACGGCAGCGAGCTGAGCTTGGACGGCAAGCGCTACCTGATCAACTACGACGGCAGCCAAGACGAGGGCAACAAGAACAACAACCAGGTGCTGCTGGACTTCCTGGCCCCGTTCAAGGGCAACGATGCAGCGTCCTGGAGGCCCCAAGAGACGCGACTGATTGCGATCAACGAAGGCCGCTTGGTGGACTTCCTCGCTGCGCATGAACAGGATTTCCCGGCGCTCACGGGCCTGGTTCGGCGGGCATTCGCCACGGGGGAAGCGGAGTCTGGCGTGGCGGTGGTGAATCTGAATCTCCGCAGCGTTGTGGCGGATGACGCCAGCAATGCTGAGGGCGGGTCTATTCTGGAGCGCACGCTGCGAAGCATTGTCCGCCCGGAGAACTGGGCTGCTTGTGAGCAGTGTGATTTGAAAGACAGTTGCTACGCCTTGCACAACGCGCGCAGTTTCCAGGATGAGATCGCCGGGCCGCGCTTGTTGGAACGCCTCAAGACGCTTTACACGATGGCGCACTTGCGCGGGCGCTTGCACATCACGATGCGCGACCTGCGTTCAGCGCTGTCGTTCATGCTGATTGGCAACCGCGACTGCGGCGACATTCATGCGCTCTACGCTTCAGGCAAGCACGATGACGTGGCCCGGAGCTTCTACTTCAACAGCTGGATGGGTGGCGGGCAAGCCACCTCGGACCGGCTGCTGACGCTGCTGACTAACCTGGATGTTGGCAAACAGGAAGACCCCCGCTTCGACCGAGGCTTGGACTTTGTTCAGCCCGATGACCGAGCCCTGTTCCGCTTTGAGCGCCGAGGGCAGTTTGACTTCGAGGTGTTGAAGCGCCTGTTCGGCGACCTGCCGCGTGGCGTGTCTGACTCGTCAGTTCGCCACCGCGCGCGTAAGCATCGCGAGTATGTGGCCATGGCACGCCGCAAGCATTTCTTTGAGCGGCGTGACGCGAGCTGGGAAAAAATGTTGCCCTATCGCTCCGCCAAACGCATGGTGGAGATCGTTCGAGGCGAAATGCCTATCGACGAACTCACGAGCGAAATCCTGCATGCCATCAACCGTGGCGAGGGGCTGCAGCGCCCGGAGCGCCTTGGAGCCAGCCTGGCCTTGCAGTTGCGGCAGGTCGAACACGGTACGGTTCGGAGCTACCGGCTCTTCCCCGTGGAGGGCTTTGGGCTGCAGGTACAAGACTTTGCGGCCAAGGCTCGCTTCGTTGAACACCTGCCGACCGGTCTGCTGCTGCAGTACCAAGGCCAAGGCGCAGGTGCCATCAGCAGCGAGCTGATTATCAACCTCGACGTGTTCGAGATGCTGGTGCGGCTGAATGAAGGCTATCGGCCTAGCGTTGAAGAGATGCAGGGTTTTTATCTCTGCCTTGGCGTATTCAAGAACAGTCTCAACGCGCAGCCTTACCGCGAAATCCTGCTAACCACCACGGGGCACGACTTCTACCGCTTGGCCCGCCATGACGATGGTCGGGTAGAGATGCGTTTGCTGCTCGGTCCGGTGAAAAGCGCTCGCCAAGAAGAAGCCGCAGAGAGCAGCGCCAGGGGGAACTGATGGCATTGCAGAAGAAGGACAGGGAGTTCCGACTCCCGAAAATCAGCTATCTCGACTTCAAGACCATCGAGATGGATCGGGTGCTCACCGGCTTGTTCGAGCGGTTGGAGCATGGGGGCTATCCGAGCGTTTTCCGCGACAAGCGCGAGCTGACCGTGGACAAGTTCGTTGATGACATCCTCGATGCTAGCGACAAATTCTTGGGCTTCACCCAGCACCGAGACATGGTGGAGCGTTGGGTGGAAACCCACCTGATGGACATCGTGAATCGAGGCAAGAAAAACGCCGCCGTGGCAGGGCCGCGACCGCTGCATGGCTATACCTATCGCTTTCGCAATCCGAAGCACTCCCGTGACTACGGCGCCGCCCAGCATCTCTATCAGATGCTGTATCACGCAAGAAATAGGTCTGGGCACCACGCCATCGAGCATCTCAAGGGCTTCTTCTTCGACGGGTTCGACAAGCTCACAAGAGAGCTCAACGACAAGGCGTTGACAGACATCGAGACGGCGACGCTGCTGCACTTCTTGTCGCAGAGGAAGGACACGGCGGACACGCGCGCGGGCGGAGATCGGTTTGCGCCTGTATGCATCGGCTCAGCCGATCTGATGGCCGAGGACATTCAGCGACTGCTGTTTTACAAGCCCTTCATGCCGCGCTCGGTGATGGTGGAGTACCTGAAGGTGCTGCTGTCGTTTCACTTGGCGCTGTATCACCTTCGCTTGCTGAAGCTGCTGCCTGCCTGGCAGAAGCTGGAGGGCGCCAACTCGCTGTGCGCTGAATCGGCATGCCCTATGAAGCCCCGCGAGCAACGCGAGCCTCAGGGGGACTGCCCCTACAAGCTTGGCCTGTTCGTTGATCTATCGGGGAGCGCAGAGTCTCCTACTGCAGCGCTGGCAGAGCGCAGCGCAGATGGCTACTACCGGCGAGTTCCTAGCTTTGTGCGAGCGTACTTCGTCGCCAAGAAGCTTGACGAGTTTTCTGAGCATCTCGTTCGGAGAGGGAAACTGATTCGGCCCTTGAATTCCGTGTTCTCGGTCGGCGAACTCTACGGTCTGCAAGGGGAACCATTCGCGGAAGAGCGAGACAAGTTCTTTGGTGAGCGGCTGGCCGGACTGCTGGAATCCTTGTCTGAGGGTGATGCGGGCCTTGACGCAGAGGTCGAGGCCATCACAAAGATGGGGCTCTCGGACTTCGACACCTACATCGAGATTTTGGTGGCTCTGCGTGGTGCCTTCCATCGGAAGTACATCATCGAGTCTTTGGACGCGACGATGTTGAAGAACAAGTCGGGGGCGCTGCTTGCGCAGACCCGCGCGCGGAACGCACCTCGCCGATTTGCGCTGGAGAGTCGCCTGCTGGAAGTGTTGCTGCAGATCGCGGTGTTGCGACCCGGGGGGGACCAGGGCTACTTCACCGGCGAGATGCGGATCGACGACTTGCTGTCGTTCTTGCGCGAACGCTATGGCCTCTACATCGATCAGCTGCCGCCCGGTGAGGGGTTCAGCGCTGCGACCATCGACGAACGCAAGGCACTGCGCAGCAATGTGCAGGCATTTACCGGACGCCTGCGCGAGATTGGCTTCTATCGAGATTTGTCTGATGCCTACGTGACCCAGACCGTGGTGCCGCGCTACACGATTGCAGAACGAAACGAAGGAGCGCGCGCATGAGTCAGGGACTGCGTGAACTCACCAATCAAGAACTGAACGCCGCGCTGGAATCGGTCCTGCTCCCAAAGCTATCCCAGCTACTTGCCGCCCGCGGGCTTGGGCATTGCATGCGGGTCACAGACTTGGATCGGGAGCTGATGGTTCGCTTGGCAGGTGGCCTGCGGGCTGCCGTGCCGGCAGCGAGCGTCGTGGTACTGGCGGACGAAGGATTGCGCGCGATGGCACCGGACATGGCTGTCAGCAGCACCAAGCTGGTTGAGTTGCGGAATCCGCTACCGAACGATGAGCTTCGGCCCCCGTTGCTGGTCTTCGTGCCGAATGACCTGCGCGCTTCAGCGGAAGACTCTTTTGGCGTCGCGACGTTCGAAGAGGTCTCCATCGATGGCGCGTATGCGGAGCTGAATGGGCAGTTGCTGGCTCAAGTTCCTGCCAACTTGCGGATGGCTGTAGAGGCCTGCTTGAGCGAGTCGCGGCGGCGTGACGGCCGGTGGAGGTATGCCGATGACGCTGCTGTGGCTCGTTACCTGCTCACCTGCCAGATCAATGAGTTTGATCCGGACGCCATGGGGGCAGCGCTGTTTGAGCTTGCTCTGGTGCCGGACTTTGAGTTGTTCCAGCAGGCCGAGCGCGCACCTGCGCGGGTGGCGCGCAACCGAGAGTGTGTTGAGCGTGTGACCTGGTCGACCAGGACGGAGCGCGTTCGCGCGCTTGAGCTGGGCTTGCTAGACCCTGTGTTCTGCAAGCAGCTTGGCGAGTTCTTCTCTCGCATCGGCGTCTCCAACCCCAAGGAGTGGACGCAAGCCATCGTTCGTGACCGTGTGAATTGGCCGCTTGCGTTCAACAAGTGGTTGTTCGAGGACGGTGGAGTCAACCCCGATGCCATCTATATCGGCGATGTTGCACTGCCTGACTTGCCCGTGGTGAAGGATGACAACGAAGACCCCCGGTTGGCTGAATTGATCGGGCACAAGGTGCTGCCCATCTCAAAAACCGGGCTCAAGAAGTTCAGTGTCTCTTTCCGTGTTGACCCCGTGCCGTCCAAGGTCGAAGGGTTGTCGCGGTTTGTGGCAGAAGTTGTGTCGCGCGACAACGGGCCGACCGGTCTGCGTAGGCGTAAAGCCGCATGGAGCAAAGGAACCGACTCCGGTGCGATTGCTTTCTCGTCAATTGGCAAGATCGATTGGGAGGAAGGCTGGCACTACGTGCGGGTGTATGCAGAGACCGAGGACGGTGATCGCATCCCTCTCGCGGACGGAGAGGGCAATCCCACCCGGTTCAACACTGATGCAGCGGAGACACACGCCGGCCCCAACGAAAGCGACCTCTTTTACGTGGTCACCGACGACGAGGTCGAGGTAGAACCACCACAGCGTGCGGTCCCGCGTGAGGCGAGCTTGATGCATGCGTTGCTGCGTGCACGTTTTGCGGCCGTGACTCAGGATCGTGACCCTGGAACCGTTACTGTGACCAGCTGCGGCTGGGTGGAACGCAGTAACAAGGCCACAGCCGGCAGCGAGACCTTGGAGATTCGCCTGGGTAAGGAGGGTAAGGCGAACGTCTTGGTGTCCAGCCTTTTGGCGAACCTGGAGCGGGCGTTTCTTGAAGACCCCGAAGGCCTAAACCGCTTGAGACTTTCAATCAGCGCTTCGGGTGTTTCCACGCGATCCACGACGTCCTTCAAGTGGCCAGTCTCGGATGAGGTAACTCGGTTCCGAGAGGCACGGCAGACGTTTTTCGCCGCCGTGCTGAAGGGGCACCGGCGGCTGATCATGCAGGCCAGCGATCTTCTGTCCCTTCAGGAATCGGCTCAGAACTATGCCTCCGCCTACTTGGCTTGGATCGACGCAGTACTTGCACGTGCCAGCTCCACAGAGACGGCCGTTGCGCGGCAAGCAATGGATGAGCTTCGCTACGCGCTCACCATCGATTCAGTGGCTCTCGTGCTGGAAGACTACCAAGGCAGGCGACGAGATGCTGTGCTGCTAGGGCCGACGCATCCGTTGCGTGCCAACTGGCATGTCGCATGGAGCCATCTTGGACAGGCCTGGATGGAGCGGAGCCGGGCTAGCAACAAAGAGTTTGTGGTCCCTACACGTGACGCGGTGATCAAGCAGCTGGCGCCAGCGGCATTTCCGCCGGTCGTTCCCTTCGGTGAGGAGCTGGGACGGACAGCGCTGGCTGTCGACAACATCAACCCGTTCTGGTCTTTGTACGCAGCGACCGATGAGAAGGACCCTCGTGGCCTGATTGGGGAGGTTTGTGCTGCCTTGGGCTTGCCAGAGCCAGCCATCGGCGGTGCAACCATCGATAGTGCTTATCTTGCCGCGCGCGTGCAGCGTTATCTGGTCCAGCACCCGTATGTGGAAACGTTGACGATCAACGCTTTCAACGTGGGGCGCGCAGGCGCAATGGCCGAGGTACTGCTGGCACTCCAACGACGTCCTGATTTCGCCGATCTGCGTTACGACATCCGGCTCTTCGTGCTTGATCCTGCAGCGCCTTCGACTGGGGAAGCGTTGCTGGAACTCTTGTCGCCAGATTCGGGAACCAGCGCCAAGGAGGCAGACGCCTTTTCGACGCCAACCAACAGTCATTTGCACCCCAAGCTGCGATTGGCCATTCGTGCGATCAAGGAATTCCGTGAGGATCCGGATTTGCATGCGGCGCACCTCTCCTTCTTATTTGACTTGTTCCCTGCAGAGGAAATCCGAGCTGTTGATGTTCAGGACAGTGACGACTCTTCGTTTGTCCATGGTCTGGTTCAGCCTTTCGACGTGGACTATCTGGAAGACGAGCAGTCCATCACTTGGCTGCGTCGTCCACTTCATGGCGCCGCGCACCCGTTGGAAGGGGCGGAGGCGTTATCCGACCTCATGGGAGGCATTTCCCGTGCTGTCTCGATCGCAGTGGCGACGGTTGCTCGCAGTCAATACCTTCCACATGCGCGCCCTGTTGTTGCCTTGAGCCTGTCCGCTGATGAGCGTGCCATGCTCCATCAGGTTCACGAGGTCAGTGATTGGGTGCTTACGATTGATCGAAACTTGGGGATCGAGTTCTTCGACCATCGTCGCCATGCCACACGGCCAGACTATCTGATCGACCACTCGCCCGACATGGCGAACGCGATGAGCCATCGGTTGGCGATCACCTCGCGGTCTGTCGCTGAGCTTGAGTCTTTGCTGATCCCCATCTTGGGTGAGTACGGACTGCCCAATACGGGCCGACATGCGTTGGTGATGTTGGATCAGCTTCGATCGTTGTCCGGCCGGTTGGCCTTGAAGCTACTGTCCTCCTCGTCCCAGAGAGCCGAGGCGATGGGCTTGGCGCTCTCACGTTTGTTCCTCGAACACCAAGGTGTTTTCCAGAACCAAGTCGTCGTGCCGTTGGACGCGCACTTGGAGTTGTACAAGGCGTTGAAGCAAAGCGCGGAGGAAATGGGCGATGAGGTCAGCTTCCGACGGACTGACCTTGCCCTGTTCGACCTCGACCCAGCCCGCCGGGTTGTGACATGTCGGCTGGTCGAAGTGAAGTGCTACAGCCAAGTGGGCGATGTGGCTGCCTACGCACGGTTGAAGGCGTCCATCGCTGATCAGATCGCTCAGTCCGAGCACGTCGTGGCCTATCACTTCGACCCCAGGATGGCTGACGTAGATCGGCCTGACCGCCCCATCAAGAATCGCGATCTTGCTGCACTGCTAGGCTTTTACCTAGACCGATCCGAGCGCTACGGCGTGGTGTTGCCAGAAGCAGCTGAAGAGGCTCACTACTTCCTTCGGCGTCTCGATGAGCGCCCTTACACCCTGCAGTTCACACGAAGTGCCGTGGTGTTTGACTTCAGCAAGCCAGGTACCGAACTACCCGAGCACGAAAACGGCATCGAGTTCTATCGGATCGGTAGTGATTTGATCCGGCAATTGGTGGAATCGGCGGTGACGGACACCGAAACGGTGGCCAGCGTTCAGTACGCTCGCTCTGCCGACACAGCGCGAGAGGTCACGCAGGAACTGCTCCGTCGCAGGGAGTTGGCGCCGGCGGTTCCTACATTTGAAACCGCAGCCTTCCTTAGCCCGCCACGTGATCGAACACTCGCGTGGGACGACAGTCCGAAGGTCAGATACATGCAATATGAGGGGGTTTCCAGCGTGCCCTTGCGGGAGCCGGAACCTTCCGCCTCGGCGCACGTGGCTCTTCGGCCAGTTGGCACCGTGCCGTTTGCAGGCACTGACACGCCACCACCGTCAACAGACAAGTCGGGTGCGGATGCGACCACGGGACAAACGCCCGCATCGGTTCTTGTTGCAGAGGACGAGGCTCCCCAGAGGACGTCCGTTATACAGCTGCAGACTCAAGATGGCGAGGCTGCCGATAGCCGCGTGGTTTACGACATCATGCTCGGCGCCACGGGAGCAACACCGCAGTACGGCCTGATTGGTGAAGTGTCTGGGCGCAAGGTGGCACTTGATCTCAATCAGACCCACACCATCAGCCTGTTCGGCGTTCAGGGTGGCGGCAAGAGCTACACCTTGGGCAGCGTGGCAGAGATGGCTTCGCTGCGGATCCCTGGTATCAACTGCCTGCCCGAGCCGCTGTCCACGGTGATCTTCCACTACAGCCCAACGATGGACTACAAGCCCGAGTTCACATCGATGGTGGGAGCAAACTCGGTGGAAGAGCAGGTTCGAGCGTTAAAGGCAACCTACGGCGCCGAGCCGAAGGCAATCGCAGATGTCTTGCTCCTCGCGCCGGCAGATAAGGTTGAAGAGCGTCGGACCGAGTACCCGGGTATCGAAGTGCGCCCTTTGCAGTTTTCGGCATCAGAGCTGAAGGCTTCGCACTGGAAGTTCTTGATGGGCGCCGTAGGCAATCAAGCTACGTATATCCGCCAGATCATGCGCATCATGAAGACCATGCGCGACGACATCACCCTTGACGGCCTGCGCGCGGGCATTGACGCATCGTCGGTTCCCGATCACCTCAAGGAACTGGCGCGGATGCGACTCGACCTGGCTGCAGAGTACATCAAAGACGGCATGTCGCTCACTGAGGCGGTGAGACCGGGCCGACTGATCATCGTGGACCTGCGAGACGAGTTCATCGAGAAGGATGAAGCACTCGGATTGTTCGTGGTTCTCCTGCAGCTATTCGCTGATGCGCGGATCGATGGGCGCAGCTTCAACAAGCTTGTGGTGTTCGACGAGGCCCACAAATACATCGAGAGCCCCGACTTGGTTGCCGGGCTGATCGAAGTCGTCCGAGAAATGCGACACAAGGGCGTCAGCATCATGGTTGCAAGCCAGGACCCGCCATCTGTACCAGTGAGCCTGATTGAGCTGTCTAGCCAAATCATCATGCACAAGTTCAACTCGCCTGCTTGGTTGAAGCATATTCAGAAGGCCAACGCTGCGCTCGGCAACCTGACACCAGAGCGCATGGCGTTGCTGAATGCTGGGGAGGCATACGTCTGGTCAAGCAAGGCGACCGACGAGTCGTTTTCCAAAGGAGCTGTCAAGCTTAGGTGTAGACCTCGCGTTACCCAACACGGCGGCGCGACGCGAGTTGCGGTCAGCGGCTAAGCATTTGCAAACGTCGCACTCCACTGCCTCTTCGCCGAGAAGCGGGTCGGCCCATCTTCACGATGCGCGCTGGTCAGACCGATGCGAGTCGGCAGTGGTGAGGAAGCAGCTCCTCTATTCAGCCGTCCGTGCCGGGCCCCCGAGGAGATAGGGAAGCACCCAGCAGATGAACGTTTGTTATTGAGGCTGGCCTGAGCAACCGTCGAAGGCGGCACTGCAGCGCACCAGTTCTCGTAGGCATCATCGACGTGCGTGTGGCTTGACTAGCGGCCGTTCGTCTTTCGAGAAATGAACTTCCTCGCGCGCAGTGATAGCTGATCAAGGAGTTCACGTTCTTGCTGAAGGCTGAGCGGTGACATAGATCTGTCAATCAGGATCTGCAAAAAGTCGCCGACTCTTTGGCGCGCCAGGATTTCGACTGATCCTGTTGGCGTGTCGCTTCGAAGCGGCGACTGCAACGGGATTGCTCTAGCTTTGACGAGAGCCTTGGCCGACATGCCCTGCTCGGATAGGGGGAGGAGCTGTTGGAGGCGAAATAGATGCTCCTCGCTGTAGCGGGCAGCACGCCCCTTCCCGACCGGTGGTGGCAAGAGCGCTTGCTGAACGTAGTAGCGGATTCGTCGAGGCGACGCCCCGGACGCCTCGCACAGTTCGTTCATCGTGAAAGCCGCAGGCGCTGTGTTGGGGTTTTCCATCATTTATCGGATAACTCGACGTAGCTGCGTCGAGATTTTGGCGTAGCCGGGGTGCGACGCGCAATGTCACGGGCAGATTTTCAGCAAGGAGGAAACCTGCCACCACCTACGAAGTTCGCTGGCGTGCAATGAATCCACCGCGCCATGGTGGGTGATCAATGTCAGCAAGTCGAGTTCTTCGAACTTGACGCTTGACGTGTCGAGGTTGGAAAGTTGACTCGTGGACACGAAGAACTTTTTCAGGCTCGCACCGGCACTGGAGCGTTTTCGCAAACAACGCGGCGTCTCGCAGAAGGCTGCGGCGCTTGCCGCCGGTATTGATGCGACGCGCCTTAGCGCGATTGAGCGTGGTCGTGTGGTCGGGCCGGGTAAAGACTTTGTCGAGCGGTTGATTCGAACCATAGAGATGACGCCGGACGAGGCGGACCTCCTGGCTGAGCTGGCCGCGCGAGATCGAGTCATGCGCGAAGTGATTCGAAACTTTCCGCCCGCTGCACACGCGTTCCTAGACGCTGCATTGGATGCGGCTCAGGTCCTTGCGGCTGAAGACGTGGCCGAGGCGGAGCGCGGTCTGCGACAAATGGTCCAGGCCAAAGTCCGCCTGCAGGCATTCGTAGCCAGGGCCTAAACGGACATGAGCGACTTCAATGTCGGGCCGAAGGCAACGCGCGTACTGGGGGCCGACCTTCGATTCCGTCGGGAGACGGGAATGAGGTATCTCCATCAGGCCAGTCTCGGACTGGATTCGTCTTGCTCGTCGACGGGCGTGCAAGGACCATTGCCGGAGGGCAGACCGTGATCACATAAAGAAAACGGCGAGTGCTCGGGAAGCAACTCGCCGTGGAAGTTCCAGGCCCAAAGACCCAAAACACAGTAACGCAAGTATCCCTGGCCGGAACTCCCTCGGTCAAGGCAGGACGCCGCCGCCTGCCTTGTTGCCCTCCCTCGATTGACCAAGAACGCGTCAACTAATTGATGCGCAGGGGTCAACTCTTGCCTCAGTTTCGCGGCAGCTCATGTCGCTGAGGGACGCAAGGAAGCAACCCTGCGCCCAGTTTCGGGCGCCGAGGAGGAACCATGTCCAAGAAACCCAACCAGCGGGTCGATCGTGACGACCCTTTTGACGATCTGCTCAACAGCATTTCGGACTTCATCGCGAGCCGCACCGTCCGCAAGATCGTGGTCCGACGCCGACAGGCCGAGCGAGCCCGGCCTTGCGATCCGTCGCTTACAAAAACGGAAAACGAGTCTTTGCCTCATCAGCCGGAGCGCAAATGAAGCCGGCAAGAGCAATCGTTACGCGGTCGCCTCACCGCAACGTAGGGGTCGTGCACGCGCCGCACATCCAAGGCGCACCAATCGACTGGGAGTCTTTCCGGGAACGTTCTTTCATTCGGTTGGCCCTCACGTGCACAGCTATCGCGCACATCCAGCACCAACCATTCCAGATCCACTATGTCGACGCTGAAGGCCAGACGAGAAAGCACACACCCGACTTCCTGGTAACGCTGCGAAGCGGTACACGCGTGGTGGTCGAAATCAAAACGACCCCATACATCCCCGAGCACCAAGAGAAGTTCGATCGATCCGCCGCGCAGATGCGAGACAAGGGCGGTTGGTACTACGTGGTGACCGAGAAAGAGCTGAACACGGAGCGCGAAGAGCGTGCCGAGATTTGGCGCCGCTATGCCCGCGCGCCGGCTCCGGCCGATCAGATTGAGCGCGCGCTCCAACTTGTTCGCGAGAACCAGGGTGGCCAGACGGGCGCGCAACTGAGCGCTGCGGGCGTGTCCCTCCAAACCATGTACCACCTACTCGGCCGCCGGGTCCTGACAGTGGGCCGCGACCTGCTGCTCAAAGACACGACGACCCTCAATTTCCCGGAGAAAGAACAAGATGACCGTCTTCAGTTTGACCGTTGGTTTGGTTGTGCGCCGTGGGAATCGGACCTATCAGCTGGAACGTGAGCTTGAGGACGGCACGCTCGTATTCCAGGATCGCGTTTCGGGCCGGCCTTGGAGCACCACAAGAGCGGCGCTTTGGCGCGAACTAGACAAGGGAGATTTGTCTGTCGTCTTGGGCGACACGCCCGATGCTGCCAAGCCGCCAGACGCCCCATCAAATCTGTTGTTCACATGGACCTCATCTCCCGAGAAATGGAGGAAGGAGATTGAGCGAAGGCTGGAGTACATCAAGGCCGCTCGGCGCAAGGGACTCACGCGTGGCATGAGAACCGCCATGGAGGAAGTGATAAAAGAAGTCGCAAAGAAGCGAGGCGATGTGTCTCCTCCAAGCGAATCCACCCTCATGGCATGGATGCGCAAGTTCGACCTTGGCGGAGGAACGCCAGCATCGCAGCTCAGTGGGTACGCCAATCGGAAACAATCGAAACGCACATCGCTCAAGCTACTCGCGTTCTGCAGGGAAGGCTTGCGAACCTTCTACTGCACTCGCAAACGCCCATCTTTGCGAGACACCCAGGTCTTCATCGAGAAGGGCATCCCCGCCGCGGTCAAACAGGGAAGGCTAGACCCCGCAGATGGCACGCCCACCTATTCGCTGTTGCAGCGCCTGAAGGGCGAGATTGATCCCTACGTCCTCGACGTGAAGCGCTACGGAGCGGCCTATGCCAACAACCGCTGGCGCTACTCGAAGTCGGGGGCTGGCTGCACGCGCGCGCTCCAACGCTATGAAGTCGATCACACGGTGCTGGACATCGTCGTGATCTGCGACAAAACCGGCATGCCCCTCGGGCGCCCTACCCTCACAGTGGTCGTCGATGCATACAGCGGCTACGTCGTCGGCTTCTTCATCAGCTTCTGGGGAACTGGTCTTGCCGCAACCTTCTGCGGCCTGCGTGTGGCCATCGCACCGAAGGAGGATTTGCGCAGCGTCATCAAGGGCCTTGAGCACGAGTGGCTCGGCATGGGCCTTCCCGAGGAACTGGTGCTCGACAACGGCCTGGAGTTCCATTCGCCGCAGTTTCGGCAGATGGCGCTCCAGCTGTCCATCGATCTGCAGTACTGCGCCGTTCGCCAGCCTTGGCTCAAGCCCTTTGTCGAACGTGCCCTGGGCAAGATCCTCGGGTATTTGCCCGCGGCAGGTCGAGTTCGCAAAGGGCTCACCAATGAGCTCCCCCTGGATCCAGCCGAAACGGCAGCAGTCACCTTTGGGGACCTCGTGCGCGGCCTGCTGATCGCGTTCTTGGACGTCCATCCCTTCGAGATCAACCAGCGGCGGCTTTCCCGACCCTACGATCTGTTCGCGGAGAGCCTGGAGCTGCTGCCGCCCGCAACCCTCCCCATGGGCACGAAGGAGCTCGAGATCATCGTGGCGCCTTCAGACGTTCGAACCGTTGGCAACGAAGGCATCGTCACCGAGTATCTCCGCTTCAACAGCGACGAACTGCAGGCCCTGCGACGCAAGACCGGGCACACCTTCAAGACGACCACCAAGCCGAACCCGGAGAACCTCGAATACATCTGGGTGCAAGACCCGACCAGCAAGGGTTGGCTCATGGTTCCCAGCTGCCAACCGGAGTACACCCGCGGCCTCTCAATCGTTCAGCATCGCGCGATCCGCTCGTTCAAGAAGGCGGAGTTGTCGCGCAAGGGGGCTGATGAGACCCTCATGCGCGGCAAGGTGGAACTGATGGAGATGTGGAACAGCCGGACCATCCATGGCCGCCGTCTCAAGAGCGCGCACCTCCGCGCTTTGTCGGGCTTCACTTCGAGCCACGCGCTGCGCTTCGATGACGACGAGGCTTCCCCGCCGGCGCAGGACTCGAAACGCATCGTCACGCCGGAGGAGATGGCGCCGTCGCCTCGAGATATCCCCGCCTTCGAAGGCTTCGCGATGTAACGACCCACGAACAGTCATGCACTATCAATTCACCGCCATGGACCCCGACGACTTTGACGAGGATCAGAGGAAGACCAACCAGCGTCGCATGTCGATGTACTCCGCGCACGCGCTGTTGGTCGCTAAGGAAGTGGACAACACCTTCGTGGCACACACGGCCTTCAGCAATGGGCTCACGGCACTAGACCGTGCGTTCCAGCTTGGACGCGAGTTGTCCGTTCCACAGGGGGTCATGGTGATCGGGCCGACGGGCTCCGGCAAGACGACCCTCAACAAGTACTTCCTCGCGTCCTTGCCACCTTCCACGCTGTTTGAGCAGGGTCTGGGCGCCATCACGCTGCGTCTGCAGGAGCGGCCGGTACTTGGGCGCTTGGTCAGCACGGCGCTCACGAAGCTCAGGTATCCCTTCCCCAAAGTCAGCGATCAGACTGTGAGTGCGAAGCGCTCCATCCTCATCGAATCACTGAACGCCAAGGGAACGAGGTTGATCCTGGTCGATGAGGCGGGTCACATGTGCGGCCCTGGCGTTCGCAAAGCGCATGCGGCCAAGACAGGCAACGAGATCACTGAATTCTTCTGCGAGTTGATGGACGAGGCCCACGTCGCGCTTGGGCTGAGCGGCAACTCGCAACTGGAGGCCCTGGATCGGATCGACCCCGCGCTCGCCGCTCGTGTCGTGACGCGCGAGCGTTTCAGGGACTTTGACCTGGACGGCATCTGGCACGGTTTCCTCAAAGCCTTCAAGGATCAATGCAAGGCGTTCGACCTGTCGTTCTTCTGTAGCGAGGGGGTTCCAGCCCTGCTTCACGCAGCGACCGGGGGAAACGCCCGGCGGTTCAAAGCCCTGGCCATAGAAGCTGTCCTGGTCGCAATCGACAAGGATGCCAAGGCACTCGACCGTGAAATCCTGGAGCAGGCCTTCAGACTCGTCAACGGCACAGCGACGATGGCCACCAACCCGTTCGCGACGGCACGAGTGGCACCCTGAGCATGGCGCCAGTGGACCTACAACCCCTCCCCGTCGTCGTGTCGCCTCGAGAGTTCGAGTCAGCTTCGGGATTCATCCTGAGAGCCGCCCGATCGAATGGCATGAGGACGTCCGGCATTCATGCCGCGCTGGGACTGCCCGCTCGCCGCACCCTGGGCAGATCGGAGATCCCGCTTCTGGCAGGGCTGACACAAGCTTCGCCGTCCTGGTTCGAATGGCGGATGCCAGACATCGTGTGGCGCGACGGATACCGAGAACTGCGCCTGTTCGGGCAGGCGTGGAACGCCGATTGGTCGCTCCGACGAAGTCGCCAGCAGATGTGTCATGAGTGCCTCCGCAGCGAAGGGCTTAGCCAGTATGTGTGGGACCTCACGCTCTACTGCGCGTGCCCTGACCACGGCATCCTGCTTCAGGACCATTGCGGCCACTGTGGGCAGAGCCTCCAGGTCAATCGGCCGTCCTGGGATGTCTGCAATTGCAGGCACTACCTTGTCACTGTGGGTTCGAGACCGCCTGCTGCGTCCCAGGAGGTCTTGGACTGGTGCCGCTGGATATCACATGCCCTGAACCCTGCTGAGCACCCAAGCCCCCACTTGCCGCGGCCGCTCGCCAACTTTTTGAGCGGCATGAGCGTCGACGGCGCCAGTCGGATCTTGCTTGCATTCGCGGGCGGCACACGCGTCCTCTCATCGACTAGGCAGCACGCCGTACAGCCCTGGCTGCCGACAGCTGCGATTGCTGAAATCGTCCACCAAGGAATGCGGCAGTTGACTGCTTTCACGCAGACCAACTCTCAATCGTCGGCTCTCCCTGTCGTGGGGGTGGAAGACATCCTTCGCATGGCGGCTCTTGGCCACACCGAGGTCGATCGCGCAAGGGCGGCCTGGGTACTCAGGCGGCTGAAGGGGCATCGGGCGCCACTTAGGAGGCACCGTGACTTGGACGTGCAGCCGGATCTCTTCAGCGATTTGGAGACCGCATGACCACTGCTTCACGCCTTGTCTTCGTGCCGTCCGCGAATATCTTCGAGGCGCCAAACTCGTGGTTCTCTCGAATCGCTCTGTCCCAAGGAGCGACGGTCGGTGAGCTCTTGGCAATGCTGCGGATGAAGGCGCGAGATGCGGACTTTGCGTTCCTGTCCCAAGAAACTCAGGAAGCCGCAATGGCGCTCGGGATCGATCTGCGTGATCTCAAAGTAGCCTGCCGCGTCTTCCACAACTTCCTCAGGGCTGGCTTGGAACCCCGACGGTTTCTTCTCTATGAGGGCCAGAGGCCAAGCTATCGCTTTTGTCCGCACTGCCTGAAAGCCCGATCGGAGCCCTACTTCCCGGTGCATTGGCGCTTCGCCTGTTGGCGAGTGTGCCCGCTGCACCGCTGCGTGATGTGCGACTCATGTGAAAGCTGTGGAATGCGCGTCTCGCTGCCTCGGAGCATGATTCATGCGGGTCCGAAGGGTGAAGGCGTTGCTTACCTGTCCAAGTGCCTGACGTGCGGCACATCTCTCGCTGCAATCAAAACCACACCCGTCGACTCGTTCCCAGGCGTGGTTCTAGCGGCGTGGGAGCGCGAGCTTGCGAGCAACGGTCGGGCTGTCCTCGCAGCGCTCTATACCGGCTTCGTGTACGTTTCAGCCGACGGGCCTTCCAGGCCATTACGCAAGCTCGCCGAGCTGGAGCGACGAGGTGTGATTCCCAACAACCCACGCTTCCTGGCCCCCGAAAGGCTGATCGAGCGCTTCGTAACTGCCGAGGCGATACAAGCGTCTTCTTGACACGTGAGAACGTGAATCCATGAGTGCGAAATGGCGATGGAGGATGCAGCGCCATCAACGCCCTTGTTCGCTTCGCTGATCATCAAATCGTCATGTACGGAGCTGACGATGCATTCATCGTTTTGTCTTATCCGGATGCGGCCATGGCGAAAGAGCACGGCAACAGCGAGAGCGCCTCGACAGCCCAGGAATTAGTTCCCGTTGCGCAGTACGTGCGAATGTCCACCGAGCACCAGCGATATTCGACCGAGAACCAGACCCTGGCCATCACCGAGTACGCCGAGCGGCATGGCATGCACATCGTTCGCACCTACGAGGATTCCGGGAAGAGTGGGCTGAACATCAGAGGAAGAACCGGACTGCAAAGCCTCTTGCGAGACGTGCAGCAACCCGCCGTCCCTTTCCGTGCAGTCCTCGTCTACGACGTCAGTCGCTGGGGGCGCTTCCCAGACCCGGACGAGGCGGCCGTCTATGAGCAGACGTGCAAACGGCGCGGGATCAAAGTGATCTATTGCGCTGAGCCGTTCACCAACGATGGCTCGCTCTCGTCCACTGTTCTCGTGGGCATCAAACGCAGCATGGCCGCGGAGTACAGCCGTGAGTTATCGGTGAAGGTGTTCGCCGGTCATCGCAACCTCGTGCAGCGAGGATTCCGCCAAGGAGGTGCACCCGGTCTGGGGCTCCGGCGGCAACTCGTCGATGAGAACAACGTCGTCAAGGGACAGCTGACCCGAGGGGAAAAGAAAAGCATCCAGACCGACCGGGTGGTGTTGGTGCCGGGGCCAGCGGATGAAGTCGAAACGGTCCGCCGCATCTACAAGCATTTCCTGGAAGACGGAATGCCGGAACGGGTGATTGCCTCGAACCTGAATCGTCAGCAGATCTTCACTGACCTGGGTCGACCGTGGACGCGAGGCACGGTGCACCAGGTGCTCACCAACGAAAAGTACATCGGCAACAACGTCTACAACCGGACGTCGTTCAAGCTGAAGATCGCGCACAAACAAAACGAACCTTCGGAGTGGATTCGGCGCGATGGCGCCTTCGAAGCCATCGTGCCTCCGGACAGGTTCGCCCAGGTGCAATCGGTGATTGTTGCTCGATCGGCACATATCGACTCCGATCACATGCTTGCGTTGCTCAAGCATCTTCTGGAGCAGCATGGCGTCGTATCAGGTTTGCTCATTGATGAAGAGGACGGCGTTCCTTCAAGTTCGGCATACCGGAGCCGATTTGGAAGCCTGCTTCGCGCATACAGCCTCATCGGCTTCACACCGAAGCGCGACTATGCGTATCTCGAGATCAATAGAGCCTTGCGTCGGCGCCACCCGGAGGTCCTGGCAGAGATATCCGCTGGCATTGACGCATGGGGAGGAACAACCGCCAGGGATGCAGCGACCGACCTGGTGACCGTGAACGGCGAGTTCACCACTTCTCTCGTCATCGCACGGTGCAAACCTACTCCCGCTGGAACATATCGCTGGCGCATTCGACTCGACGCAAGTCTGCAGCCCGACGTCACGGTCGTGGTCCGCATGGACCATGCCAACAAACATCCGTTCGACTACTACGTCTTCCCTTCGATCGACTTTTGCATCGACTCGCTCCCGATCCGGGAGAACAACGGATTCACCCTCGACGCATATCGCGTGGATTCTCTCCAGGAGTTTTACGCGCTGAGTGGCCGTTCCCTGCTGGAGGCAGCATGAGTGACCAACCGGTTCGCATCGAGATGATTTCGATCGATTCGATCGAGGTGCCCAATCCGCGGACGCGTGTGGGTCGCATCCATCAGGAGATCACCGAAAACATCGCAAACGTCGGGCTCAAGCGCCCTATCACCGTCCGGCGCAATGCGCCCTCCTCAGAGCGCACGTTCGCGCTGGTCTGCGGCCAGGGGCGACTGGAATCGTGCAAGGCTCTTGGACAGGCCACGGTTCCAGCGATCGTCCTCGACACCGATGAGGAGACTGGGCACGTCATGAGCTTGGTGGAGAACATCGCCAGGCGAATGCCGCGGACCAGCGAGACCATGGAGCACGTCGCAGCACTGAAGGCACGTGGTTATAGCGATGCCGAGATCGGCAAGAAGATCGGATGCACCGCCTCTTGGGTCAACAACGTGGCCAATCTCCTGGAAAAGGGTGAGAAGCGTCTCCTGGCTGCCGCGGAAGCGGGGCACATTCCGCTTCACCTGGCGGTCAGCATTTCGCGGGCGAGCGACGCTGACGCCCAGCGGCTCCTGCTCGATGCCTACAACAGTGGCGAATTGAAGGGCAAGAAGATCAGCGTTGCTCGTCGAATCCTCGAGCAACGGAGAACGAGCGGTAAACATCGCAGCAGCACGATGGTGGTTGGAAAGGTCAATCCGTCCCGTCAAATGACACCCGAAGACCTTGCGAAGCTCTATCAGCGAAACGCCGAGGAGCACCGGAGGATCCAGAAGCGCTCCGAGCAGACGCAAACGATGCTGCTGCTAGCGCAAGAGATGTTCAAGGATCTATTCGCCAACCCGGACTTCCGAACGCTCTTGGCCGCAGAGCAGATGGAAAGCATTCCTCAACCGCTGGTGGAAAGTGCGCGGAAAGCAGGGTTGGTCTGATGGAAAAACCGCCCAAGCCGATCCGTCTGGCCTTCGAGCGAGACTGCTTCGAGATCGAGCTTCCGAGCCTCCATGGCTCCAAGGTCTTGCCACTGGCCATCAAGCAAAGCGTCAAGTTCCAGCAAATCAAAGCGTCGGTTCAAGCTATCGGACTCGTCGAGCCACTCGTCGTCATCCCTCATCCCGCCCACCAAGGGGACTACATGATCCTGGACGGCCATGTCCGGGCGGAAGCCTTAAGGGAGCTGTCGGTCGCGCGAGCGCTCTGCCTCATCTCCACGGACGACGAGTCGTTCACGTACAACAAGCGCGTCAATCGCCTGTCGGTCGTTCAAGAGCACCGAATGATCGTTCGCGCTGCGGAGCGTGGAGTGTCGGTACAAAGACTCGCAGCCGCACTGGGAGTCTCCGAATACTCCATCAAGGCGCGGTTCAAGCTTCTTGATGGGATCTGCGACGAGGCCGTTCGCCTCCTTGCAGACAAGCCGGCAACCCATGGCCTGTTCAACTCGCTTCGCCAAATGAAGCCATTTCGCCAAATCGATGCCGTTCAATCGATGATCGGCCTCAACAACTACTCGGTGAAATTGTCGCTGGCGATGCTTCAGGCCACACCGCCAGATCAGCTCGCAGATGAGGCTCGGGTCAAAGTCCACAAGGGCGGCCCGTCCGAAACACTACAGCGTCTTCAGCGTGAACTTGCGGCCGTGCAATCGGATACGAAACTGCTCGAGGAAAGCTACGGGCCGGCAAACCTTCAGCTCGTGATCATCAAGACCTATATCAAGAGCTTGCTCGACAATGTCCGCATCGTGCGATGGCTCGCGAAGTTTCAGCGCGAGTATTTGCAGCAATTGCAACTCATCGCGGACATCAAAGAGCTTCCCAGCGGATAAGCGACTCGGCGAAACAACCACAGGAGGGCACACCCCCGCGGGATTGTTGGCTGTTTGCTTCGTTGCGCGGGCTGCCGCGAAGGATCCAGTTGCACTGCGAAGGTGTGATCGGACAACGCCGGAGTTCGCTACGCGATCTTCTGACAAAGTACCGAGATCTTGGAGCTCAGTCTCGAAGAGAACCGCTTGCCCGATCCGTTCTCGGTCCGAAGCATGCAATGGTTGTCACGCCCGTTCGGAAGCTACACAAGAGTTGGAACACCGCTCGGGGGCACATATAGGCAGAGCTGCGCGCGTCCGGGCGTCACCCCTCGAAATCTGCGACCGCTTGCAATTCGCAAGCCCCCTGCCCTGCGGACCGGAACACTCCTGCAAGCGATTTGTGAACCGTCACCGGGGCTGGGTTGACGCCGCCCATCTTGAACAGCAAGCGTTCTTGCAGAGGCGTTTTGTCGAGCAACTTCTCGTTCAACTTGAACGAGTAGACGTCAAACAGTTGGGTTCCGCCAATGTCGATTGGATCGTCCCGGTCGTAATCTGATTGATCCCGATCCCAACAGTCGAACCGATCAATGAAGGTCAAGTACCAGAAGGTCTCATGCCACTTCCCGTCGTCGTCCACGTAGATGGCCGGTTGCAGAGCCAACCTTGGCACCTCGAGTGGAAGCAGCTTTTCTCGCACGCGATCTGACACGAGCAAATCGCTTCCAACGAACATGACCTCGGGGGCGCCCTTATAGGGACGAATGCCCTGCTCTTTCTGCATGTCCGCCATGCCATTGAAGAACTTCAGTGGCCGTGAGCCGAGCGGCAACACCTCGAACATGTAGTTCAGTTCAGCAGTGTCCTCATCGGGTTGGGGATAAGGAAGCCCTTCGTCCGCGGGCCGGCGCAAGAAGAAGTATTCGTTGTTGTAGTCCGTCATGCTTATCTTCCTGGAACCAATCGGTAGGGTTTGTCGCTCTGATACGTGATGTTCTCAGACGTTTGACCTCTTCCCTGCCGGCGAAAGTGGTTGCGTTCCTTAGGGCAAGGCTTCACCGAGCCTTTCAGGCTTCCTATTGCATCAACACCGCCGCAACCAATGGGATTACCCGGCTGAAAGGACTTGGCAGCGGCTGTCAATGGCGCCTTGCCAGGGCTGTCTTGAATCCAACGCAGGATGCGCTTTCCGACCTTGTTGATCTCAGTGACTGCATTCGCGGCGGACGTGGACGTACAGGCCTTCGCCAGCGGCAGCGCCAAGTCAAGGATTTGCGTGCGAACCATGTCGTGATACGTGATCGACTTGTCAGCGTCTCGGTCGGGCTTGTTTTGGTCTACCGGCGCGGTGTGGTTCCCCCGGTGGACCTGAATGCCTAGGTGACACGCTCCCTGAAGCGTGCAGGGTATGAAGACGAGATTCGGCAGATCGTTGATGTCATAGCCAATCTGCACGAGGTTCTTGCCTCGTCCCGACAAGGACACGCCCTTTGCCGAGATGATGTGATGGGCCTGCATCTTGACGCCGTGATGGCGAGGATGATCTGGATAGTTCTTGATCGCCCGGGTGATCGCGCCCAGGTACTTGTCGTCCTTCAGGACATTGCCCACTGGAATATCCATCGCCTTACTCGTAGACCACTGTGCCTAGCCGATGCCGCGGAGTCGTGTGTTGCGTGCTGCCGCACACTTGGCATTTGCGATCGCGCTTGATCGCTTGCTTACGCGCTACCACCGTTGACCTGGTGTTCCCGCGCAGAACAAGTCCTCGCTGCCTTGCTTGCCTCAGCTTGTCGCCAAGCATGCGCAAGTCGGTCGCAGCCTGGCAGAAGTCCTCGATCACACGAATCAGTGCATCAAGCGCTTCCTTGGCGCGTTCGATCTTCTTCGCCGCCTTCGCAAGCTTCGCGCTACTGGCGGCCAGGCGCGCAATCAGAGAAGCCACACGAGCAGCCGCGGCTGCGCCGGCAGAAAGGATCGCCGTGACGAGCAGCAAAAGCAACTCAATCAACAGGTAGACCCCGCCTTTCGCAGCCGCATAGCCCAGGAAATTCGGGGGGACTGACTCGATCATCAGCCCGACATATGCGAGGTATCCAAGGATGCTGTCGTGGTCCGAGATAAGCTCCAGGACCATGTAGAAGTTCGGATCGCTCTTGATCTCTTTGGCGAGCTGCGGATCGATGTCCATCAGAACGTTGTCGACGAAGGCCTGGACCGGCTTGGGGTCGCCCTTCACCAGCAGCTCAGGCAGGCCAAGAATGGCCTCGCGATGCTTGTAGGCTTTCTGAGCCTTCTTCGCTGCCTCCGACAGTGCATTCGCTGTAGCTTGCGCCGAATGGACGTAGTCGTCGACCTGCTGCCCTACAGCCTTCTCAGCATCGTCAATCGCTTCCTCGAAGTTGCGCTGCCACCAGCCCCAGTTGTAGATCGTCTTGTCGGGGTTCTCCAGCACCTTGCCGGCGCGCGTCGCGGCCGCTTCGGTGCTGGCTGCGATGTCGTTGTAGACGCCCTTGCTGTAGTTTCCGGCCGCATCAAGAGCGCTGCCGGCCAGGTCCTTGATCTTCACCCCGAGGTTGGTCCACATCTCCTTACTGAACATCTCGGTGAAGTCGTCGCCCCACTCGGACGCACCGGCCGCAGCTCCGGCACGAACGCTTGAAATTAACGCCGTGAGTGGCCCGGCGTCCCACTCCTTCTGGAACGGCGCCATCCGGTCCGTGAGGTTCAGGTACGCCGCATCCAAACGCTGCTGTATCAGCTGGCGGTCGTCATGAATCTCTTTCTCGGTGACGGTCGGTTGCGCCGTGACCAGCACTGAACCGTCGTTCGGCGCCAGCACGTGGCGCCCGTACTGAGGCTCTGCCATCAGGCAATCTCCTGGGTCATGTCGACGGTGACGGACTTCGCGACGGTGCTGCCGTTGATGTCGACCTTGAGGTCCTCGAGCGGCCAAGCGGTATTCCAAGCGTCCTCGTAGCGACCTTCCAGGTTGACCCAGGAGATGTCTGCTTTCGGGAGGACCGGTCGGACATACTCTTCATTGGCTCCGCCAATGAAGCTCTTGCTGGCCGCCTTGACGCTGATCTTCCCCGGACACTGCACCGTGATGCCGGCCCCTTCGATCACGATTTGAGCGCCGCCCGAGGTCGTCAGCGTGATCTTTTTAGCCGCCGCCCAATCGATGTGTGCGCTGGCAGTCTGGATGTTGACGAGGTTCTTGGCGGCGACCTCGGCTTGATCGGCTTGGGCTTGCATCTCTACGGGCCCCTTCCGGGCGATCATGGTCAGGCCGGTGCCCTTGGCACCCTGGCCTGCCTGGACTGCGCCGGCGAGGATCCCGATGCTCTGGCCGGTGTGCAGCCGGAGCTGTTGCCCGCTCGCGAGCTGCAGGTCCTGCCCGGCCTGCCAGCTGATGGCTTCGCCGCTGGCGAGCTGGATGTCTTGACCGGCCACCGTCGCCAGGCCCGCCTTGGCGGTGATGGCGACGATGGGGTCGGTGGTGTGCGGCACCTTGCCGTTGCTCGCCTGCGTGCTCTTCTTGCCGGCGTCGGCGATGGCGGCATCGAGCGATGCGTGGCTCACCATGCCGCTCGCGGACTGATGCAGCGCCTTCATCGGCGCGAGCTTGTCGGAGAGGTTGCTCTGGCCGGCCTTCAGCGTGCCGATGGCGCTCGCAAGAGCCGTTGTCTGATGGGTCTTGGCGGCATTGCTGAAGCTGTCGGCGAGTGTTGCGGCCTGCTTCAGGAGCGCCATGCCGGCAGCGTTGTCGCCGGCGGGGTCGGCCTCGCGGGTGCCGAAAGTCGTGATGAGCAAGCCGTTGGTGGCGCGCACGGCGCCATACGCGTCGGTCCTCAGTTCGAAGCCTCGGCCGCGGTAGTGGCCGCGGTGGTTGTCGGCCTGGTGGATCAGGTGACCGAGGTTGAGCTGGGTGGCGTGCTGCGTGGTGGCGAGTTGCACGCGCAGCTCGCCGGGCGTGTCGTCGAAGACCAGCTGGTTGAAGCCCTCTCCGCCGAACTCCTTGCTCTTGAAGCCGCTGAGCGCAGCGGTGTTGTTCTGCGCGGCGGCGTCTTGGCCGGCCGGGCCAGGGGCGCCGCCGTGCCACGCCGGGCTGTGGCCGCCCGAGCCACCGCCGACGAGGTTGCCCTGGGCGCTCGGGCCGTGGTTGTGGCTGGCCTTGTAGGCGCTGGTGTCAGCTTCCGCGGCCGCCCCGCCCGGTGTTGGCGGCAAGTCGGCTTCGCCGCGGCCGTTGTACAGGCTGCCGAGCACGACGGGCCGCTCGATGTCGCCCTCGATGAAGTCGAGCAGCACCTCCTGGCCGATGCGCGGGATGTGCTGCCACCCCATGCCGGCGCCGGCCCAGCGCTGCGCCACGCGCACCCAGCAGCTGCTGCGGTTGTCAGGCCTCGCGTCCGCGCCCGGGGCAGACTGCCAGTGGAACTGCACCCGGATGCGGCCGAGCGCATCGGTGTAGAGCTCGTCGGCGCCGTTCGGGCTGGTGATGCCGCCGGGCCCGACCACGATGGCGGTCTGGGCGCCGAGCGCGGTGCGCGTGGTGGGCGGCAGGGGGCGCCACGGGATGAGGCGGCGCAGGGCTTCGAAGCGGTTGGCGTAGCCAAGCTCGGCGGCCGTGAGACTCAGGGCGGGGTCGTGCTCCAGGGTCTCGAGCAATGCATGCGTTGCCGAGTTGGAGGGCTCGCCATCGAGTTCGGCAAAAGGATCGGATGCCGGCTGCTGCATCAGCCGGTCGCTCAGTTCCTTGGGCAGGTTGTTGACGCCCAGGGCATGCACGCTGTGCACACAGAACTCGCGATCGGCGGTGCTTTGCAGCTCCGAGAGCGCATCCAGCGTGCTCTGCGTGAGGCCGAAGTGCTCGCCGGCGCGCAGGCTGCGCACGGTGCTGCGGCCGAGCCAGGTCTTGTGGCGTGCTTCGTGGGCCTGCTGGCGGCAGGTGGCGCGGTGCTGCAGCTGGGCGCTGCTACAGGTGCCGGTGTCGGCGGTGGCGCCGATGGGCTCGTACTGCTGCAGCCACGGCGCCATGTCGCGCATCGACTCGCTGGTGTAGTCGTAGGCGGTGGGGGACTCGGCGGCGATCGCGCGCTTGGCCTGGTAGTCCCACTGCAGCACAGCACTCGCGGCCGGCGTGAGCTGGCGCCAGCCGCCGAAGCTCTGGATGGCGTCTTGCTCTTCGGCGGCCGAGCCGCGATGGAAGCGGATGCCGGCACCACCGAGCGCGCTGCGGGAGGTGGTGTTCTCGGGCCAGCGGGCGCTGTCGGCGAAGAAGACGATGCGGTGGCCGCTTGGTGCGTCGTCGGCTTCTTCCACGCGCCAGCCGAGGCCTTCTTCGGCCAGCAAGCGCTGCAGGAAGGCGAGGTCGCTCTCGCGGTATTGGACGCAGTAGGAGCGCACGCCGGCGTTGGGGCCCTGTGCGATGAATGCGGCGAGGTCTTCGGTGTTGCCCTCGGCATCGGTCTCGCCCCACCGCCAGGCGGCGTGGGCCTTGTAGGCGTCGGCGCCCAGCACGTCGTCGAGGATCTGGATGATGGTCTTGTCTTGCCAGACGCGGCTGTTGCGTGTGTGGCCGAGCAGGGCGAGCCACGGCTGGATGAGCAACTGGTGGCGCACGAGGCCGCCGTCGGCGCCGGCATCACGGGCCTCGAAGACGAGGCCGCTGCGGCGGTGGCGGCTGCCATCGGCCAGGGTGCTCAGCAGGGTGATGCGCTGTCCGAGCAGCGCTTGCAGCGGGGTGCGGTTGTGCACGCACAGGGTGTGCAGCTGCAGATGGAAGGGCTCGCTGATGGTGTCGACCACGCTGAAGCGCTCGACCATCAGGTCACTGACCGGGCCTGCACCTTCGAGGTTGTAGAGGCGTTGTGCGCTGGTCCAGCTTGCGAGCAGTGAGCTCAGTGCGCTGTCGAGCCCACTGAGCATGCGTCCTGCGGCGCCGCTCATGGCGTCGCTGAGTCGGTCCATCATGTTTTTGTACGTCCCTTGCTAGCGGGGCGATTTTGGAGGTAGTTGCCCTTGGGACAAGCGGTTGCAACAGGCGCTTACATCGATCCACTCCTAAGGGGGTGCGGTTGCGGAGGGGATTTGCGGTCGACTAGCATCGCCCGCGATTCAGGCCAGACTCCTTACAAATGGAACATCAGATTCCTCACCTGCCATCGAACTCGGCGGAAATCCTCGAGCGACAAAAGCGAGCCGAAGCGCTTCGGGCGTCAGGCCTGAAAGTATGGGAAGTCGCGCGGACACTCGGATGCTCGCCCTACGTGGCTCAGACGCTTCTCAACAGGGCGAACGACAAGCGGCTTGAAGCTCAAGACACGAGATGGCTCACGGGGCTGTCTCACCGCACCGCTCGTACCTTGCTTACGCAGGGCTACAAGAACGCGGCGGAGGTCGCTCGAGCACTAACTGAAGGGGTTCTGAGCAGCGAAGCTCCAGGCGTCGGGCCGAAGATGCTCACGGAGCTAGGCCGCTGGATTGAAATCAACGTCAAAGACCAGCGGTGTTGAAGGAGCGATTCCTTCCGCTTGCAATACGGAGTGCGGCGCCGGGGGGATCAACTGCAGTCGATAAGTCGTACCGACGGTACCCAGGTACCACTTAAGCGAACTGCCGCGCAAATCTCGATTGAAGTGCTGACATCCGCCGCAACAGTGCGATGACAATGGCGGGCATCATGGCGAACGGCGATCAACTCAAGGCACTTCTGCGCTCCCACGCAGAGGGCGACGATCGCCATTTCTATTCTGTCGCCATGCAGATGGCTGCGCACGAGGCCAAGCAGGGCCACGGCAAGCTCGCCGAAGAGCTGCGCGAGCTGATCGATGCCGCCAAGTCCCGCCGGCACGGTGCGCCGCTCGAAGGCGCCGCGATCCCCATCACCCGGCCCAAGGGCGAGCTCGCCTCCCTTCTAAGCGTCTCATACCCTTCGCGGCGGCTGTCGGACATGGTGCTGGCGCCGCCGGTGCTCGAGAGCCTGCAGCAGGTCCTGAAGGAACAGCGGCACTTGAGCAAGCTGCGCAGCCACGGCCTGCACCCCCGCCGAAAGCTGCTGCTGGTCGGTCCTTCCGGCACCGGCAAGACGATGACAGCGGCGGCGCTCGCCGGCGAGCTGGGCATCCCGTTGTTCGTGGTGCGCCTGGACTCGTTCATCACCAAGTTCATGGGCGAGACCGCGGCCAAGCTGCGCCAGGTGTTTGATGCCGTCGCGTCGACGCGCGGTGTGTACCTGTTCGACGAGTTCGATGCCATCGGCAGCCAACGTGGCATGGCCAACGACGTGGGCGAGACCCGCCGTATCCTGAACAGCTTCCTGCTGATGATCGAGCAGGACGAGTCCAGCAGCGTGATCGTGGCCGCCACCAACCACCCCGACATCCTGGACGAGGCGCTCTTCCGGCGCTTCGACGATGTGGTGCAGTACCACGTGCCGTCGGCGGACGAGGTCAAGGCCTTGCTGCGCATGCGCCTGGCCAACTACCTCAAGTCGCCCAAGGCGCTGGCTGAGCTCGCCGAGGTGGCCACAGGGCTCAGCCATGCGGAAGTCGCCAGGGCCGTCGGCGACGCGATCAAGGAAGCCGTGATGCACGACCAGGACGCCGTCGCGGTCGACGCCGTGCGCAGCCTTCTGCAGCAGCGCCAGGCTGTGATGCGTCGCATGGATAGGTGAGGCATCGCGCCGTATTCTGAGATCCGGTCAACAAGCTCGTCTCTATGGAGACGAGCTCCAACGTCGGCTTCAGGCTGCGTGCTGTCGATCGAATATTGACTTCGAATGTCGGTGGCGACCGTAAGCTGACATTGACAACTTCATGTCGCCTAAGTCGGGTCTGCGCTGGAACCATGAGCGCGCGCAGCACCGCCCGCGAGTGGTGCAGTTGGCTGTCGACCCACTAAGAAAAAGCCGGCGGGGATGTAGTTCAGATCCGTGACGATTTCGCGTCATACAAACTAGGGATAGTGCGATGGCGGTTCGCTTGTAGTCTCTACATCCTCACACTTGTGCCGTTGGCTTCGCACGCCATGCAGGCCCACGAGAGGTCCTGCGGGCGTGAATCGCAGCGTTCAGGGGGAAAGTCATGCCACTCAAGCAATATGGCGTCCTGAAGGGCCGCGCCATTGATCGCCAGCTCGGTGCGGGCCAATCTCCTCGGCCCTCGAGGGCAGGCTCGCAGCGGGCATCACAACCCGGATGCGAGTAGTCGCTGCAATGACGCTGTCCAACAAAGGCGGGTTGATCACGCTTCTCAACGCAGAAGGCCTAAGAGTCGACGGCGTTTCCTATAGGAAGGAGGCTGCGTCGCTTCCAGGGTTCACGGGCAAATTCTAGGGAGGTCAACATGCGCTCAAAAGTGGAAGGCGAATTCCTGGTGGCCAAGGCGATCGCCGGCACCGACGTGGTGGTGCTGGCATGGGATTTCGCACCAGACCGGTTCAACCTAATGGCTCAACGCGCAGAAGACCAGAACCTGCTGGGCTTTGCAGTCGAGCGCGCGTGCCTCGGCGAGAACGGCGAGCTCGAGGAGCGCGGCTGGCTGCGCGGCATCAAGCGCTTTGAAAAGAAGGACCCTGGTACAGCGCCGGGCACATTGATGCCTACGTCGGAGCACCCGATCCAGTCGTTCCAATGGGCTGACTACACCGTCGATGCCGGGCAGGGCTATACCTACCGAGTCGTACCGGTTTACGGCAAGCCGAAGCTTCTCACCCTGGCTGAAGACGAAGGGGTCGAGGTGGAGGTCAAGACCGAGCCACGAGCCGCCTTAGGAGACGGCGTGCGCCACGATGTGTTCTTCAACCGTGGCGTCATCGGGTCGCAAGCCTACGCCCGCCGGTTTGACAACGCTGAGCCCGACAAGCTTGACCCGCATTCGGAAGAGATGAAGTGGCTGTCGCGCGGCCTCTTCGAAGCGCTCATCGAGTTCATCGAACAGGCTACTGGTCCTGAGTACAGCTTGCGAGCTGCCTTCTATGAGTTTCACTACCCGCATGTGGCGCGGGCATTCCGCGCAGCGGTGGAGCGGTCGGCAGACGTCAAAATCGTCTACGACGCTGAAAGCTCGTACAAGGCCACGAACAACGAGACCATCGACACGGCCGGGCTCCGCAAATACGTCGTTCCTCGTACGGTGTCCGAAGGCATCCGACACAATAAGTTCATCGTCTTGCTGAAGAACGACGAGCCCGTCGCTGTCTGGACCGGGTCGACCAACATTTCGCCGGGTGGCATCTTCGGCCACTCGAACGTCGGGCATGTCGTTCATGATCCCGACATCGCGAACGACTACCTGGCATATTGGGATCGCCTAGCCGAGAACCTGACCTCGACCAAGCTTCGCAAGCCTAACCGCGACGCGACGACGCTCCCTAAGGGGCCGCCTTGGAAGGCCGGGACTGTCGCTGTGTTCAGCCCTCGCGACGACAACGACTCGCCGTCGACGCTTGAGTGGTACGCCAACCGGATGGCCGAAGCTGAACGTATCGTCTGCTTCACCGTCGCCTTCACCATCGATCCGCTCTTCCAGGCGGTGCTTCAGGAAAACAACGACGTGCTGCGGTACGTTGTGAAGGACGATGACCTGAGCACGAGCGAAAACATCGGCACCGACAAGGATGTCGTGTTCGCTGCCGGCGGGTTCCTGGATGACGGGGCGTTGGTCAACTTCCTAAAGGAGCGCGACAACCCGCTCAACAGCAACGACTACATCCACACCAAGTACATGCTGGTGGACCCCCTGAGCGACAACCCGTTGGTCGTCACGGGGTCGGCCAACTTCAGCAATGCTTCGCAGCGCAACAACGACGAGAACATGCTGGTCATCCGTGGCGACACCCGCGTGGCTGACATTTACTTCGGGGAGTTCCTGCGGACCTTCGACCACCACTATGCGCGGTATGTGGTGAAGAAGATGCGGCGAGCCAAGAAGGGCCTGGATGGCGGGGGCGGCTATCTGAAGGTCAAGATGGAAGAGTGGCTGCCGCCGCACCTCGAGGAAGACGATCGCAAGAGCAAGAGGCGGCGCTACTTTGTCGAGTAGCCCTTCAGCCGCCAATTCCAAGCGGGAGGATCAATGAAGCGACTTGTTCTTGCAGCATTGCTCGGTGTGCTTCCGCTAAGCGCGAGCGCTGCTGATCAGATATTGCAGTTCTGCAGGATGCCCTATGCGGAACAGATAACACTTCGAATTCCGAAGCTGGAGTTTGACTACACATACTGGGAGCGTCGTCTCAAGAAAACCGACTCTGGAAAGTTCGAGCAGGATCGTCACGGCGCCCTGAAATTCCACGGAACGCCCCTGGCAAAGTTGGGACCAGGCGATCTTCGCAAGGACTTTCGCTCTATTGCGTTCAAGGTGAGACGGCCTTACTCGGGCATCACCGAAGAAGTGGTCTTCACATCAAAGAGCTGCGAATACCCCGTGAGGTAGCCAATGCAGGAGCACACCAAGCAGAAGTTCGCCTTTACGCAGGAAGCGGTCAAGCAGCTCATCACTCTGTCCACCGCCATCATCGGAGTAACAGTGACATTCAAGGACAAGATCCTGCCGAGCTCGGCTGCTGACGCCGCTTGGGTGCTCGTGCTTGCTTTATGCGCCTTCGTCTTCTCCGCCTTCAAAGGCATTCGGACCCTTTACGGAGTTGCGCGAGTCCTTGAGGACGTCAAGGCCGACGAGGAGCCTTCCATCGTTTGGACACCGATGATTCGAGACCCAGCGACCGAGCAGATCCGTGGATTCGTGACAGGACTGGGGCTGCTGGTGGCGTATTTCGCGGCAACGTTAATCTTGGCGCGTTAGAACGTTTAGAGCGACATCGCCTTCGGTTGACCTAGAGGGCCGTCAAGCGACGCTTGTGCAGCAGGGCCCGATACCGCTGCGTTGACCAAGATCTCCACCAGAGAGCGGCCGTTTCTCTATCCCGTGGCTCAAGTCGCCACGGCACCGGCTGCCGCATCGGGCTACCTCAAGTCGCCCAAGGCGCTTGCTGAGCTCGCCGAGGTGGCCACCGGGCTCAGCCATGCGGAAGTCGCCAGGGCCGTCAGCGACGCGATCGAGGAAGCAGTGATGCACGACCAGGACACCGTCGCGGTCGACGCGGTGGGAGACAGATTGCTTGCGTGCCTTAAAGAGGGCTAACAAGCCATGTACGGAGCCAACGATTTGATCAACTAGTCTCTGAAGCATATTCTCAGGACACGGATGATTGTCCGCGCCGCTCAGCATGGCGTGTCCCGTTCAACGGTTGACCCTACCTGTCATGCACCCCGGTCGACTGTTATCTAAGTCTGACTGATAGGTGAGTGGCGCCTCCAGAGTCTTGCGACTCTTTGACTTCCAGGAAGCCTTGTTTACGCACAAGCTCGCTCAGCTTGGTGAATCCGTAGTTTCGCGCGTCGAACGATGTGATGTTCTTACTGATGAATGAGCCGACCGCAGAAAGCGACGCCCATCCGTTGTCGCGCGAGGTCTCGATGACAGCGTGAACGAGGAGACCCTTCAGATCCGGCAAGTCCTCCACCTGCTGCCGCGCAGCATCTTCAAGCGAACGGCCCAGCACCTCGAAGAAGATGAACTTGTCGCACGCAGCCATGAAGGGCTCCGGTGTCTTGCGTTCGCCCATGCCGTAGACCACCTTCCCCGCCTCTCTCATTCGGGTCGCCAGGCGAGTGAAGTCGCTGTCGCTCGAAATGAGGCAGAAGCCATCCAAGTGGCCGGCGTATAGCAAGTCCATCGCATCGATGATGAATGCCGAGTCCGTCGAGTTCTTGCCCTTGGTGTAGGCAAACTGCTGGATCGGTTGGATGGCATGGCGGTGCAGGTGTTCCTTCCACCCCGCCAGGTTCTGCGTGGTCCAGTCGCCGTAGGCCCGCTTGACAGTGGCGGTGCCGTACTTGGCCACCTCCTCGAGAATCTCTTTAACGCGGGTTGCAGAGGCGTTGTCGGCGTCAATCAGGACCGCGAGTCTCGTGATTTCAGTGGTCGCCACTCATTCCTCCCTGTTGTCGTCGGATCTAGCCTGCGCCTCACAACTTTAGAGTCACGCCGGAAGAGCGCCTAGCCCCAGTCTTGCGCGACCGCTCGCATTCGCTCCAACGCGCCCATTACAGCCTCCTTTCGACGTGGGGCGGGCAGCGAAAGAAGCCACGCCGCCTCTTCGTCGGGCTCGAACCCTTCGAACGGTCGTCCAGCTAGAACTTCCCGCACATTCAAGCCGCCCAGGTCTCGGTCTCGCCAACTAAAGAATGTTTCGAGAAGCGGCCCGTCGGTACCTAGTACTTCCATCGCCGTCCGGAGCAGTTCAGGATAGATTTCGGGCGCGAGTTGATACGCTGGGTACATCCGTTCGCTGCTTCGACGAGGCTTGACGTAGGAGAACAGATCACCGGCTTGTTCCCGGCATGACAGCTCGTCCGCATCGATGCCCATTCGAGTAGCCATCTCTTGCGTCGATAGTTCTTCGAGCGACAAAAGGTCAGTGTTCATTCGGCCAATCACTCCGCGATCCACGCGTTGACCGCCTGGCAATATAAACCTACAAATTCAATCCTATCCGTGGGTCTGCAATGCTCGGAGACCCAAAGAGCAAACGGATTTCACAGCCGTGAAACCACTTGGAAAAGTTCAAACTTCAGCGCTTACTGTCGTGCAAAGTTCAGAGTTGAATGAATCATGGCGACCAAAATGGATGATTCAAAAACGCGTAAGTCGTTGATTCCCCTTGCCAGCGAGTTCAACGTTGAACGGTTTTCGACAGCTGGAGCAGGGCGTACGTGCCAACGATGACCGATCGTGCGCGGCGCGGCCAGCACGAAGGTCTGCGCCGCGGATGGCGGAGCCGATCGCTGGCTTGGAGCGCGTGAGTTTGGCGACAGCGGCGACCTGCCTAAGCTCGCTTGGTGCTAATTCGATGAGGAAGCGTCCATGACCGATCACCACAGCAAGAACTCGCGCGCGGCGCTCGAGGAGGCCGGCTTTGAAGCACTCCAGCGCCTCTACGCGGAAGCGGTCGGTGATGAGCAGGAGAAGGGCAGCGTCTGCGCCCGACTGCTCCTGGCCCTGTACAACGGAAGCCGCTTCCCGTTCGATCTCACCGACCTGCGCCTGCTGCCCACAGAGCTGTTCGAGGACGCCATGCAGCTCATCCGCATGGACGCTCGCCTGACACGGCAGGAGGTTCACCAGTACTTCTCGCAGGGGTCCAAAAAGTTCGAGGACCTGGTCAGCGACTACCGTGTCGTCGACGTGCAGCGACTGCGTGAGGGCCACGACGGCGAGCCTCGGCCGCCAGCGCAGAAAGGGACGCTGTGCGATGGCGACACCGTGGCTGCAACGCTTGTCACCTATGGCGACGCGCCAGGGTACCGCGACGTTTCGCTGACCTTGGATTGCGAGGTGGTGGGCGAGCAGCGTCAGGCCGTGGGCACCGTACGGCTGGACGTGAGGCTTGGCGCCGAGGACGGCGTGGCGGTCATGCAGCACGTCCAGCGCGTCAACGTCTTCGCGTGGCGCGACGCCGAACGCGGGCCCTTGGACAGGCGCGAGGGCGAGCGCCGTCCTTCGTGGCTGGACCATGCGCCGTCCTACCGGGCGCCTTGACCGCCATGCCCCTCATCGACCCCTACGCCACGCTGGCGGTGCCCAAGGACCTCGTCGCCGACTTCTTTGGGGTGTTCGCGCGCTGCGAGTTTGCGATGAAGGACACCCGTCTCTATGAGCGTGCCGACGGAGGCCGGGCAGCACCAGCCTGGCGAGCGCTGGCGAATGACGCTGCCGGCTGGCTGCCCGTGGCCCCCGGATCCGACCTGGACCACGCGATCGACGCACTGACGCTGAACCCGCCGCGTGTGCAACTGCTCGGCGGGGCGTGGGTCGCCGAACCGCTCCCGGGCGCAGGACGTGTTGCGCAGGCGGTGAACGCCGCGACAAGGGTGCGCAACAACCTCTTCCATGGCGGCAAGCACACCGCGGAGGCGGCCCCAGGGCGCGACGAGCAGCTGGTGCGGTCCGCCCTGACCCTGCTGCTGGCCGTCATGGACCATGCACCTCCTGCGTTGCGGGGAGCCTACGGGCATGTCTAACAGGCCCAGTCGAGAACGCAAGCTCAGCGCGGCTCACTTCGCCTTCATGCGAGGGCTGGTGCAGGGCCTGCCGCTGCGCAACATGTGGGAGCGGTACCTGCAGGTCGAAGGCAGCTCGTCGGACTTGCGGGTGGTCCGGTCGACGATCGCGTGGATACGCGATGCCTTCGCGGCAGCTGCGCGCCGAGAGGATCGCTTCGGCACGGCACGCCTGGTGCTGATCGACGTCAGCAAGCTGCCGGAGGATCAGCCGGCGCTGCCGTCGCTGGAGGAGTTCGCCGAGAGCCGCGGGCTGGAGGACTTCTCGCAGGCCGAGCAGATCGCCGCCTACGAGGATGAGTACGGCAAGGCCAGCCAACGGCAGTCCAGGCGCGCTCGGCTCGTTCAGAAGCAGCTTGAGGCGCTCCGCTGGCTGGAAGGCCTTGTCTCGCAACCGCCCGGCGCCGGCGATGCGGTGGCATCTTGGCTGAACCCGTCGATCGCCACGAAGTTGGAAGCCGCTGGCGTCTTCACCTTGGCGCAACTGATGGAGCGCGTGAACGGCCTGGGTCAGGGCTGGGCCGCCTCGATTGCAGGCATTGGCAAGGCCAAGGGCGACCGCGTACTGGCGTGGCTACGAGACAACCAAGCGACGATCGGGATGGTTGTCGGCCGGCACGTCGAGCACCGGCGAGCGGCGTTGTTCCGCCACGAGCTGGCCCAAGTGGTGGCGCCGGCCACCGACGTCCGCCCGCTGGAGAAGCTGGTGGTCCCCGCTGAACTGAGCGGCACGCACGGGCTGTTCCGCCGACCGCAGCAGCACTGCCTGATGTCCGCGAACAACGACTACGCGGCGCTGCTCGCATGGCTGCAGTCCAAAACTGGCCTGAGCATCGAGCAGCGAAATGCCGCAAAGGCCCGACGGCGCGGCCGTGACACCGGCATCGAAGGTCCCAACGACTGGCTGAACTACCTGTCGCACACCCAACGCGCGTACCGCAAGGAGGCGGAGCGCTTCCTGTTGTGGGCCATCGTCGAGCGCCGCAAACCGCTGTCGTCGATGACGACGGAAGACTGCGTTGCTTACCGCGACTTCATTGCCGACCCGCAGCCTCACAGCCGCTGGTGCGCGCCGCGCAACCGCGAGCGCTGGTCGCCGCTGTGGCGACCGTTCGAGAAGCCGTTGGATGCGCCTTCTCAGCGGTTCGCCGTGACCGTACTCAAGAACCTCTACGCCTTCTGGGTCGACAAGAACTATGTGATGGGCAACCCCTGGACGGGCGTCACGGTGCCGCGCTCTTCCAAGCCGCGCATCAACACCGGGCGAAGCCTCACGATGGCGCAGTGGCGCTTCGCGCTCGATCAGGCCGCCCAGCTGCCCGACACCTCGACCGGAAAGCGCCTGCGGTTCGCCATGTCGCTGCTGTACGCGACCGGCTTGCGGCTTTCAGAAGCGGTCGCCTCGAAAGTCGACGAGCTCGAGTGGGTGGAGTACCCACCGGACGAGGACGACCAGGACCATGTCGAAGGATGGCTGCTGAACGTGGTCGGCAAGGGTGGTCGGCTTCGGCAAGTTCCCGTTCCGCTCGAGGTGGTGTCCGAACTCTCCGAGTACCTGCAGTCGCGAGGACTCGACCCGGACCCTGAGGACGCGTCGAACGCCGGCACCTTTCTGCTGGGCAAGGCGACCGACATCTCCGAACTCGCTCCGAGCTTGCAGCCGGCCGCGGGGGTGGACCCGAAGGCCGGCATCGCGACGAACACGCTCTACGACCAGCTCAAGCGGTTCTTCGAAGACTGTGCGGGCGTGCTCAGCGTGCAAGGAGACACCAAGGGTGCGGCCCGCTTCGCCAAGGCGAGCACGCACTGGCTGCGGCACACCCATGCCTCGCATTCGATAGCGCGTGGTACGCGCGTCGAGATCGAACAGCAGATCCTCGGGCACGCGTCGCTGGCCACCACCACGGTGTACGTCACGACGGAGGGGAAGCGTCGAATGAAGGCAATCGCCTCGTTCTATCAGCGCTGAGGCCAGGCGACGCAATACGATGGCGATGCAGAGGGAGACGACCATGAGCGAGCAGCAGCACCGTCCAAGGCGCAGGCATCGTCTGACCTGCGCCTTCGGTTACCTCACTGTGGCTCCCATAGACGGTCACCTTGGCCCGCGCCAGGCGCGCTACGAGCCTGCTGTGCCATCAGGTCGTATCGACGGAGCTGACGAAGGACAAGAGCCGGCTCGCGCAGTGCCGGTCGTGCAGCGAGTCACGCGACGGGTCGTTGAGGCGGTTGAATGAAAGTGGCGGCCGTGGTGATCCGCAGCGGAGAAGGGGGGACGGTGGGCTTCGAGGTCCGAGATCCCGATGGGCGGACGCTGGCCACCAGCGCCCCCTTCGCAACGATTTGCCGGCTGGAAGCGGCGCTCGCGACACTGGCTGGCGCGGCGGCTGAGGAGTGGAAGGTGGCCACATCGCCGACAGGCTCGGTGGTCAGTGTCGGACGTCGGAAGGTGCAGCTGCGCGAGCCGTTGGCACAGGCGGAGGTGGCGTCCGTCATCCGCGCCGCGGCCGTCGCGCGCATCGAGGACCTGCGACCGGCAAACCGCAGGCGGCAGGACATGAGCGGCCTGCGGTGCGACCTTTCGCACTGAGCTGCGAGGACTGACGCATGGGAGTGGGAAAGCGGGTCGGTGACGAGATCTATGTGCACAGGTCCTCGGTCCGGGATCTCGCCGATGCGTCGCTGCATCCAGCGATCGAACAGGCTCTGGAACGCCTCGATGAACGCGCTCGCGAGGCGGTGAACGTCGTCAAGATCAACACCCGCTCGCAGCGGGTTGGCTTGCTCTCGTATCCAGACTTCGAAGAGGACCCGTTTCCAGCCCTCGCTTTCAGCTGGTCGCCGCCGAAGAATGGCAGCGGCGAACTGGTGATGCGGTCCTACATCGACTCGCTGAACCCTCCAATCCTGCACCGCAAGGAACTGCTGGTTTCGGAGCATCCCGACCGAGACAGCTGGGGCGCACTGACGGCACAAGCCGAGGCCCTGGGGCTTTTCGACGACCCGCTCTCCATCGGGTTCCGCATGAACTGGCTGCGGCTCATAGCCGCCAAAGGCTTTCAACTCGTTGGCGGGCGTTTTGCGCCGCTGGGCAATGCCGACGGAGAAATCGAAGGCGAGCAGCAGCTGGCAGGGCGGTCTGTCCGGAGGCACCTGACCGCCCTTGGACGCTCAGTCCTCTCGGCACCGGTTCAGATGCTGCTGCGGCTCGGTGTGCTCAACCGCGAGACTTCCTTCTTCGACTACGGATGCGGGCGAGGCGACGACCTGGCCACGCTCAGCGCCGATGGCTTTTCAGCCAACGGCTGGGATCCGCACTACGCGCCGGAAAGGCCGCTCTCGGCTGCCGACGTCGTGAATGTCGGCTTCGTGATCAACGTGATCGAAGATCCCGCAGAGCGAGTCGACGTACTGCACCGCGCGTTCTCCCTGGCGCAGCGCGTGATGTCCGTGGCCGTGATGCTGTACGGACCGGGGAACGCTGGGAAGCCGTTCGGCGATGGCTTCATGACGTCGAGGGGCACCTTTCAGAAGTACTTCCAGCAGGCGGAGCTGAAGGACTACCTCGAGCAGGCACTGCACCAAGAGGCAATCCTGGTCGGGCCCGGCATGGCCTTGGTCTTCAAGGACAAGGATTGGGAGCAGCGATACCTCGCCGGCCGATACAGGCGACGCGACGTGACCGAGCGAATGCTCGCCGTCAGGCCAAGGCTGCCCAAGCCGGCCAGCGAGAAACCTGTTCGCGAGATCGCCTCTCCACGGGCACCCGAGCCCCCACATCCACTGCTCGCGCAGCTATGGCATGTCACTCTGGACTTGGGGCGATACCCTGAAGAGGCCGAGGTCGACCGGCTGGCCGAGGTTATCGACGTCTTTGGCAGCCTGGGCAGAGCCATCAGGAAGATGGTGCGCAGCTTCGACGCGGCGGTGCTGGACAAGGCTCAGACTGCGCGCGCCGACGACCTGCGGCTCTACTTCGCAATCCAGCAGTTCAGCAAGCGTCCGCGGTACCGTCAGCTCGAGGTTCGCCTACAGCGTGATGTCAAGGCGTTCTTCGGTGACTATTCGAGCGCCCAGGCGGCCGGCATGGAGCTGCTCACGCGAGCGGCCGACGGCGACGCGCTGCTGGCGGCATGCCGAGAAGCGGTGACCAGCGGCCTCGGCTGGCTGGAAGGAGATCACCTGCAGCTCCATGTCTCGCTGGTCGAGCGGCTACCGATCGTCCTGCGAGCTTTCGTGTCCTGCGGCCTCCTGGTCTATGGAGACCTGAGCGATGTCGACCTCGTTAAGGTGCATTGCGGCTCCGGGAAGTTGACGCTCATGCAGTTCGAGAACTTCGACGAGGAGCCGCTTCCGCTGATGACCAAGCGCATCAAGGTCAACGTGCGCCGCGCCGACTACGACCTCTTCGAGTACGGGACTGAGTACCCAAAGCCGCCGCTCTATCTCAAGAGCCGCTACATGCACGAGGAAATGGCGCACTATCAAGAGCAGGAAGCTTTCGACAGGGCGCTGGAGGAAACGGGCGTCCTGGGCAGCTCCGAGCATGGACCCAGCTACGAGCAGCTGGAAACGGGGTTGGCAAGGCGAAGGCTGGAGGTCAGCGGCTTCACCCTACGTCGCAGCACGAACATCCCAGCGCTCGACGAACCGTGCGGCGCGACGTTCACGTATCGCAGCTTCATCGAGTGCGGCGAGACCCAGGCGCGGCTTCGGCTGCCCAACACGCCGTTGAACCCTGAGAGCTACAACGCCATGTACGACTTGGCGGTGAAGCTTCTCGACCCGATCGTGGAGTACTTCGGAGCGATCCGCTTGACCTATGGCTTCTGCTCTCCAAAGCTCGGCGCGCAGATCAAGGGCCGGGTGGCGCCCGAGTTGGATCAGCATGCAGCACATGAGTTAAACCGGCGCGGCCAGCCCATTTGTGCGCGGGGCGGCGCTGCCTGCGACTTCGTCGTCGACGACGAAGACATGGAGGAGGTCGCCGAGTGGATCATCACGAATCTCCCCTTCGATCGGCTCTACTTCTACGGGAAGGACAAGCCGATCCACCTCAGCTATTCGCCTAGTGAGTTGAGAGAGGCGACGGAGATGCGGGCGGGTCCTTCCGGGCGCCTGGTGCCGCGCCGATACAAGCCGAGGGGAAGTGCAGCGTAACCGTCAGAGAGCAAACTGGCGCTGGACGATGCTACGGGCCGGCGAGCCTCGGGCCGCCACTGGCTCGTCACGGTCTCGACGCGAAGGCCTCGTCGAAAGCTGCTCGCAGAGGTCCGGGCGTCGAAGGAAGACCGTAACCGTCCGGCCAACTCACCTTGGGGTCTCCTCGTTTTCAGTGCAATAAGTGACGGTACGCAAAGCTAGCACTGGCGCGGGGGTGGTCTGGGTAGACCGTTGATTTCATTGACTTTCCTGTTCGCTTTGTAAACGGGTATGGTGGCCTCCCACTTTTGAGGTTCACGATGCAGGGTTGGCACACAACGTTTTTGGGGATGCGTGGGCTCCCCCGCGATATCAGCGACTTCGAGATGAAGGCATTTTTCACCTTCGATGGTGCCGAGCGCGACGCAATCAATGCACGCCGAGGTGATTCCCACAAGCTTGGTCTGGCGCTCCATATTGGTTTCCTGCGCATGAGTGGGCGTTTGCTCGGTGCCTTTCGGGTAATTCCAGTAGCCTTGTGGCGCCACCTTGGCAACGAGCTTGGCATTGCAGCACCAGAAGTCGCCTCGCTGAGAGCCATGTATGAACGCGGGCGCACGCTATTCGATCACCAACAAGTAGCCTGCACGGTCCTTGGATTCCAGTGGATGAGCGAGCACCAGCGCCGCTCACTGGTACGTGAACTGCGCGACGAAGTGGCGCGCTGCGCCGACCGCGATCAGCTACTCGTGCGGGCGCGTCAATGGCTGTACAAGAACAAGCTGGTGATCGTGCACGAGCGGGCAATTCGGACACTGATTGCGGCGGCACTTGCCCAGCTTGAAGTTGAAACAGGCACCGCCATCGCCGCCAGCGTTGATCCAGCAACACTTGATCGCTGGCGAGCCTCAGTTTCAGAGCTGCGCCCAGATGGACAAACCCAGCAGAGTTGGCTATGGGCTGCACCGGCGAAACACTCAACCCGCCAAATCAGCGAGGTACTGGAGCGCATCGACCTGCTTTACACGCTGGACGTTCATAAGCACCTGGCAGACATCCCCGATCTCATCTTGCGCCGCTACGCGCGCCGACTTGTCTCCAGGCCGCCCTCAGCCGGAGCCAAGATCAAAGAGCCAGCGCGCACCGTGGAGGTCGCATGCTTTCTTCGGTATTGCCTGTTCACCACCACAGACCAGTTGATCCTTATGGTGCAGCGCCGGATCGCCGATCTGTGGCGTCAGGCTGCCGCCGATGTCCCCGCTACCGTCAATTGGGCCGCAATGTACAAAACGCTGCTCGGCGAACTTGTTGCCTTGAGCGCGCAAGGTGCGGTGCCAGATGCTGAGTTGCGTGCCCGTCTTGAAGCCTTGATCACCGAAACCCAGAAACGCAAACCACCGAGCAGGGCCTCCCTGGTCCGCGAGGGATTGATTGATGGAATTCGCCCCGTGCGGTCGTTGCTCGTCGCCATTGCAAAGCTGCCCTGGCAGGCCACCGGCGAGCATCCTGCCATCGAGTACCTTGCCAAGCTGCAAGCTTTATATCTCAAAGGATCCAGAAAGCTGCCAGTTGAAGTGGTGGCACCAAGTCTGGGAATGATCTGGCAGGTTTCGATCTCCAGCCCAGACCGGGAACGGGCGTTTCAGGCGTTGGAGGTGGCCACCCTGTTTGCCCTGCGCCGCGCGGTGCGCAATGGCTCGGTCTGGATTGAGCACAGCCTGAGCTTTCGGGGTCGTGCGCGCTTGTTCTTCACGGACGAGCGTTGGCAGGCAGAGTCCAAGAAACACTATGCCCGTCTATCGTTACCCAGCAAGGCTGCCACTTTCTTGAAGCCTTTGCTGGCCAGAGTAACTGCCGGTGTCGATGCGGTGGCCGCTGCAGCCCGCAGTGGCGTACTGCGCGTGGATGATGAACTCCATTTGTCGCCATTGCCCGCAGAGGACGAAGACCCAGAAGTGACCAAGCTGCGCGCGGCTTTGGATCACCGCATCGGTGAGGTTCAATTGCCGGAAGTGATTCTGGCCGTTGACGCCCAGGTGCGCTTTAGCTGGATCATGCTCGGACGTGAGCCGCGCTCTACCGACGAGCTGCTGATGGTCTATGCCGGCATCATGGCCCACGGCACCAGTCTGACTGCGGTCGAATGCGCGCGCATGATTCCGCAATTGTCTGCCACCAGCATTCGCCAGGCCATGCGCTGGGCGCGGGACGAACGGCGTCTGAGCCAGGCCTGCCAGGCTGTGCTGGAATTCATGCAGCGACACCCGATTGCCGCCACCTGGGGGCGGTCCGATTTGGCATCTTCTGACATGATGAGCATGGAGACCACCAAACGGGTGTGGCAAGCCCGGCTTGATCCTCGGCGCAACACACCTTCCATTGGAATCTACTCCCATGTAAAAGACCGGTGGGGCATCTTCCATGCGCAGCCCTTTGTGCTCAATGAGCGCCAGGCGGGCGTGGCCATTGAAGGTGTCATCCGCCAAGAAAAGCTGGAGACCAGCCAGCTTGCTGTGGATACCCATGGCTACACCGACTTTGCCATGTCACATGCCCGTTTGCTTGGTTTTGATCTTTGCCCGCGGTTGAAGGAACTCAAACAGCGCCACCTCTTTGTGCCACGCGGCACCAAAGTGCCCGCAGAAATCGCTGCGGTGTGCGAAGCCAATGTCGACGTCGCTTTGATCGAAAAGCATTGGGATAGTCTGGTGCACCTGGCAGCCTCGGTCATGAGCGGACATGCCAGTGCGGTGGCAGCTCTTGCGCGGTTCGGTTCTGCCGCCCAGGGCGATCCAATCTATGAGGCTGGCGTGCAATTGGGGCGGTTGCTGCGTACGGCGTTTTTGGCTGACTACTTTGTCAAGGACGCTTTCAGGAACGAGTTGCGCCGGGTGCTCAATCGGGGCGAGGCTGTTAACGCCCTCAAGCGCGCCATTTATACCGGCCGGATCAGCCCGGCGCAGGCCAAACGTGTCGATGAAATGCAGGCTGTGGCCGATGCGTTGAGCCTGATGGCCAACATCGTGATGGCGTGGAATACCTCACAGATGCAGGCGGTCCTGGATCGCTGGTCGAACCGCCGCCAGGTCATTCCACCGGAACTGATCGGGAAGATTGCGCCCACCAGGCTGGAGAGCATCAACTTGCGGGGTGTGTTTCGCTTCCCGGTTGACCGCTATGCTGACCAAATCCTGCCTTCGCGGCCAAATGCATCGATAACTGGCACCAATGGATGAAACCGACCACGGTTTGACGCCACGAATCGCAGATTTGAAAGTGAACAGGAAAGTCAATGAAATCAACGATCTACCAACACCACCTCCGCGCCAGTGCTAGCTTTTCGTACCGTCACTTATTGCACTGAAAACGAGGAGACCCCTACTTCATGCAACGCGACGGAGCGGTGCTGAGCATGGTGCTGCGCATCTTTCTGCGGGTGATCGCACAAACTCTGCAGACCCACAGCCCCGGTGCGGCCCATATGGACAAGGCAGGCCTGCACATCGGTGCCATCGCCTTCATTCACCGATTCGGCTCCAGCCTCAATGAACACGTCCACTTCCACGTTTGTGTGGTGGACGGGGTGTTTGAGGAAGTGGAGGGCGAGGGCGATGCTGATGCGACCCCTCGAATCTCATCGCCGGGTGTCATCTTTCACGCGGCCACCGGCATCGATGCGGCTACCGTGGCCCCAGTGCAGACCACACTGCAAAAACGCATCCTGCGCGCCTTCGTTGCTCGGGGCCTGCTGGAGAACTGTGACGCCAAAGACATGCTGGGCTACAAACACAGCGGCTTCTCGGTGGACGCCGGTGTCTGCATCGAAGCCCACGACCGCGCTGCGCTGGAGCGGCTGCTGCGCTATTGCGCGCGTCCACCGTTTTCCATGGAGCGCCTACGCAAAGAGGGAAGCAAACTGGTGTACCGCTGTGCCAAACAGCGCAGCGAGCCCACCAGTGACAAGCGTGGTGCCAAGGCAGATGAGCTGCACCTCACACCGCTGGAACTGATCGACCGCATCGCCGCGCTGGTGCCACCGCCACGCACCCACCGGCACCGCTACTTTGGTGTGCTGGCACCAAACTCGCCGCTGAGAGCGGCGGTAACGGCGCTGGCTCAGCCTGCTGCGTCGCAACCAGCCACGGTGGAGACTGCACAACCTGGCGCGGGCGTACCTGGGGTGGCGGCGCCGGGCAACGCGGCCACACCCACACCCGAACCTGAAGCACGCCCGAAGCGAGCGGCGCATTACTTGTGGGCGGTGCTGATTGCCCGCATCTACGAGGCATTTCCGCTGCTGTGCCCCATGTGCGGTGGGCAGATGCGCATCATTGCCTTCATCACCCACAGCGCCGAAATCCGCCACATCCTGAACCACATCGGGGTGGAGTCTGCCCCCCCGCACATCACCCCGGCACGCGGGCCACCGCTGTGGGAGGGCTGCGACGCGCCGGTGGATGATGGTGCGCAAGGCGAGCCGGATTGGGATCTGGCAGCTCAACCCGACGAGGTAGACCAGCGCGTCAATTGGTGACCCAGTGAAGCGGCGGTATCCATCGCTGCGGGGAAGCAGCTGCGCGCGCGCCAGGCCCAAATGCATACTGCCTCCCAAGCTCTTGCCATTGAGCGGCAAGCGAGCGCTCAACCTTCCTTGGCCGAACGTGTTTCGAGGCCCAAAACTCGTGCCATACTTGGCCTCATGCGGTTGAATTTCCTATCCGTGGTAGCATCGTTCGCGCGGAAATAAATAAAACAACATTTCGCAGGGTAAAACACATACCAAGATCCTTCAGGAGACATTGAATGAATAGCCGTTCCCTAACTAAAGCGATCCGATTTCCCACAATTCTTGCACTCGCCGGCCTCAGCGTACTTGCTGCATACGGTGGCAGCGACAACGACAGCAGTAGTAACAACCAGGGCGCACCCGCCGTTGCCACTACGGTCGCAGGCCAGGTCCAGGCTGTGGACCGCCTCGGCATGCGCAGCTATTTCGGGATACCTTTTGCCGCGCCTCCGGTGGGCAACCTGCGCTGGATGCCGCCGGCGCCGCCTCAATCCTGGGCCGCCCCGCTGGCGAAGACCCAGTCTAATGCGCCCTGCCTGCAAACCGGCGGCGCCACCGATCCCCTCCGCCTGCCCAACGGCACCGAGGACTGCCTCTACCTCGACGTCCATGCCCCTGCCACCGGCGAAGGCCCCTTCCCTGTCATGGTGTGGATCCACGGCGGCGCCTTCAGCATCGGCGGCACCATCACCTATGCCGACCCGTCGCCCCTGGTCAGCAAGGGCGTCATCGTTGTCAACATCGCCTACCGCATGGGCGCCATGGGTTTCCTGGGCCATCCGTCGCTGCGCGCCGCGGACGGCACGGTCGGCAACTACGGCATCATGGACCAGCAGGCAGCACTGCGCTGGGTGCAGGACAATATCGCCGCGTTCGGCGGCGACAAGTCCAATGTCACCATCTTCGGCGAATCCGCCGGCGGCTTCAGCGTGATGACACACCTGGCGTCACCGCTATCCAAGGGTCTGTTCGCCAAGGCCATCGTCCAAAGCGGCGGCTACGGATTCGATCGCCAGCTGACACAGGCGCAGCTTGAAGCGCAGAGCACGTCGATCGTCAACAGCGCGCTGGCCGCAGCCGGCGTTAGCTGCCCCACCGTCGACGCGGCATGTTTGCGCGGCTTGTCCGCCGAGCTTGTCAACAACCAGCTCGCGACCGCCTTCACCACGGCCAACTGGAGCCCCGTGCCTTCGGTGGATGGCAAGGTTTTGCCCAAGTCCATCAAGGCGACTTTCGTCGCCGGGGAGAACAACAAGGTGCCGCTGGTCAATGGCTCCAACCAAGACGAGTGGTCGTACTTCGTTGCATCGCGCGAACTGGTGGCGGGGCCGCTGACCGCTGCCCAGTACCCTTCCTATCTGCAGACCTCGCTCGGTCTGCCACCATCGCTCGCCACGGTATATCCACTGACGGATTACGGCACCAATACCGCGCAGCAACCCAGCCTCGCGGCGACGGCGGCCGGCACCGACGTGCGCTTTTCCTGTCCGGCGTTGAACCTGTCGAAGCGGGTACTGAGCCAGGCAACGCCAATCTTCATGTACGAGTTCCGGGACCGGACTGCGATCCCGTCGATCGGCCGCAACACCATCAGTTTCAACCAGGGGGCAGGTCACACGTATGAGCTCCAGTACCTGTTCAACCTGCGTGACCTGGAGACCGCGGAACACCGCGACCTGCAGGCCAGCATGGCACGCTACTGGACCAACTTTGCCCGCACCAGCAATCCGAATAATGGCGACCCGGTGGCGACGTCATGGCCTGCATTTACGGGACCGACCAAGGTGCTCGGACTGGACGTCGCCTCCGCTGGCGGCATCAGGGAACTGGCCACGTTCGAGACCGACCACAAGTGCAACACGGCCTGGACATCACTGACTTTTTGATCAAGCCCTGGCGCAGTTCCTGCGCGGCTGAGACCGCGGGCGGCGATGCAGTGCGGCTTGCTGCGCTGCCCACGCCGCTTCCTTCCATTCATCCAATCCTAGAGAAAGAGGAAACAAGCATGACCAACCTTCATCACACCACCCGCCGCACGCTGCTGGCCTCCCTGGCCGTGGCCGCCGCCGGCGCGCTGCCCCTGGGCGCCCTGGCGCAGAACTTCCCCACCAAGCCCATCACCATCATCGTGCCGTTCTCGGCCGGCGGCACCACCGACATCCTGGCGCGCATCGTGGGCCAGGGCCTCACCACCGAGCTGGGCCAGTCCGTCGTGGTGGACAACAAGCCCGGAGCGGGCGGCAACATTGGCGGATCGCTGGCCGCCAAGGCCGCGGCCGACGGCTACACCCTGTTCATGGGCACGGTGGGCACGCACGCCATCAACCAGTCGCTGTACAAGAAGATGCCCTTCGACCCGGTGAAGGACTTTGCGCCGCTGTCGCGCGTGGCCACGGTGCCCAACCTGTTGGTCGCACACCCCAGCCAGCCGTTCAAGACCGTGAAGGAAATGATCGCCTATGCCAAGGCCAACCCCGGCAAGATCACGTATGGCTCGCCCGGCAGCGGCGCGTCGCCCCACGTGTCGGGCGAGCTCTTCAAGAGCATGACCGGCACCGATCTGCTGCACATCCCCTACAAGGGCAGCGCCCCCGCCATGACCGACCTGCTGGGCGGCCAGACCTCCGTCATGTTCGACAACATGCCCTCGGCCATCCAGCACGTGCGCTCGGGCAAGCTGCGCCCCATCGCCGTGACCACCGCCAAGCGCTCGCCCGAGCTGCCTGACGTGCCGACCATCGCCGAAGCCGGCGTGCCCGGCTACGAGGCAACCTCCTGGTTCGGCATGTTTGCGCCGGCCGGCACGCCCAAGCCGGTGCTGGACAAGCTGCACGCCGCGCTGATCAAGGTGCTGAACCAGGCCGACGTGAAGAAGAAGATCGCCGAGCAGGGCGGTGACGTAGTGGCCGAGACACCCGAGCAGTTCGCCGCCTTCATCAAGGCCGAAAGCGTGAAGTGGGGCAAGGTGGTGAAGGAGTCCGGCGCGACGGCCGACTGACCCTTCGCTGAGCGGTTCAGCCCCTTACCCTCCCTCACACGGCGTGTGGAGGGGTAGCGGTAATCTGCTATTGATACGAGAGCTTGTAGCGCTTGATAGGTGGGCGCTACAGGCTCTTTTGTTATGGAGCCTTGGGTGCCTGGGGCACATCGGGCGGCAGGCCGGCGCCAGCCTCCGCCGCGGCCATGCGTTCCTGGCGCTCCTTGGCCATCTGCTCCACCAGCTGGGCGCGGCCCTGCTTGGCGACGGCGATCATGGCCTCGCGGTCGTTGTGGTGCTCGTACATGCGGTTGGACAGCGCCATGTTGTGCGCGCGGAAGCGCTCGGCCAAGGTGTCGGCCTCTTGCGGCGACAGGCCGTTGAGCTCCAGCACCGTGCGTGCGGTGCGCAGGCTGGACTCGAACACCTCGCGTTCCACATGCTCCACGCCCAGATCGCGCAGCGCGTGCCAGTGCGTCACGTCGCGCGCGCGCGCCACGATCTGCAACTGGGGAAAGTGCTTCTTCGCCAGTTGCACGATCTTGAGCGACTGCTCCGGCGCGTCCACCGCCACCACCAGGATGCGCGCATGCTCGGCGCCGGCCATGCGCAGCAGGTTCACGCGCGTGGCGTCGCCATAGAACACGCGGTAGCCAAAGGTGTGGGCCACCTCCAGCATCTCCACGCTGTGGTCCAGCACCGTGGCGGGCACGCCCTGCGCCAGCATCATGCGCGCCACGATCTGCCCATAGCGCCCGAAGCCGGCAATGATCACCGGCGCCGACTGCGGCTCGGAGATCTCCTGCGCCTGCGGGGCGGTCTTCAGCGTGGCAAAGCGCTTGAGCAGCACCCGGTCCAGCAGCACCAGCAGCAGCGGGCTGATCAGCATGGACAAGGCTACCGCGCCGATCAGCAGCGACGCCATCTCGGCCGGAATCGCGCGAAAGCCCGCGCCGGCCTGGAACACCACGAAGGCGAACTCGCCGCCCTGCGCCAGCAGCAGCGTGAACACCGGCCGCTCCTGGTAGGGCATGGCGGTCACGCGCGCCAGCGTCCAGATCACCAGTGCCTTGATGCCCAGGAAGCCCAGCAGCAGCGCCAGCATGCCCCAGGGCGTGCGCAGGATCACGCTGTCGGCCACCGCAGCCTCCGCTGCCGCCCTGCTCACCAACAGCGCCGATCCCGCGAAACCACCGGCACCGGCCAGGACAAGACCGGCAGCAAAAAGGTGGTGGCGTTCAAGAAGGCCATCATCGCCGCTGGCAGCCAGGCCGTGCGCCTGCCCTTCATGCCCGACGATCCGCGCGTGGTGGACTCCACCGGCGCACTGGCGCTGCAGGGCGTGCCCCAAAAGATGCTCATCGTCGGCGGCGGCATCATCGGCCTGGAAATGGGCACGGTGTACAGCACGCTGGGCGCCCGCCTGGACGTGGTCGAGATGATGGACGGCCTGATGCAGGGCGCGGACCGCGACCTCGTCAAGGTCTGGGAGAAGATGAACAAGCACCGCTTCGACAACATCCTGCTCAAGACCAAGACCGTGGGCGCCCAGGCCACGCCCGAAGGCATCCAGGTGCAGTTCGAGGGCCTGGACGGCACGAAGAGCGAAGGCACCTACGACCTGGTGCTGCAGGCCGTGGGCCGCACCCCCAACGGCAAGAAGATCGCTGCCGACAAGGCCGGCGTGTCTGTGACGGACCGCGGTTTCATCAACGTGGACATCCAGATGCGCACCAATGTGCCGCACATCTTCGCCATCGGCGACATCGTGGGCCAGCCCATGCTGGCGCACAAGGCGGTGCACGAGGCGCATGTGGCGGCGGAAGTGATCGCCGGCGAATTGCAGGGCAACAAGGAACTGGCCAGCGCCGCCTTCAACGCCCGCGTGATCCCCAGCGTGGCCTACACCGACCCCGAAGTGGCCTGGGTGGGCCTGACCGAAGACCAGGCCAAGCAGCAGGGCATCAAGGTCAAGAAGGGCCTGTTCCCCTGGGCGGCCTCGGGCCGCGCCATTGCCAACGGCCGCGACGAAGGCGTCACCAAGCTGCTGTTCGACGACAGCCCCGAAGCAGGATCAGGAGACGGCCATGCTGGCCGGGGCCACGGCAAGATCCTGGGCGGCGGCATCGTCGGCACGCACGCCGGCGACATGATCGGCGAGATCGCCCTGGCCATCGAGATGGGCGCCGACGCGGTGGACATCGGCAAGACCATCCACCCGCACCCCACGCTGGGCGAGAGCATCGGCATGGCGGCGGAAGTGGCGCATGGCAGCTGCACGGATGTGCCGCCTGCGCGCAAGTAAGTCCGCAGCCAAGCTACCCTGACAAGGCCCGAACTGGCGACGGTTCGGGCCTTGTGCTTTGCGTACCCAAACAATCGCCGCAGAATACTGTGCATTTGTACAGTATTCATGTCAGCCACTTCCAAGCCCAAGCTCTACAACCCACGCCACCCCGAACGCACGCTGCTCTACCAAATGGTAGCCGAGCACTACGAGACCTGGCTAGAGTTGGCCAGCGCGGGTCAGTTCGACGGCCAGGGCGACCACCACACCCCCAAGCCCTTCGTGCGCAAAGCGTTTGCCAAGTATCTTGAGTGCGGCATCTTTGCCCATGGCTTTGCCCGCGCTCGCTGCGGCGACTGTGGGCACGACTACTTTGGGGTCTCCTCGTTTTCAGTGCAATAAGTGACGGTACGCAAAGCTAGCACTGGCGCGGGGGTGGTCTGGGTAGACCGTTGATTTCATTGACTTTCCTGTTCGCTTTGTAAACGGGTATGGTGGCCTCCCACTTTTGAGGTTCACGATGCAGGGTTGGCACACAACGTTTTTGGGGATGCGTGGGCTCCCCCGCGATATCAGCGACTTCGAGATGAAGGCATTTTTCACCTTCGATGGTGCCGAGCGCGACGCAATCAATGCACGCCGAGGTGATTCCCACAAGCTTGGTCTGGCGCTCCATATTGGTTTCCTGCGCATGAGTGGGCGTTTGCTCGGTGCCTTTCGGGTAATTCCAGTACTCGTGCGGGCGCGTCAATGGCTGTACAAGAACAAGCTGGTGATCGTGCACGAGCGGGCAATTCGGACACTGATTGCGGCGGCACTTGCCCAGCTTGAAGTTGAAACAGGCACCGCCATCGCCGCCAGCGTTGATCCAGCAACACTTGATCGCTGGCGAGCCTCAGTTTCAGAGCTGCGCCCAGATGGACAAACCCAGCAGAGTTGGCTATGGGCTGCACCGGCGAAACACTCAACCCGCCAAATCAGCGAGGTACTGGAGCGCATCGACCTGCTTTACACGCTGGACGTTCATAAGCACCTGGCAGACATCCCCGATCTCATCTTGCGCCGCTACGCGCGCCGACTTGTCTCCAGGCCGCCCTCAGCCGGAGCCAAGATCAAAGAGCCAGCGCGCACCGTGGAGGTCGCATGCTTTCTTCGGTATTGCCTGTTCACCACCACAGACCAGTTGATCCTTATGGTGCAGCGCCGGATCGCCGATCTGTGGCGTCAGGCTGCCGCCGATGTCCCCGCTACCGTCAATTGGGCCGCAATGTACAAAACGCTGCTCGGCGAACTTGTTGCCTTGAGCGCGCAAGGTGCGGTGCCAGATGCTGAGTTGCGTGCCCGTCTTGAAGCCTTGATCACCGAAACCCAGAAACGCAAACCACCGAGCAGGGCCTCCCTGGTCCGCGAGGGATTGATTGATGGAATTCGCCCCGTGCGGTCGTTGCTCGTCGCCATTGCAAAGCTGCCCTGGCAGGCCACCGGCGAGCATCCTGCCATCGAGTACCTTGCCAAGCTGCAAGCTTTATATCTCAAAGGATCCAGAAAGCTGCCAGTTGAAGTGGTGGCACCAAGTCTGGGAATGATCTGGCAGGTTTCGATCTCCAGCCCAGACCGGGAACGGGCGTTTCAGGCGTTGGAGGTGGCCACCCTGTTTGCCCTGCGCCGCGCGGTGCGCAATGGCTCGGTCTGGATTGAGCACAGCCTGAGCTTTCGGGGTCGTGCGCGCTTGTTCTTCACGGACGAGCGTTGGCAGGCAGAGTCCAAGAAACACTATGCCCGTCTATCGTTACCCAGCAAGGCTGCCACTTTCTTGAAGCCTTTGCTGGCCAGAGTAACTGCCGGTGTCGATGCGGTGGCCGCTGCAGCCCGCAGTGGCGTACTGCGCGTGGATGATGAACTCCATTTGTCGCCATTGCCCGCAGAGGACGAAGACCCAGAAGTGACCAAGCTGCGCGCGGCTTTGGATCACCGCATCGGTGAGGTTCAATTGCCGGAAGTGATTCTGGCCGTTGACGCCCAGGTGCGCTTTAGCTGGATCATGCTCGGACGTGAGCCGCGCTCTACCGACGAGCTGCTGATGGTCTATGCCGGCATCATGGCCCACGGCACCAGTCTGACTGCGGTCGAATGCGCGCGCATGATTCCGCAATTGTCTGCCACCAGCATTCGCCAGGCCATGCGCTGGGCGCGGGACGAACGGCGTCTGAGCCAGGCCTGCCAGGCTGTGCTGGAATTCATGCAGCGACACCCGATTGCCGCCACCTGGGGGCGGTCCGATTTGGCATCTTCTGACATGATGAGCATGGAGACCACCAAACGGGTGTGGCAAGCCCGGCTTGATCCTCGGCGCAACACACCTTCCATTGGAATCTACTCCCATGTAAAAGACCGGTGGGGCATCTTCCATGCGCAGCCCTTTGTGCTCAATGAGCGCCAGGCGGGCGTGGCCATTGAAGGTGTCATCCGCCAAGAAAAGCTGGAGACCAGCCAGCTTGCTGTGGATACCCATGGCTACACCGACTTTGCCATGTCACATGCCCGTTTGCTTGGTTTTGATCTTTGCCCGCGGTTGAAGGAACTCAAACAGCGCCACCTCTTTGTGCCACGCGGCACCAAAGTGCCCGCAGAAATCGCTGCGGTGTGCGAAGCCAATGTCGACGTCGCTTTGATCGAAAAGCATTGGGATAGTCTGGTGCACCTGGCAGCCTCGGTCATGAGCGGACATGCCAGTGCGGTGGCAGCTCTTGCGCGGTTCGGTTCTGCCGCCCAGGGCGATCCAATCTATGAGGCTGGCGTGCAATTGGGGCGGTTGCTGCGTACGGCGTTTTTGGCTGACTACTTTGTCAAGGACGCTTTCAGGAACGAGTTGCGCCGGGTGCTCAATCGGGGCGAGGCTGTTAACGCCCTCAAGCGCGCCATTTATACCGGCCGGATCAGCCCGGCGCAGGCCAAACGTGTCGATGAAATGCAGGCTGTGGCCGATGCGTTGAGCCTGATGGCCAACATCGTGATGGCGTGGAATACCTCACAGATGCAGGCGGTCCTGGATCGCTGGTCGAACCGCCGCCAGGTCATTCCACCGGAACTGATCGGGAAGATTGCGCCCACCAGGCTGGAGAGCATCAACTTGCGGGGTGTGTTTCGCTTCCCGGTTGACCGCTATGCTGACCAAATCCTGCCTTCGCGGCCAAATGCATCGATAACTGGCACCAATGGATGAAACCGACCACGGTTTGACGCCACGAATCGCAGATTTGAAAGTGAACAGGAAAGTCAATGAAATCAACGATCTACCAACACCACCTCCGCGCCAGTGCTAGCTTTTCGTACCGTCACTTATTGCACTGAAAACGAGGAGACCCCGACTATTCCGAGGCTGTTAAGCAGGAGGCTCTTGATGCAGCCGCTGGGCGGGATGGCTGGCCGCAGGAGTTCGAGCGATGGTTCTTGCAGATCGCGGCCGAACACTCTTCCATGTATGACCAAGAGGACGCCCTTGTGGCGTTTCCTGCGGACACTCCCAAACACTGGGGAGATTGGGGCATGCTTGTGGACACCCCCCTGCGCTTCTATGGCGAAGAGTTTCGCCTTCCGGTCGCCATCCTCAACGCAATGTATTCGGCGAAGCTGGGTAAGCCAATCGGCCTCAATCGCAAGCACTTTATCGAAGTCGCGCACTACGTTGCGGCTTCGCACCCTCGATACCTTTTGTGGTTCCGTAGGGCGTTGCAGGTGTATGGCCGCGCAGGCCTGCTAAAGGAACAAGATCGAAGTGGCAACTGGGCAAAACGGGTACGGTCGTACTTGTTTGAGATGAAAGAGGACCCGGAGAAGTTCGCGTCAGATCAGTCGCATCAACTTCTGGTTGAGTTTCTATTCCCCGAACTTGTGCCGCTGCCTGTGTGGCCGTAAATGATTGCCGCCTAAGTACCTAACAAGACGTCCGAGTCCAGGTTTCAAGGGCAAGAAAGGATCCGATGGAACAACTGAGCTTCGCAGAGTTATTGATACAGGCACCTTATGCCGACAAGATCAACGCCATCGCGTCCGACGAATACGCTCAAGCTGCGTCTTATGCCTACAACCGCCTGCTCACCTATAAGGCGGCCGCCGCAAAGCAACTTGAGCGTATGCAAGAAGCAAAGGCCGTTTCTGCGCGATACATCGTGGCGAACGAGCCAAGGGCCGCTGATGGCTGGCTGGCAATGAAGAATTTCGTTGAGGGATATCGCGACGCCGCAGCCTCACTCATCTACGAGACTCATTTCTACTTTATTGCGTGGCACAACTGCTCGGAGATGCTTGAGACACTCACCAAAGACCCCGCATTCCGGGAGGCTCGAAAGGCATACACGAAGAATGCCAAGATGTGGCATCACTACAAAGCTGCGAGACACAGTTTCGAGCACTTCGCAGATCGCCTTCCTGGCGGCAGCGAGCACGAAAGGAAGATGGTGGAAGTCACGCCACCTGGGGGATCGCCTCTGAAGATCTTTTTCGGGTTCGTGGGGGACAACTATGAGCATTCAGATCAAGTCTGGGATATCGGCCAAGCCAGCCTAGACAACCTCTATGGCGCAATCGATGCTGTGCTCAGTGCCCTGTACCCGATCGTCGACAAGCTCGTGGCCGAGAAGTTTCCACGCGGCGCCAAAGAGCTTTAGGCTGAAACGCAACGGTCACCAACTCCGCGCTCTGCGCCTGCACGCGCAAGACAGTTGCGGAGCGTGCCAGAGCGGCAATACGAAGGCTAGTCGTTTACGCAAAGCCTCACCATCCGCACTCCTCAAATCGACCAACGACTTAGCGCTAGGCGCAATCTATAGGAGACGTTCATGATCCTCGAGGCTCGTGCAGTTGCTCAACCCCGCATAGGGGCAGAGGAGGCTGAGTTCTCTGAGTATCTCCGTGGCGTCGCGCTGGGGAGCTACGCTCGAAACCACTCTCTTATTCGACTTGGTCGCGATGCGTCGTTCTGGCATCCAGAAAACGAGCCTACGCTGCATAGGTTCGCGGTGTTTGTGCACGAATATTTGCACTTTATCCACAACTATTCGACCGTTGTAGGGCTCTATGACTTCTTCGTGCAGCTGCGCTTAGTGCGCCTCTATTGCAGCACGGTCGACAGTGAAGGCAAGTCACACGGAGAACGGGTTCTGTCGTCGGGGGAACAGGAGGAGTCGCGAAGCGTGCTGGCATGGCGGCGGCACCTCCGCGGTAGTGCCGGAGGCAACGCGTTGAACGCGCTTCGCCGAGCGAAGGCACATCCACCGCTTATGCGAATAGAGAGTAGCGACTTTCAGCTAGTGATCGGGCCCCAGAAGATTGATGCTCATCACGTCAGTGCCATCTTTGATGCAAGCGAACTTGGAGTCGGACTCGCGAGCATCGAGATCCAGCTTGGCGGCGACGTTTTAATGGAAGGTTGCGCGATTGAGGCCGAGTGTCTTCTGTACGAGAAGTTCGGAGCATCGGCAGGTGAGGTAAGAAAGCAGCTACCTGCCTACCCATACCTAACTGCTAGAGCGGTATTCGAGGGCATTGCCGGCTTCAGTCCTACCAGCGGATTTCTCTGCCGTGTGTGTGTTCTTGCGCTTCAAAGCACAGATCCTGGTGCTGCATTCGTGCAGCTCGCTGAAGCCTGCAAGATAGCCGACTTGAGTGTCCGTGAGTCCGACCTCATCCGCATCTTCTTGGCAAACAGCAAGGACTTCTTCCGCTCGGCCGTCCAACTCATTCTCGAGGAGAGCTTACAGCGAGAAGTTGCACCCTTTGCAACGCGCGGCCTTGCCGGACGGGGCCTTCAACGGATGGCCGGTTGGGCAAACGACTTGTTCAACAGGAGACTGGAGGACGAGTTCTTTGAATTGGGCCCTGTCGAAACCATGCCGGACTTAGTACCCATGGTTGCGATGCTCCGTTCGCTGCCTACTTGCCCCGTCGTTCAGGAGATTGATACCAGCACGGACTCGCAGGAGCTGTTGTACTTTTCAGAGATTGAGGTTCCGGTCGAGCTGACCCGAGAAATCGGAGCAGCACAAGCACTATTCCATCTAACGGATGCCCATACCTTCAACGGAGTGTTCTCAGAGACGCCTCCGGCTGTCAGCCGTGCCTGCCCGTTTTTCAAAGCTTGTCGAGCACCTCTCGCCACAGCGAGCCCCGAAATCTGTGGACGCCGCCCATGGGAGTCCTTCAGTCCTGCGGCAACCGAGGGCTGCTTCTACAGCGCAGGCGTGATTTGCTCTCGTGGCCGCTCTGACCTCTAGCGACATCGACCGTATGAGGACCGGCCTCTTGCAAAACCGGTCTACCGACCACTAAACCGCGTGGTCCTCTCGGCTCCATCTGGAAGTCGACCGCTATTCGTTTCGGCATTCCGGGAGTACTTGCATCTGGGATGGTTTGAGCAACCAAAGAAACGTCCATAGCGTCCTGTCTTTGGAATGACAAAGCCGATACCGCACGTTGGGCACAAGTCAGAGTCACTCTCCATTCCATCGACGTCTTGCACTCTGATGCGGTGGTCTCGAATCAACTCGGTTATGAAAGCCGACTCTTTGCGCGCGATCGTCACCAGCGTCACCGTTTGCCGAGCGCGGGTCAACGCAACGTAGAAGAGACGCCTCTCTTCGGCAAACACATACGAATCACCACCGGGCATGGCCAGCTGCAGCACAGGGTCGTCAACCACTTGGCTGGGGAAGCCGAGGGTCTCCGAGCTCATTCGAGGCACGATCACATGATCCCTCTCTAGGCCTTTCGATGAGTGCACCGTGTGGAACTTCACCTCCACCCTGTCAGCATCAAAGCGCGATGGAAGATTGGCCGCATCGCGCCCATAGCGCCCGAGCACCAACACAGAGGCTTTCGTGCCGTCGGACTGCTCGCATGCGATCTTGTCGACCACCGCCTCGATCGCCGAGCGCATTTCAGATTCATCACGGGCGCGGACGATGCGCACCGGGTCAACCACGTTCGGCTTTGGCGACTTCACGTTCTTGCGTAGTTGCCGAGGATTCTTCTGAACGAAGTGGCTGCTGATGTCGCAAAGCGCCTGCGGGCATCGGAAGGTCGTCGCCAAAGTCATCGTGACGGCCTTGCCAAACATGGACTCGAACCCCGTCATCACCGAGAGATCCGCACCCGCAAACCGGTTGATGCTCTGCCAATCGTCTCCAACCGCGAAGAGATGCGTGTACGGCTTGCTAGTCAAAGCAGAGAGGATGCGAGCCCGGGCATGACTGACATCCTGAAACTCGTCGACCATCACCAGCTTGTACGGGCTGTCCCATCGACCTTGTTCGATGAACTCCGATGCAAGATTCAGCATGTCCTCGAAGTCAATCGCCTTGTGCGCACGCAGCCGCTCCTCCCAGCGTGCCCAAAGCTTCTCAAAGATGCTGAGGAAAAGCGCGTGGCGGTACTTGAAGTGCCCGGCCGTGCCTGCATTGAGGCGCTGGTGAAGCTCTCTGATCGACAGTCTGTTGCTCTTCGCATGGGTCAGGAATGACCGAATCGTCCCAACAAGTCGAGGGCTCTCTACGGGCTGCCGCCCGGGTATCGGCCGATCTGGGTTGGCGTCAAGGGTGACGCCCAGCCGCCTGAGTTCGTGCTCCAGGTAGATGAAGGCCCGGCCGGACCAAAGATCAGCCATCGTCGTTTCGAGAAGGCGGGTGCCATGCAGCGCATGCAGCTGCTTCTTCCAGGTCATGCCCTCCTTGTAGCCGACGAACTCCGACGGAGGTTCACCATTGGCATCGAGCGCCCAATGCTCGAGATAGGCATCGGCATCTGGCAGGTAGAAATCTGGCTGATACTGACGATGCGATGCATCTGCGGTGTCCACCCTGTAGGGCGCCTCGTACAAGTAGCGGACGCCGTTGTAGAACAGCCAGTTCGCAATCACGAGTTCACCGCGACTGCGAACGACCTCGTTGTTCAAGGTTCGAAACCCATCTCTGCTCGCCTGCTTGTCCCAAGCATCTGGGTTCGAGGCCTCGCTTCCAAAGCGGGGCAGGTCTTGGCCGAAGATGAGACGGAACAAATCCCATTGCGTCCGGAAAACAGGGTCAACGCTTTTAAGTTCATCCACCATTTCCAAGAGTGCTTCCTGCTCTTGGCCGGTCTGCACCCATGTAGCAACAGACGGACGTCTTCCGGTGGAGTTGCCGATGACTTCCAGACCGAAGGCATGAAACGTCTTTGCTGCGACGCGCTCTGCCGGCAAGCCCAAAGGCTTCAAACGCGCTTTGATTCGCTCCCGCATCTCCACCGCAGCATCGTTGTTGAATGCCAGGAGCAGCATCTCATCGGGAGAAAAGTAGTTCCGTTTTAGTGCGTAGCCCGCCTTGGCCACCATCGTCGATGTCTTGCCTGAACCGGCCGACGCGACCAGCAACACTCGACTATCAAAGCAGATCACGGCTTCGGCCTGCTCCTGCGTCAAGGGCGACTTCTCAACAGAGTCGAAGAAGGCTCTCGACTCGACGAGCTCTTGCCTCATCTGACGTTGGTTGATCGCATCGGCCACTGTAGAGAATGGCTTCTGCCAAAAGGCAACACTCTCCTGGGCACCACTCGACTCTGCCTTGAGAAACCCGGCTACCTCAGGCTCTATGAGGAGATGTGTAAGCGCAGAAGGCTGCCCTGCTGAGACGCGGCTCTTGAACTCTTCACTGAGCCAGCCACGCTGCCGCAGTTGCTCAAGGCATGCTGCCTTGGTGTCAGCAGCCCATCGAACGACCTCGTTGAGCGCGGGCGCAAACTGGCTCGCCAGCTCGGCTGTCCGAATTCGGCGCCGTATCGCAGCGACGACCAGTCCGACCGCTTGCCTGAGCTTACGGGCCTGCGCATTTGGAAGGCCGTCAAGAAGGTGTTGAGTAAGCGTCCGCCGAACCCGTCTTGAATTGCGGTGAGCCGGCGATAACGATCCTGTCCAGTTAACGAATAGCTGGACACGATGGGAACGGAGAACAGTCGCAAGCGCCGACGCTACGGGCAGGAATTGAAGGCGCAGATCCTGGCCGAGTGCGATCAGCCAGGTGCGTCAGTGGCCAAGGTGGCGATGGCGCATGGGATCAACGCCAACATCGTGCACGGTTGGCGCAAGCTGGCACGCGAGGCTGGGGCGATCTCGGTGACCGGGTCGTTCGTTCCCGTAGCCGTGCCACCGGTGGCGCCCCGGCCAACGGAAGAACGCGCCATCGAGGTCGAGTTGCGCCGCGGCGGCATCACGGTCAAGCTGCGCTGGCCGATGAGCGCGGCGATGGACCTGTCGGCCTGGATGCGCGAGCTGCTCCAGTGATCCGCATCGATGCGATGTGGCTGGCGATCGAACCGCTGGACATGCGAGCCGGCACCGAGGCCGCATTGGCCCGTGTGATCTCGGTGTTCGGTGCCGCGCGCCCCCATCACGCCTACCTCTTCGCCAACCGCCGTGCCAACCGCATGAAGGTGCTCGTGCACGATGGCATCGGCGTGTGGCTGGCAGCCAGACGGCTCAACAGCGGCAAGTTCGCCTGGCCCCGGGATATCACCGGCACGCTGACGCTGAACCAGGCCCAGTTCGATGCGCTCGTGCTGGGCCTGCCCTGGCAACGCATCGGCGAGGCCGGTGTGATCACGCTGCTGTAGCGCGTCCATTGCGGCATCTGCCGATGTGCTGGCGAATGTGGACCCAGGCACGATCACGCTCCGTGATCGCCGACGACCTCGACACGCTGGATCCTGAGCAACTGCGCGAGCGGCTGCGCGCCTCGCGCGCCGAGGTGGCATTCAAGCAGGCGGTCATCGACAAGCTCACGCACGAGAACGCGATCCTCAAGCGCTTGAAGTTCGCGGCGCAGAGCGAGCGCTACAGCGCCGAACAGAAGAGCCTGCTCGAAGAGACGCTGGACAGCGATCTGGCGGCGGTGGCGGCCGAGATCGAGGCGCTGAACCCCTCGACCAAGCCCGCAGGCAACAAGCAGGTGCCCAGGCGCGAAAAGCTGCCGGCGAACCTGCCGCGCCGCGAGATTCACCACGAGCCCGAGAGCACCACCTGCGGCTGCGGCAAGCCGATGCAGCGCATCGGCGAGGACGTGGCCGAGAAGCTGGACTACCAGCCCGGCGTGTTCTCGGTGGAGCGCCACATCCGCGGCAAGTGGGCGTGCAAGTGTTGCGAGAAGCTGATCCAGGCGCCGGTGGCGCCACACGTCATCGACAAGGGGTTGCCAACGGCTGGCCTGCTCGCCCAGGTGTTGGTGGCCAAGTACCTGGATCACCTGCCGCTGTACCGCCAGGAGGCGATCTTCGAGCGCGCCGGGCACGTGATCGCCCGCTCGACACTGGCGCAATGGGTGGGCGAGTGCGGCGTGCAGTTGCAGCCGCTGGTGGACGCCTTGGCCGCTGAGCTGCTGCGCCAGCCGGTGCTGCATGCTGACGAGACGCCGGTGGCCATGCTCAAGCCTGGCCATGGCAAGACGCACCGGGCGTACCTGTGGAGCTACTGCTCCACGCAGTTCAATCCGCTGAAGGCGGTCGTCTTCGACTTCGCTGAAAGCCGCGGCGGCCAACATGCAAGAGCCTTCCTCGGCCTGCCGGGCGAACAAGGCTGGCGCGGCCAACTCGTGTGCGACGACTTCAGCGGCTACAAGGCTTGCTTCGATCTGGGCGTGACCGAGGTCGGCTGCATGGCGCACGCACGGCGCAAGTTCCACGAGCTGTGGGCCAACCATGGCAGCCAGGTGGGCGAGCAGGCGCTGAAGTTCTTCGGCCAGCTGTACGAGGTGGAGCGCGAGGCAGCGACCGGCGACAGCAAGGCCAGGCTCGAAGCGCGACGACGGTCACGACCGGTGGCCGACGCGCTACACCAGTGGCTGCGGCAGCAGCGACAGAAGATCCCCGATGGATCGGCTACCGCGCGTGCGATCGACTACAGCCTGAACCGCTGGGAGGCGCTGACGCGCTTCCTCGATGACGGTGATCTGCCGATCGACAACAACTGGGTGGAAAACCGCATCCGGCCGATTGCACTGGGGCGGCAGAACTGGCTGTTCGCTGGGTCACTGCGCGCGGGTAAGCGTGCCGCCGCCGCTATGAGTCTGATCCACTCGGCCAAGCTCAACAAGATCGACCCGTACGCCTACATCCGAGACGTGCTCGATCGGCTACCCGCGCAGCCGGCCAGCCGGATCGGCGAACTCTTGCCGCATCACTGGCGACCGACTGCTTCGGCCTGATCACCGCGCCTGTCGTCAAGACGGGTTCGCCGGACGCTTACGGTGTTGATGACGATTGGCTTCGGTGAAAGTAACCGTTGCCCACAAAACTCCTAAGCGGACCGTCAGCGTTTCCGGAGCGATCTCCAATCGATTGCCGTGAGACTCGCTCGCTTCGAAGGTCAACACCTCCCCTTCCAGATAGAGCGACCAAGGCTCGCTGGAAGTGAAGATCATTCCCAACTTCGACGGAGCCCAGTGCTGACGCAAACGCCTCTCCTATCGGCATCACCGATTCTGCGTCAGCCGATCGCTCCAAGCCGATCAACCGCGATCGTTTGGAAAGTCAGTACTCTGAGAGTTTTACGAACTTCACCCCGGAGAGGTTGCCGCCGCGGAACACCTTGAGCAGGCTCTCATGAGCGACTACATGATCAGGCATGCACTCGCCCATCTTGAAGAGCAGCCGATCTTTCAGCGGAATCTCGTTCAAGACCTTGTCGTTAAGTTCGAACTTGAGAACTTCATGCAAACGCTCGCCTCCCAATTCGACTGGTTCGCCCAGGAACTGAGACGCCTGCCGATCCCAACAATCGAGCTTTGATGTGAAGGTGACATACCAATAATCCTCATGCCACTTTTCGTCGCCATCGATGTAGATGGCCGGGTACAGGCTCACATTCTTGAGATCAAACTCAAGCAATTTTTCCCTGATCGAAGCCTTGACGACGATGTCAGCACCTTCGAAGAGAATGTTCGCGACGACGTCTTTGACTCCTTCCTTTTTGTTGCGCTCCCGATTTCCGTTCGTGAAGACGAGTGGGGCGCCAAGTGGAAGTACCTCAGTCTGATAGTCGCGCATCGAAGTGGTGTCATCGGCGCGGAGAAACGGCACGCTCTCGTTCATCCAATCTGCTTGGATGATGAAGTACTGCTCAGTGAAGTGACTCATTTGCCAACCTCCAGAAGGTAGGGCGCGACCTTCTTGTATTTGATGTTTTCCACATTTTGGCCATCGCGCTGGCGCTGGAGGTGATCTCGACCCACGGCACAGTGTTGCTTCGCATGCATGGCGCTGTCAGCAGGGATGTTGTCGACACCACCGCAACCCACGCCATGGCCTGGTTGGAAGAATGCGTACAGCTTTGTAAGAGGCATTTGAGATGGAGCATTCTGAATGAGCAGAAGGACGGTCCCACTGACCTTGTTGAGTTCTCCGCAAATCTCTGCTGACAGCTTGTGCAACTCCGCCTTTTCAAGCTCGCCGACGCAATGCTTCTTCATAAGAGGAGCGATGGCCTTCAAGCGCACAGCGACCGAATTGTGATATGGCAGAAACACTGCCGAATCGTTCTCCGTCGCGTCCTGTTCATCTGGCTTTCCGATGGCCGTGTGATTCCCTCGATGTAACTGAACCCCAAGGTGGCATGCACCTTGAAGAGTACAGGGCAGGAATACCAGGTTCTCCAGGCAGTTGATGTTGTAGTTGAAGTACTCGATGTTCTTGCGCACCTGCGTTGGCAACAGATCGTTGACGGCGTAGGACGAAATCAAATGATGCGCCTGCATGCCGACGTTGTGATGTCGCGGGTGGCTTCGAATCGTTCGGATGCGGGCAGTAATGGCTCCGAGGTAGTCGGAGTTCTTCTTGAGCGACGACCCGTGGCCAAACTCGCTTTCCTTGTCTGCTGGCTTCTTTGCTGGCTCAGTAGGCTTCTTTTTAGCCGCCACTGACGTGGGCTTCCTCTTCCCCATGTTGCCTCTTGTTGGTTGCTTAGTCCGCTTTACCGATAGACGAGCACGCTATTGCCTTGACTGCGGGGGCTACCATGAGCCGTGCTGCCGCAGCATTTGCATCGTTTGTCCCGCTTTGTGTTTTCTTTCTTTGCGTGAAGCGTCTGCTTGGTGCGACCGTTGACCACCAGCCCTTTGGGGCGCGCGAAGTTAAGCTTCCGCCCCAGATCCATCATCTCCCGCTTGCTCTCGACAAACTCGTTCATCGCGCGTTTGAACGACTTGATGGCCGCGTCCGCCTTCTTGAGCTTGCGAGCCGTGCCAGCGGCTCGAGCGCCTGATGTCGCAAAGCGCGCCAGCAGCGTTGCGACGCGTGCGGCGACGAAGGCACCTTCAGTCAGGATGCCTAGGACAATGGTCAGCACCAGCTCCAAGACAACATATGTCGCCCCTTTTCCGACGGCGTACACATAGAAGTTAGGAGGGATCGCTTCCAACGTCAGCGAAACGTAGGACAGGTACGTCAAAAGGCTATCGTGATCCTGGACCAGCGCGATGGCGTACGGAAGCTCTGGATTGGCCAGAATGTTGGCAGACATCTCCGGGTCGATATCTTTAAGCGGACCACGGATGAACGCCATGATCGCCGCGCCGTCTCCGTGTGCAATGAGCTCGGGGATCGCGGCAATCTGTTGTCGATGTTTGTAGATCTTCTTGGCTTTTTCGGTACCGGCGACCACGTCGTCGGCAAGTTGCTCGGCGCGCCGCAGGTGCACCTCAAGTTCACGCCGCCTCTCTTCGACAGTCTTCTCTATCGAACGGCTGACGGTGCTCTTCCACCATGCCCAGTTCAGAATCGTGCCGTCGGGGTTCTCAGTGTAACCGTCCGGCCAACTCACCTTGAACAGCCCGTGGCCGGCAGCCAGGATGGTGCCCACCAAACAAGTTAGGTGGACACCATGTCAGACGCCAAGCCGGCCCGCCGCCGGCGTCACGATGCAAAGCTGAAGCGGCAAGTCATTGCCGCATGCGCGGCCCCAGGCGCGTCGGTGGCCCAGGTCGCGGTGAGCTACGGCCTCAACGCCAATCTCGTTCACAAGTGGCGCCGCCTGGCTGCCGACGACGGCGAGATTCGCAACTCACCCGCCTTCGTCCCCGTGTCGGTGGTCTCTGAGGTCCCGCCATCTGATCCGCCGCAGCCCATCGAATTGGAGCTGCAACGCGGCGCGGTCCACGTGCGCGTGCGCTGGCCGTTGAATGGCGCTACGGCCTGCGCCGCCTGGCTGCGCGAGATGCTGCGTTGATCCGGGTCGACGCGCTGTGGCTGGCAGTCGAGCCACTGGACATGCGAGCCGGCACCGAGGCCGCACTGCGGCGTGTGGTCGCTGTCTTCGGTGCTGCCCGGCCCCACCACGCCTACCTCTTCGCCAACCGCCGCGCCAACCGGATGAAGGTGCTTGTGCATGACGGCATCGGCGTGTGGCTGGCGGCTCGTCGCTTGAACACCGGCCGCTTCGTGTGGCCACGCGACGTGACCGGCACGTTGAACCTGAACCGCGCCCAGTTCGACGCCCTGGTGCTGGGCCTGCCCTGGCAGCACGTCGGCGAGGCCGGCGTCATCACGCTGCTGTAGCTCCGCGTCCATTGCGGCATCTGCCGATGGGCAGCTCGGTCTGCGCCGGGCAGCATCACGTCTCGTGATTGCCGATGACCTCGACACGCTCGATGCCCAGCAACTGCGCGACGCCCTGCGGGCCTCACGCGCCGAAGCCGCGTTCAAGCAGGCCGTCATCGACAAGCTCACGCACGAGAACGCCATCCTCAAGCGGTTGAAGTTCGCCGCCCAGAGCGAGCGCTTCAGCGCCGAGCAGAAGAGCTTGCTGGACGAGACGCTGGACAGCGACCTGGCGGCAGTGGCTGCCGAGATTGAAGGGCTGCAGCCCAGCCGGGCTGCCGGCGAGCGACAACAGCCCCGGCGCGAGAAGCTGCCGGCGCACCTGCCCCGCCGCGATGTGCGCCACGAGCCCGAGAACACCACCTGCGGTTGCGGCCAGGCCATGCAGCGCATCGGCGAGGACGTGGCCGAGAAGCTGGACTACCAGCCCGGCGTCTTCACCGTCGAACGCCACATCCGCGGCAAATGGGTGTGCAAGTGCTGCGAGCGGATCGTGCAGGCGCCGGTCGCGCCACACATCATCGACAAGGGCCTGCCGACGACCGGCCTGCTGGCCCAGGTGCTGGTCGCCAAGTACCTGGACCACCTGCCGCTGTACCGGCAGGAGGCCATCTTCGAGCGCGCCGGCCACGCCATCTCGCGCTCCACGCTGGCGCAGTGGGTTGGCGAGTGCGGCGTGCAATTGCAGCCGCTCGTTGACGCGCTGACCGCCGAGCTGCTGCGCCAGCCGGTGCTGCATGCCGACGAGACGCCGGTGGCGATGCTCAAGCCCGCCGGTCAGCGCGACGGCAAGACTCATCGGGCCTACCTGTGGAGCTACTGCAGCACGCAGTTCAGCCCGCTGCAGGCCGTCGTCTTCGACTTCGCCGACAGCCGCGGCGGCCAGCACGCTCGTGACTTTCTTGGCTTGCCGGGAACGCCGGGCAAGCCAGCTTGGCAGGGCAAGCTCGTGTGCGACGACTTCGCCGGCTACAAGGCCTGCTTCGAGCTGGGCGTGACCGAGGCAGGCTGCATGGCGCACGCGCGGCGCAAGTTCCACGAGCTCTGGGCCAACCATGGCAGCCAGGTCGGCGAGCAGGCGCTGAAGTTCTTCGGCCAGCTCTACGAAGTGGAGCGGACCGTGGCCAACACCGATAGCCGAGCCAGGCTTGAAGCCCGCCGAGCAGCCCGGCCGTTGGCCGATGCACTGAACCAGTGGCTGCGGCAGCAGCGCCAGCGAGTGCCGGATGGCTCAGCCACCGCTCGGGCCATCGACTACAGCCTCAAGCGTTGGGTGGCGCTGACGCGCTACCTCGATGACGGGGACCTGCCCATCGACAACAACTGGGTGGAGAACCGCATCCGTCCCATCGCACTGGGACGGCAGAACTGGCTGTTCGCCGGCAGCTTGCGCGCGGGTAAGCGGGCTGCGGCGGTGATGAGCCTGATCCACTCGGCCAAGCTCAACGGGCTTGACCCGTATGCCTACCTGCGTGACGTGTTCGAGCGGCTGCCAACACAGCCGGCCAGCCAGATCGCGCAACTGCTTCCCCACCGCTGGGCGGGCGGTGCGGCGACACTGGTCGCATGAGCACCAAGTTCCAGCGCAGCCAGCCGCGGCACGTCTACCAACTGCGCATTGAACTGCAGCACATCCAGCCACTGATCTGGCGGCGCATCCTGGTGCCCGACACCACCAAGCTCGCCAAACTGGACCGCATCGTCCAGGCCGCGATGGGCTGGACCAACAGCCATCTGCACGACTGGCATATCGAGCAGCAGCGCTATGGCATTCCTGATGAGCAATGGGGCGGCAGCGCAGACTTGCAGGATGACCGCAAGTTCACCGTGGGCGCCGTGCTGAGAGAACACGTCCAGGTCTTCAACTACAGCTACGACTTCGGTGACGGCTGGGACCATCGCATCACGGTCGAACAGCGGTTGCCCGTGCAGCCAGGGCAAAACGATTGGCCGATGTGCGTGGCCGGCGAGAACGCTTGCCCGCCGGAAGACGTCGGCGGCCCGCCGGGCTACATGGACTTCCTGGAGGCCATGCACAACCCGGCACATGAACAGCATGCCGACTACTGGCGCTGGTGGGGCGGCCCCTTCGATGCCAAAGCCTTCAGCATGAACACCGCCAATATGGCGATCCGCAAGCTGCGCTGATCTTCATCGCGTCAAGGCGGGTTGGCCGGACGAATACTTCTCAGTGAGCACCGAGTAGTTGTCAACGAACTCCTTGGCGCGATTGGCACCGTAGGTGTAGAGCCGGTCATAGGCGCTGCTGGCCCAGCCTTGCATTTGGTCGCCAAGAGCAATCCACGTTTCCGCTTTGAAGAGATCGCCTTGGTCACCAGCCCACTCCTTTAGCCCGGCCAGGCGTCCCTCTTCCCAAGCGTTGTAGAGAGCGAGCATGGGTCCGGCAGACCATTGCGCCTGAAACTCCTCCATCTCATCGACGACATGGAGGTATGCCGCATCCAGGCGGCGCACGATCGCCTCCCGGCTTTCGAATATGTCCTTCTCTAGGATGGAGGTTTCGCTCGTGAACTGGACCGCCCCATCCTGAGGCACCAGCACTCTGCGGGATTCGGAGGTGAAGTGATCCGCCATCAGGATGCCTCTCTAGCTGCTTGGACCCCAACCGCCCTGGCGATGGTCTTACCGTCTGACTTCAAGCGCATTTCTTCGAGAGGCCACACGACATCCCAGCCTTCGTAGTACGAGTCCAACTCGACCCATGAGATGTCGGCCTTGGGTAGAACGGGCATCGTGTATTCATCCTTTGCGCCGCCAATGAAGCTCTTGCTGGCAGCCTTGACCGTGATCTGCCCAGGGCACTGCACCGTGATGCCGTCGGCGCTGAGAACAATCTGTGCGCCACCCGCGGTGGTCAACGTGATCTTCTTCGCTGCCGCCCAGTCGATATGCGCGTTGGCGCTCTGCACATTGACGAGGTTCTTTGCAGCAACTTCCGCTTGATCGGCTTGTGCCTGCATCTGCACCGGACCCTTGCCTGCAATCATCGTGAGACCAGTGCCCTTGGCGCCTTGGCCAACCTGCACGGCGCCTGCGAGGATGCCGATGCTCTGCCCTGTGTGCAGCCGCGCTTGCTGACCACTCGCCACCTGCAGGTCCTGGCCAGCCTGCCAGCTGATCGTCTCTCCACTGGCGACTTGGATGTCCTGTCCAGCCACCGTCGCAAGTCCTGCTTTCGCAGTGATCGCCACGATCGGATCCGTGCTGTGCGGCAGCTTGCCGTCGGTGGCTTGCGTGCTCTTCGTGTTGGCATCGTTGGTTGCGGCACTGAGCGATACATTGCTGACCATCCCACTCGCTGCTTGGTGCAACGCTTTCATGGGTGCCAGCTTGTCGCTGAGACTGCTCTGATTAGCTTTCAGCGAACCGATAGCACTTGCCAGAGCTGTCGTCTGGTGCGTCTTCGCCGCTTTGCTGAAACTATCCGCCAAAGTCGCGGCTTGCTTGAGCAAAGCCATGCCAGCCGCGTTATCGCCCGCAGGGTCACTTTCGCGCGCGCCGAAGCTAGTAATCAGGAGGCCCTGCGAGGCGCGCACAGCACCGTAAGCGTCGGTACGCAGCTCGAAGCCAAGACCTCGGTAATGGCCTCGGTGGTTGTCGGCTTGATGGATGAGGTGGCCGAGGTTCAGCTGTGTAGCGTGTTGCGTGGTGGCGAGCTGTACGCGCAGCTCGCCGGGCGTGTCGTCAAACACGAGTTGGTTAAAGCCTTCGCCGCCGAACTCCTTGCTCTTGATGCCACTGAGCGCGGCAGCGTTGTTATGTGCTGCGGCGTCCTTCGCTGCCATGCCAGGGGCGCCGCCGTGCCAGGCGGGGCTGTTGCCTCCTGATCCACTCTGCACAAGGTTGCCTTGTGCGCTCGGACCGTGGTTGTGGCTGGTCTTGTAGGCGCTAGGGTCGACTTCAGCCGCTGCGCCCCCTGGCGTGGGTGGCAGGCCGGCCTCGCCGCGGCCGTTATAGAGGCAGCCGAGCACGACGGGGCGCTCAATGTCGCCCTCGATGAAGTCAATCAGCACTTCCTGTCCAATGCGCGGGATGTGCTGCAGGCCCATGCCTGCACCAGCCCAGCGCTGCGCTACCCGGACCCAGCATGTGCTCCGGTTGTCGGGACGCGCGTCGGCACCTGGTGCAGATTGCCAATGGAACTGCACACGTATCCGCCCGAGTGCATCGGTATAGAGTTCGTCCGCTCCGTTGGGGCGGGTGTTGCCTTCCGGGCCGACCACGATTGCCGTTTGAGCACCAAGTGCCGTGGGTGCTCCGGTCGGCAACGGGCGCCAGAGGATGAGGCGCCGTAAGGCCTCAAAGCGGTTGGCATAGCCGAGTTGCGCCGCCTGTTGACTCAGCTCAGGGTCATGCTCCAGGCTCTCCGCCAAGTCATCTGCCGGCGTGCCATCCAGTTCCGCAAATGGGTCGGCGGCGGGGGCTCGCATGAGCCGGTCGCTCAGCTCCTTGGGCAGGTTGTTGACGCCGAGGGCATGCACGGTATGAACACTGAATTGCCGATCCGATTCGCCTTGCAGTTCGGACAAGGCATCGAGCGTGCTCTGAGTGAGTGCGAAGTATTCGCCGGCGCGCAACGAGCGCACGGTGCTGCGTGCCAGCCAGATCTTTTGACGCGCCTCATGTGCTTGCTGTCGGCAGGTGGCGCGATGCTCCAACTCAGCCGTCGTACAGGCGCTAGCGCCGTGCGCGATGTTGGCGGTGGCACCGGCGGGCTCATACTGCTGTAGCCACGGAGCGACGTCGCGAAGTGACGCGCTGGTGAACTCATACGCTGACGGCACTTCTGCGGAAACGGCACGTTTGGCTTGATAGTCCCATTGCAGGATCGCAGTCGCTGCGGGGCTCAACTGACGCCAGCCACCGAAGCTCTGAATCGCATCCTGCTGCTCGGCGGCCGACGCACGATGGAAGCGGATGCCTGCACCGCCCAGTGACGAACTCGACGTGATGTTCTCCGGCCAGCGTGCGCTATCGGCGAAGAAGACGATGCGGTGCCCACTCGGTGCATCCGCAGTCTCCTCGACGCGCCAGCCCAGACCTTCTTCAGCGAGAAGACGTTGCAAGAAGGCGAGATCACTCTCGCGGTACTGCACACAGTAGGGCCGGACGCCGCCGTTCGGGCCGCGCGAGAGAAAGTCACTGAGGTCTTCGCTGCTTCCGTCGGCATCTTTTTCTCCCCAGCGCCAGGCGGCATGAGCACGATACGCATCAGCGCCCAAGACGTCGTCAAGAATCTGGATGATCGTCTTGTCTTGCCACACTCGGCTCGAGCGACCGTGACCCAGCAAGGCGATCCACGGTTGCACCGTGAGTTGGTGTCGAACTAGGCCGCCATCGGCGCCACCATCTCGGGCTTCGAACACCAGACTGCGTATTCCACGCGATGGCGGACACGATTCCAGGCTGATGGCGGACAGCATTCCAAACTGATGGCGGACACCTGCGGGGTGTTCTGAGTGACCCGAACGCGGCATACGCTGACCGGTTTTTTGACCGGAACCAGCGATGCCCACACCCAGGGTCACCATGAGCAAATTACGACATACACTGCAACTGCTGCACGGCGGGGCCTTGAGCACCCGTCAAATCGGTGCCGCTCTCGGCATCTCCAAATCCACCGTCAGCGAGATAGCCAGCTACGCGCGCGTGGCCGCCGTGGACTGGGCGCTGGCCCAGACCTTGAGCGACGAAGAACTGCAGGCCCGGCTGTACAAGCCAGCGGTGGCCCGCCAGTCCCGCCACCTCGAGCCCGACTATGCCCACCTGCACCGGGAACTGCGTCGCCCCGGCGTGACGCTGCAACTGCTGTGGGAGGAGTACCAGCACCAGCACGCCGGGCAGGCTTACAAGTACAGCGCCTTCTGCGAGAAGTACAAGGCCTGGGCCCGGCGCCTGCAGCGCTCCATGCGCCAGAACCACGAGGCCGGCGACAAGCTGTTTGTGGACTACGCCGGCCAGAGCCTGCCTGTCGTGGATGCAGGCACTGGCGAGATTCGCCAGGCCCAGGTGTTTGTGGCGGTGTTGGGGGCATCGAACTACACCTATGCCTGCGCCACCGCCAGCCAGAAGGCCGCCGACTGGGCGGCCAGCATCATCGCCACGCTGGAGTTCATCGGCGGCGTGCCCCGCCTGCTGGTGCCTGACCAGCCGCGCGCACTCATGGCCCGTCCCGACCGCTACGAGCCCACCGCGCACCGCCTGCTCGAAGAACTCTCGGCCCACTACAGCCTGGCCGTGATGCCGGCGCGCCCGGCCAAGCCACGCGACAAACCCAAGGTGGAGGTCGCCGTGCAGGTGGTCGAGCGCTGGATTCTGGCGCGGCTGCGCCACCAGACCTTCTTCAGTCTGGCCGAGCTCAACCGGGCGATTGCCGCCTTGCTGGTGGACTTGAACCAGCGCGCGTTCAAGAAGCTGCCGGGTAACCGCGCCAGCGCCTTTGCCGAGCTCGACAGGCCGGCCCTGCGCCCCCTGCCGGCGGTGCGCATGCCCATCGCCCGCTTCAAGCCCGCCCGCGTCAACATCGACTACCACGTCGAGCTCGATGGCCACTACTACTCGGTGCCCCACGCGCTGGTGGGCGAGAAGGTCGAGTTGCGCATCACGGCCACCACGCTCGAGGTTCTGCACGGCAACAGGCGGGTGGCCGCCCACATCCTCAATCCTCGCCGGGGCGCGCACACCACCGTGCCCGAGCACATGCCGGCCTCACATCGCGAGCATCTTCAGTGGACCCCTGCCAAGCTCATCGCCTGGGGTGAGCGCGTGGGCGCGGCCACCGCCGCCGTGGTGCGCTGGCAGATGGAGCACCGCCAGCATCCCGAGCAGGGTTACCGCTCCTGTCTGGGTCTCATGCGCCTGGGCCGCGAGTACGGTGTCCAGCGCCTGGAAGCAGCCTGCGCGCGGGCACAGTCGATTCGCTCACCGTCCTACAAGAGCATTGCGTCCATCCTCAGTTGCGGCCTGGACCAGCGCCCGCTGGACGCCCCCATCACCGCGCAGGCCACACAGGCCAGCCTGCCACTGCACGAGAACGTGCGCGGGCCGGGCTACTACCACTGAGAAGCCCAGACACCGAAGCGAAACAAACAAGGAACAACCATGCTCAACGAACAGACCCTCAACCAACTGCGCACCCTGCGCCTGGACGGCATGGTGGCCGCCCTCAGCGACGTGGCCACCCACCTCATGGCCAGCGAGCTGCCCTTTGAACAACGCCTGGCGCTGCTGGTGCAGCGCGAGGTGGACTGGCGTGACGGCAAACGCCTGGAGCGGCTGCTCAAGGCCGCCCGTTTGAAGGTCTGTAGTGCCTGCCTGGAGGACATCGACTGGCGCGCCAGCCGGGGCCTGAGCCGGGAGGTCATCACCAGTCTGGCCGGCGGGGACTGGCTGCGCCATGGTCACAACGTGCTGCTCACCGGTGCCACCGGTTGCGGCAAGACGTGGCTGGCCTGCGCACTGGGGCAGCAGGCCGCGCGCCTGGGGTTCTCTGTCCTCTACACCCGCGCGCCACGGCTGCTGCAGGAGCTGCACGTGGCCCACGGCGACGGTAGCTTTGGCAAACGGCTGGGGCAACTGGCCCGGCTGGACCTGCTCATCCTGGACGACTTCGGTATCGCACCGATTGCCGCGCACGAGCGAAACGACCTGCTGGAGTTGCTGGACGACCGGGTGGGCACGCGCTCGACGCTCATCACCAGCCAGTTGCCGGTGACGGCCTGGCACGCCTGGCTGGACGAGCCCACGCTGGCCGACGCCATCCTGGACCGCATCGTGCACGGTTCACACAAGATAGCCCTCAAGGGCGAGTCGATGAGAAAGCTCACCAAGACCGCCTGAGCCGCCCGTGCCGAGCACCGTTCCACGCTGATGGCGGACAGTTCGGCTACGATTGCAGCGTCACTCAGGACACCCGCGCAGCGTGTCCGCCATCGCCTGGAACGCTGTCCGCGATGGGAATGGAATCACTGTCCGCCATCAGTGGAATGCGCACCAGACCGCTGCGGCGATGTTTGCTGCCATCGGCAAGGACGGTGCACAGCGTCACACGTTGGCCCAGCAACCCCTGCAAACGAACACGGTTGTGCAGACACAGCGTGTGCAGTTGCAAGCGGTATGGGTTGCTGATCGCCTCTATAAGGCTGAAGCGCTCGACCATCAGGTCGCGCAGTTCGCCATCGCCCTCTAGTGTGTAGAGGCGCTCCGCGCTCGTCCATGTCGCCAGCAGGCTCGTCAGCGATGAAGTGAAGGCGTGAGCGACGTCGCTCAGGCGATCGGTCATTTTTTATTCGTCCCTATGCTCAAAGGCGCAGCGATTTTGATGGCACCTGAGCGGGTGACGAGCGGTTGCTACAGCCGCTTACACCGATTCACCCCTATGGGGGTTCATCAGAACTTGCGCTCGCTGCTCTACGATCGTGAAGCACGCTCACGTCAAGACCGCCTATTCCAGATGGAACCGAGTCGCCAGCACCTTCACTCCAACTCCGCCGACATTTTGGGACGACAGGAGCGCGCGGCGGAGCTGCGCGCCTCGGGGCTGACCGTCCGCGAAGTCGCTCAGAGGCTCAACTGCTCCCCCTATGTGGCACAGACGCTGTTGAACCGCGCCTATGACCAGCGTCTGGGCAACTGCGAAACCGGCTGGCTCCAGGGGCTTCCCCACCGTGCAGCTCGCACCCTGCTCACGCAAGGGTTTAGGTCGAAGGAAGATGTCGCTGACGCCCTTGCCAGCGGTCGCCTGACCAGCGATCAGCCGGGAGTGGGGCAGAAGACGTTGGGTGTCTTGGCAGCGTGGTTGGCGGAAGAAGTGCTCGCGCAAGCGACGCACGCTGCGGGATCGAGCGATTGAGGATGCGCCGACTAACCCGGCAATAGCAACAAGTTGGGACGTGACACCCCACGTGCAGACGGGAGAGGTACCTCTCCAGTGGGGTTTACTGCCGGACGCTTAGCGTTCTTGCTCGATCAGGGAAGTAAGCACGTGGTCCTTCCACTCACCATTCAAGAAAAGGTAATCGCGGGCGTAGCCTTCCACAGAAAAACCGAGTCGGCGCAATAGCGCTCCACTCCGTTCGTTTGTGGGAATGTAGTTCGCCATCACTCGATGCATCTTCAACTCGTCGAAGGCATACCGCAATACACACGAAAGCGCCTCACGCATGTACCCCTTGCCTTCATATGCACCGTCGATTCCGTATCCCAGATGGCAAGCGCGAAAGACTCCACGAACAATGTTGGTCAGTGAGATGTCGCCAATGATTGCGTCGTTGCCTTCCAAGAACACGAAGAAGCGGACGCTTTTGCCTTCTTCGTAGTCGCGAGACGAATTTTCGATGGACCGCTTTGCTTCCTCCATGGAAAGCGGTTCGTTTCGTTTTGGTCCTATGGGAGCAAACCGCTCGTCATTTGCGGTGAGGTAAGCAAACAGTTGCGGTGCCATGGACAGGCGCGGCGTACGCAGCAAAACTCGTGTAGCCACCAGACTGACTCCCGTGTCGTGGTCAGCCATAGACTGCACCGTCGTTTTCGCCATAGAACTCGAAGTGCTGCGTCAATCGGCCATTCTCTTTTCGATCTCCGAAGACGCCGACAGACATGTGAAAACACTGACCCATTAGAAGCACCGCTCGGTTGTAGCGCATTGCGACCCGCTGAATCTCTTCCCAATTGCGAAGGTCGGCAAGGTAAGCAATCACAGCTTGGTTGATCTCCTCTGTGGGGCGATCGGCCAAGTGGCCGAACAACGCGCATTCGAACTCTCTCGTCGAAGCGACCAATCCTGTTTCACGATGCCTAAAGAAGGCGACACCCCCCTGGCAATCCTCCGGGCGGGCCAAGTAAATTACACCTGACCAACGCTGCGCGTCTTGATGGATTCCGTCAATGCGTGTTTGCTCATCGGGAGCAAGGGCCAAGCGAAACATTCCTTGAGGAAACGGTTGCGGCTTGGGACAAGGATAGTCAACAGCTTCGTCAATCTCAGCACGAAGGCGTTTCCACACCGGGGACCAGTCATAGTTCGGAACCTCTGCCTGCCCACCCGGGTATGTTGGGTTCCCGTGTCGCTCAAAGGTTTGGGCAAGGGCGAGACGTCGAATCTCCTCTGGGTTGTCGTAGAAATCGTCAATTACAACGATCGATCGGTGAGCCATGAAACTTCCTCATCAAGGAATTTGATCCAACGCGTCGCCGTCACTAGCCGTATCGCCTCGACTGCGTCGCGTTTTTTGGGGTGAATACGATCATCTGAAGCCAGGAACTTGGCGCGATTGAGCGTGTCGCTCGTCATGCCGATGCGTGCCCACGCTTGCCACACATGTGACCAGCTTCTTTCAAGCCAGTAGATCGACCTTGCGCTCTCCAACAGTTCATCGATGGGTGGAGACGCAAGACCGTGAGGAAGCGCCCCAAGAAGTGCTCGAAGTTGCACGATAGAAACGCTGATTTCACTCCACGTATCTGGATCGTAAGACACTGCCACGTCAGTGTCTGCGTCGATCTCTCCCAGGCGCATCAGCTGGTAAATGGTGCCCACACCGATCATGCCGGTCTGCCACAACTCACTCGCCCTGAGCGCCCCAATGGATCCAGCTCCGACAACAGTCCAACCGCGAGAGATCAATTGGGCACACTCAAGTGGAGTTACCGCCATTGATCCGCCGAAAAGACCGTCAACAAGAACGACCGTTGCAGCTGGCCTGTCCAGGAGGGCAAAGAGATCGTCTCGGCGGGCAGGCGGACGTACTTCGCACCGTGAAAGCCAGCTTTGAGGCACACGGGAAAGCGACGGCCCGCCGAAAACCAGGGGTCGGCCCTCTTCAGATCCGACATCACGAAGCGACCGCATCACGCAAACTCCCGATAGTTTGACGAGCGCGATTCGGGGATCGTGTCAATGTCGTACATCCCAGGAATGATCACGCACGCGACGGGAATTCCGACTCGGGGATTGGTCAGATCCACGTAAAGAACCTCTTCGAATCCTTGAAGTCGGAGCGGCGTCACGACCTGCGCGATGAGCTCGCCGACGGTACGAGGCGATATAGGCTCCTTAGGGAGCTGCACCGTTCCATTTCGTGAGGCCGCCTCTCGCGCTCGCTGCCAATGGGCAGATCGTGCTGCTTGGTCGGCAATCCAGTCACTGCCATGCCGTACGAGATCCTCCCTTGATCCCTGAATTGCAACTACTCTCGACTGAGCAGCTTCAAGCGCTGCACGTTGCAGCGCAATTCGCGGAGAAGGGTTGCACCCTTGACCCGAGACAGGAATCCGCGGCTCCGGCCCCTCCGGCTCATAGAGAGACACGCTAAAAGCCGGTAAGGCGCTGATCTCATCGAAGGCAACCACGAAAAACTCAATCCCTGCCTGACTGAATCGCGCAAACAAATCGCGTTCTGGACCTTCGGGCAAGCTTGACACATCCAACAGACGCCCTGGATGTCCAACTTGGTAGCGGCTGAGCGCGTTTCGCTCTACTACCTCGAGTAGCCCATGAGCGATGGCCTCGTGCAAAGTGTTCCCTGCGGACAATCCCGTGGTACACCAAGACAAAGGTGCCGTCACCCCAGAAGGGGGCTCATAAGGACTGAAAACAGCGGCCGCGGGAACCCACCTCGGCCGGGTTCCGTTTAGACCTTGCGCCCACACCCACTCAAACGCGCCTGTTTCAACATCGCGCCCACCCAACCTCGATATTGGAAGGAATGGCTCCGACGAACGACTTAGCTCGGCCGGCGTCGCGATTCGAGTCCGCAGGTGCCGATGGTGCCAAGCGGAGTAGCGTTCGACCGTCTCCATCAGGGCGGACGCCAAAGCGTGATCTAAATCGACACCCTTTCCTTGAGTGCAGGTGATGTCCTCCTCTGAGACGAAGGGACGAATGCAGCTGATGACTGGGATGCGCAGATGATCATAGTCAGAGACATCTGCAACTCTTCCCACTTGCATCACGGCTAGCTTTGACTTCACTCGCGAGATCGTTTGCGCCAGGTACTCGGTTCGTTGGGTACCGGCGACAAGGGGTGTCGGATCGTCAACTGCTGTACCTGTCAAAGGATGAATCGCCGGAGGTAATGGCAATGTGCTCAGGCCATTTGCCGAGCCTTGCGGGACGCCGCCCTTGATTGCCAGTAGACGAAGCGCCACCAGCGACTCCAGTAATCGATGCGCGGCCGGCCGTAGATCGGCGCTCAGCGCATCAATGAAAGTCGACACGCTTCGTTCACCGTCCAACTGAGAGATCAACTGATATGCCCATTCCGGCAATTCAACAGCAGCGTCGCTACCTCGAGCCTCCGGGACGAGCAGATAGCGGCGCTCGCTATGGGTTATCCGAACATCAAGCCGGCATTTGGGCGGAAGCTGAAGCACCAGCTCAGGGGTGAGAGCCTTGGTCGGCATGCTGTAGGGTTGCACCAACGTATCACCGTTGAATACAACCGCGTCGAGATGCGTCGCCATCAACATCTCTATCGCTTGGCCGGGCGTTTCCACCAAAGGTTCACCTCGCACGTTAAATGAGGTGTTGACTAGCACAGGAACACCGAGCCGAGCGCCGACGCGGTGGAGCAATTCGTGGAGTTTTGGAAGCACGTCACGGCGCACTGTTTGCACTCGCGCCGTACCGTCCACGTGTGTAATCGCGCCAAGCATCTGACGATATCGATCACGTACGCGAACAACTCGCAACATAAACGGACTGGGCTCGTCGATCTCGAAATACTCAGACGCCACTTCTTCGGGAACCATCGGCGCGAACGGCCGGAAGTCCTCACGAAATTTGATGCGGCGGTTGATGTAGGTCCACATGTCGCGGTCGGTCGGTGCGGCAAGCAATGAGCGCTGACCCAGAGATCGAGGACCAAACTCTGACCCACCATCAAACCAACCAACAATTTTTCGCGCAGCTAGTAGATCGACAATATCCTCGAGTCCGACAACCTGCTTTTGAACAAGCCCATCTGACTGCGCTATCGCGGCTGCGATGTCACGCCGGCTGTAAGGATGGCCAAATGCATCCGTAGCTATCGAGTTGGGGCTCAGTTCTCCTGTAGCAAACTTGTGCGCGCCCACGGCCGCACCTATCGAGATTCCGGCATCGTGACAACTCGGCATTACATATAGCCCGGTAGCTCCCGTTTCGGTGCGCAAACGTTGATTGGCGACGCTGTTGAGTGCGATTCCGCCGGCATACGCAACATCTCCGCACTTCGTCTTAGCAATTGCGGAGCGGAACCTGTCGATCAGCGCCGTTTCTAGGTCGCGCTGAACTCGAGCAGCGAGATCCCGGTATTCCATCGGCGCGCCGCGCTTGAGCACACGGCGGTGTTGGTTTCTCCAATGGTTGCCAAACTGCAACCGCCCATGCTCATCTCTAATCAGCAGCGTTCCGCCAAAGCGCTCAGGATCTCCATAGGGGGCAAGCCCCATGACTTTGCCGCTGGCCTGCCAATCACCGAAAACATATCCACTGATGGTTGCATAGGCCTCCCCGAGGCGGCTGACACCAGAAATGGGGTTGAATACATCGGAATACTCACGATCAACAAGGGTCCAGCCATTGCCTCCAAAGCGGTAAACCGATTGGACGTGCAGTGGCTCTAAATGATGCGAGGGGGTAGAGAGGTAATCGAGAAGTTCCGGCCCCGATAGCAGCAGATCCGGCTTGCCAACTGTTGTCCCACCCGAGCCATCCGCGACGATCACCGTCGCTGTCTCGAAAGGAGAGCCATGGAAGGCGCCGAGGGCATGACTGAGATGGTGTGAGACGAAAACTGCCCTATCTCCAAACGGATCGAAAAGTCGAAACCCGTCGTCATGTGAAGGCAGGCCCAAACCAGTCACTCCTGGTGAAAGCGGCATGCAGTTGAATGCGAAGAAGTCGACGTCCCGCTCTCTCAATCCGAGACTTGACAGACAGTAGTCCACGGCAAGAGATGAGTGCAAGAAGACCTGCCCGTCGTGCTTCACTCGTGTCAGCCGCTCCAACTGTATGGCGCGCACGAGCTTCCCATCGCGCAGCACACAAGCCGATGCATCGTGACTCGCAGAGATTCCAACGATGGTCAACGGCTTCTTGATGCTCGTTCTTCGTGCGGCAGCTTCCTTGTGCGCATGAACTTGCGCACCGAACGCCACAACAACCACTTCCCCGTTGAAACCACCGTGCTTGAGCGTGCCGTTCACGGTCGTGTCTATCGACCTAGTCTCGAGGCAAGCCCATCCATCCCCATGCGGCATACAGCTCTGCGCCGCGTCTCCTTCGAGTTGAAACGCCAATAGCACGCTTGGAGAAAACCACATTGGTGAGCGCGGGAGGCTTTCTACGGCAGCCGCCATCGCCACCGGATTTCGTGGGCTATTGGCGCGCACCTGAAACGAGATAGGCTGCCCATCCAATCTGACTTGCAAGATGCATGGGAGATCTGCGAGGTCACAGGGAATTCGGTTCGAAGTGCCACCCAGCCCTGCAAGCGCAAGCGCACGCAATATCGAGGGTGAGACCAGTGCATTTGCAGCACGCAAGCGGCCACACCACACAGCCGCCCAGCCAACAACTAACGGCACGACGGCCTGCGCCAACTCAAGGTGTCCAAGAGACCCGTCGGGCGCTCGCGCGCTGATCGCCACCGCTTCAGATAACTGTACAAACGGCCCACCCTGTTCCTGTGAGGGAGCGGTGGTGCGCACAGCGAGGACGTCAGGGCCTAGATCGAGGTCTGTCAAAGTCGCTGTGGCGACGACGAGGGCGCCCTCAGCCAGCTTTCCCAGCTGGGCCAACAATTGCGACGAGGGTTCTCTGTCGAAAGGCTCACACAGACCAATCACATGAAAGGGTCCATGTTCCTCCACGCAGCGAAGAACCGAGTCAAGGCCGCAACGCATCTCAGGCACACTAAGGTGCACAACCTCGGCGTTTCGCACAACGCCGAGTGAGCCGCCGGGCGCGCCATTCCGCTTCCCCTCGTCCACCAGAAGACTGAGGCGACGGCAAGGGACACCGTCGGAGACGTCAGATGAAGCGTGATTCGCCTCAGAGACGATCTGTACGCTTCGAGCAAAGCCCGAATCTACAGTCGCTGCATCAACGATGAGTAGTCGGACGCCCGCGCCGTCGAAGTGGTCGAGCGACAACGAGAGAAACTCACGAGCGCTGACAATCATTGTTGCTTGGAAGGTTCAGCGATGCTTGGCACGAACGAAAGATCTGCCAACAAGCGCTCCAGCCGGGTCAGCTCTTCGTCAACTTGGTCGTCAGGCGTAGCCTCTGAAAACTCGTACGTCACAGCGCGCAGCGATGGAGCGCTTGCTACCAGTTGCGCCAAGAGGTCAGCAACTTCCGGAAGGATGAGGTCTGTGTGGTTGTCGACGTAGTAATAGGGCTCGGACGGTTTGGCGCCTCCGCCGGCAATATGAGCCTCCCATACGTGCCCCAGAGGCAAGCTTTGCAAGACGTCTCGGGGCTCTTGTCCTGTGTAGAGTGCATAGGAGAAGACATGGCTGACATCGATTACGAGCTTGCATCCGCTTCTCTCGACGATTTCGTGGAAGAACTCACCGAGTGAAATGCGTCCCGCGACAAAACTGCAAGAAGGGATCTCAGCCAAGAAGGGTACTGAAGAGCGACGTTCGACGGTCGCCACGCGCTCCCCAATGAGTTGCGCGACATCTCGTTCGAAAAGAGGTGGTGCGAAATAAGGAATGTCGTAGGGCCCAATGGACCAGGCTCCGATGTCCTCTCCGCACCAAACAGCACCCATCTGCTGAGATAGCGAATCAAGGTGATCCAGCCGATCAAGATGCGGGCCGTCTGCATCGCCAGGGGCCACATTCGAAAGATGGTGAACGAGGGGCAATCCAGCAAAGATCTGCTTGAATTGTTTGGCATCCTGCTCATTGATCATCGCGACCACCGATACATGGGATAAGCGCCCCTTGAATCGGTCCGCAAGTCGCCGCATGACCGACGGCGGTTGTAGCTGAAAATCAAGGCCGAAGCCGACGCGTGGGATGCCGCGGAGGTCTAATGAATTCACGCCAAGTCCTCCGAACCCACGATCATTGATCGATCCTCAAAGCAAAGTACGAATGCCAGCACGGGGTGGTTCCGCCGACGTCCCAAACTGACCTTCGAATCTGAGTCGAGCAAGTCAAAGCTGCTGACGAAGGCTTCAGTGGCGACAACGCGAGGGGTTCGCAAATGTGCTGGTGCGGGCTTCGCAGAGGGCCATGGAGACTGCTGATCAGGGGCAGCCGAAAGGCCACAAACAACGCCAACGAGTCTTGCCAGGTCCGCCAACCCCTCCTCGCCCGAGGCAGTGAAACGAGCCGTGGCGAACAGGCAGAAGTTCTCGCTGAGACTTCTGCCTCGTGGCTCCCAAAAGCTTTCATCGCCTGCGAAGGCCGACATGAAGTTTGCCAACCTTTCGTCTCCTGCGGCACGCCACAAGGCTTCACACTGACGCCGGCAGTGGCCTATAAGGTCTGCGATTCGTTGACGACGCTCGACGATTAACCGCTCGCAGTCGAAGGTCTCCATGAATTGACGATATGACGCCGTTGATAGCGACTCGATGGAAGGAGCTTCCTTGGTCAAGTCCGCGCTGTAAAGCACCCGAAGATGCATCCGCATCTTGTCCGCGGCACTAAGGCTAAGGCCGCCAAGTTCGCTTGGCTCTGACAAGCGTGGTGATGTGGAGCTACTGCCCATCGCAAATCCCGTGACCTCTCACATGTACAACCAAGTGCTCCGTCGCATTGATGGAGTGCGCATTTGCCTTGGGACATTGAGGGGCGAAACAAGTAAAAAACACGGACGCCAGAGGCGCCCGCTCAGCCTTTAAGGCCGATCCTTACCAGGGCTTCTGACGAGCCTTATTGGACAGGCCAGCAATGAACGGGATGGGACCCAGTTTCACGTTGACCTTCGCCTTCAGGTCGCTAAGGCTCGCCTCAGCCGCCGTCAACTCCGCCTCTTTCTTGGCAGGCGTCTCGACGTTCTTCTCCACGTCTTTTCCGATTTCCATCGATATTTCCTTTCAAAAAAATAACCCTCCGGGATCATGGAGGGCGCGCGCATGCTGCAAAAAACGAATGTTGCTGTCAAGGAGTGTCAGAGGGAACACAAACGCTTACAGTAAGAATGAGTGGAGCCGACGTCTGCTCTCTCGACTGAGACAAACACTTTGAACTCGCGGTCATCAGTGCCCCCCCAATTTGGGGTCACTCTTCAGAACGAAATCGATGTTGAAAGTGGAGTCCAACCTCCGCCTCAATGCGGTTGTGCGCCACCCCCAAAGAGGCGAGGCTCTTTCTCACTGCTCTCACATTCAGCGGACCTAACATCAGAGTTGTGTCGCATCTAGCGGAGTCAGAATTGCGAGGACATGAGCAACTGCTTGCGGATATCCGCAAGCGCATTCCAGAGGTGGCGCCGCAGGAGGCGTTTGCGCTACAGGCATGCGGCGCTGCGCTGATCGACGTGCGGGAACAAGATGAGATTTCAGACGGCACCGCGGCTGGCGCCATGACTTTGAGTCGAGCCTTCCTTGAACTCCGGATCGAAGCACTGGTTCCGGATCTCGATCGCCCAATCTTGGTGATGTGCGCTAGCGGCCTCCGATCTCTTCTTGCCGCCGACAATTTGGCGCGCTTGGGATACACATCAGTGCGGTCGGTGTCCGGCGGCTTCGTGCGTTGGAAGGCCGAGCGCCTCCCTATTGAGTCCCGCGAGGTATTAGACGCCACTGCACGAGACCGCTATTCACGGCATTTGCGCGTGCCGGAGATCGGTGAGTCCGGGCAGCTGAAACTTGCGCGATCGAAAGTGTTGATTGTTGGCGCGGGAGGACTCGGTTCTCCAGCAGCCTTTTACCTTGCTGCAGCTGGTGTTGGCACGATCGGACTCGTCGACGACGATCTTGTTGAGCGTAGCAATCTGCAGAGGCAAATCCTCCACACGGACGCTCGCGTAGGTACGCCGAAGATCGTTTCCGGTCGTCTCACTCTAGAGGCGCTCAACCCAGATGTACACGTCATAGGCCATCAGACGAGGCTAACAAAGGACAATGTCGAAGAGATCTTCGAAGGCTACGACGTGGTCGTCGATGGCTCAGACAACTTTCCAACGAGATACCTGATCAACGACGCTTGCGTGAAGACTGGCATCCCGAACGTATACGGGGCGGTGATGCGGTTTGAGGGGCAGGCTAGCGTTTTCTGGCCTTCGCGACCGAATCATCGGGGGCCTTGCTATCGATGCCTATTCCCTGAGCCACCCTCGGCCTCGAACTCTCCATCATGCGCAGAGGCTGGCGTTGTCGGTGTGCTGCCTGGAATCGTGGGCCTATTGCAAGCAAATGAAGCCATCAAGGTTCTGCTTAACATCGGCGAGCCTCTTACGGGACGAGTTCTTAGCTTCGATGCGTTGCAAGGGAGCTTCTCTGAGTTTCGATTTGCACCGGACCCAGCCTGCCCACACTGCAGCAAAGGTCGGCAGTTTCCCGGGTACACGGACTACGAACAATTTTGCGCCGTGCAGGCGTGAGCCATCGTTTCGCACTGCGTCGGTGTGCTACCGGTGTGCAACCATGACGACCGCTCGTGAAGTCTCGTTGATGAAGCGTAAGCAAATCAGAAAAGTAGCCGGATCCAAAGTACCAAGGCTTTCATCGACCAGCAACACATCAGGCTCTTGAAGTATTGCTCTAGCCAAAAACAGCCTCGAGCGCTCGCCGTGAGAAAGGCGCCAACCAGTTTCTCCAAGCGTTTGTTGCATACCGGAAGGCATCGCGTCGAGTAACGGGCCAAGAGCTAAGGCGCGAAGAACACGCTCAGCCTCTGCGACATCTTCAGTCGTTGCCGGCCACCCCCTGCCCATGAGACAGTTGAATGCTACGGTGCCCGTGAAAACGTGGTTGGAGTTGAACTGGGGCACTGCTACGACCCGTTGCCCCCAGTCGGCGACGCTGAGCAAACGTCGGTCAATCCCGCGCGACTTGAGTTCGCCTGCAGTGGCTTCACGAAGGCCAGCCAATATTGCGATCAAGGTACTCTTGCCTTCGCCGGATGGAGCCTCGACAAGGAGGCGATGGCCCTCGCCAATCCGTAGCGAAACTGATTCCAGAAGATCAGCTCTCGCACGTGGATAGCGGTACCTCAATGCTCGCACTTCGAGCAGAGGAACGGATGCAGGAACGCCAACGCGAGGATGTGGAGGCTGTCGATCCGCACGGTGCGCCGCAGCGGCGTCTAATAGCGGAGCAACGCGGTCGAAGGCTCCCCGCGCAGCATTGATCTGAGTCAGCGCCGTCGCGACCCTACTTAATGCACCGTGACCGAGGAGCACGGCACCGACCATGACTGCAAGTTCGATGCTTGCCGCCTCGCGAATGAAACTCGGAAGCAACGCTAGCAGGCCTATCGCAATGCTTGCTCGGCCAAGCAGTGCAAGCAACCAAAAGTGAGCGCGGTCAACTCTCTCCGATTCAGCACGGTACTGCTCTAGCAGTACTTCTTCGCGCTTGAACCACGCCGCTGGGGGGCACTGAGCAAGCCTAGTACGGTGACCGACGACGCCCTCGACGAGTTCCCCCGTGAGCCGCGCCTTTGCATTGGACCAGCTTATCCATGCTCGATAGTGAAGCCGCCCGGCTATCGCTACGGCTATGAAGAGAATGACGTAGCAAAGTCCGGCTAGCCGCCCGAGGGGGGACCAAAGAAGTATGCCCAGCACCGTCGCAGCCTCTACTACTGCCAGCATACCCAACAGCACACCATCGAGCGCTACGCTCTCAATATAGTTCGACTCAAGGACGAGCCCAATCAAGTTGCCCGTTCCGCGGCGACGAGCGCTGTCGACATCGATCCGTAGAGCCCCTCGGAAGAGCCACCGCTTCATCACCGTTGAAAGTGATATTACTGTGTCAATGCCGAGCCGACTTGAAAGAGTGCGGCACAGGCCTGCGCATGCAAACAGCAGCAGCGCCCCCCAAAGCAGGTCAGGATCGAGCCGTCCAGTCAGCGTAATACTCCCGATCAGCGCCCAGGCTGATAGGAACAACACATACTGAAGCGCATAGAGCGCGAATATCCAGGTGCTACGCCAAACAATGCCCGCTGCTCGGAGTTGACCTAGGAGACCTGGCGCCGGCGCTGCGCGAAAGGTCCACGCCAGTGCGACCGGTTTAGTGCCAACAATCGATGAAGCAAGTTCATCGCGCACGCGTCTGCGGACCTGCGGATCTTCGACGCTGGAAACGACAGACTCGAGTTCACCCGAAAATGAAGACGTCGCCTGGCTCAACAGCCACGCAACCAAGTCCGCCATCGACACGCGCGCTGGCTTGTCATATCGGTGCGGGGTAAACAGCTCAACCAAATCTCGCTGACGCCGCGCGAACAACACACGAGAAGCTTCCAGATCGCCTTCCATGATCAAGAGCGTGAATTGTCCGGTCGCAAGCAGCGGCGCGACATCGCCCGATGACAGGGACACACAAGCGCAATCTAGTCCCGCCCTTTCGGCAAGTGCCCGAATCCATCGCTGGCGCGTTTCGCCGTCAAGCTCGGCGTCAGTCGGACCGGCTAGCTGCTGATCGTGATCACGAACACCCGGAACCAGCTGGAGAAGATGCCGCAACTCACTCAGCGAAAAGGCTCGGTCGTTCAGAGGTGCGTCACGGTTCAACTAACTGTCCTCGCCGTAACACGACTCGCCTCCAATCGGCGTTTTGCCACAAGGCATCATCCGTCTCCTCGTCTTTCGCGAGCAGATTTCGGTATTGGTGCCCGCGATGAGCCAGTTCCTGCGGGGCGCCGCTCTCTGCGATTTGGCCATTGTCGACAACCAAGACGCGATCAAAATCGAGCGTCTCCGCAATGTTGTGAGTGACACAAATCAACGTGGCGTGGTGCCAATGTTTTCGTGCGAGAAGAAGAAGACGCTTCCGCTGAACTGAATCCAGGCCGCGGAACGGTTCATCAAGAATTACGAGATTCGCATCGCGGCGGTACAGAGCGCGTGCAAGCCGAATACGCTGACCTTCGCCACCCGACACGAGCGTACCGCCCTCACCCAACTCTGTATGAATTCCCGACTCCATTCGCTCTAGGACGGCTGCAAGATCGGTGGCATCGAGGACCTCTGCGAGTTCGGGCCCCACTCTCGAAAGACATCCGTATCGCACGTTGTCAATGAGGGACCGATTCCAAATCTGAGCGCCGGGATCAACCCAGGCTGTGCGCGCGCGCAACGCCTCCAGACGATCCGGTGTCAGAGGTATCCCATCTATCAGGATCTGACCTCTGCTCGCCCGCTGCCATCCCAAGAGTAGGCCGACAAGGGAAGACTTCCCCGCTCCAGAAGCCCCAACTACGGCGACGTGCTCGCCGGTCTCGATCGAGAGAGACACATTCTGAAGAATAGAGCGATGTGCCGACGTGTTGACTGTGACCGAGTCGAATTGAATTCGCACCCCACCAGAAGCGGCGGGGGGTTGACTGTCGCCGACAACTGACTCACTTTCGAGAGCAACAGTCAGAGGCTCAATCAGGCGCAAAACCTCATTCTTCAACGTTGCTGTACGTCGCCAAAGCAATGCCAAATCATTGGCGAGAATCGGCAACAACAAGGCCCAGTAGGCCAATAGAAGCATGGTGACCGAAGAGACCGCTCCGCTCGCAAGTGGCAACACCAACACACCCACAAGCAAGACGCCCATTCCGACAAGCGCCAGCTCTGTCTTTATCGCCAGGCGACCAAAGGAACCTTGTGCGCGTCCCCAACTACGAACAAGGCGCTCTTGCTCCGTTTCCATCGCCTCAGCAGCATTGTGAGCGCGTATAGGCAACACGCCGATCAACGCGTCTAGATAGAAGCTCACTAGGCCGCCGGCATGGGTCTGGGCGCGCAAATCGTAGTCTGCCAAGCGCGCCTGAAACAGGAACGGCACTACCAGAACCGCCGCAGACAACCCGACAACGGGAAGCGAGCTACCGGGTATGAGCCACACAAGGCCCGCCGTGATGGTGATGAACGCGGTAAGCGCGCGCAGCCAGCGAAAGAGGACGTCTGGCAACGACCTTAGGACCGCGATGCCGTGAAATCGGTCAGCGAGATCGGTGCCGGAGCGGGTTCGAAAATATGTGTCTGGCAGCCGTGGAAGGCGCTGCAACAGAGATACCCGGAATCGGAGGTCGACGTGCCTTCCAATCTGAAGACCCATCCGAACGCATAGCGCATCTATCACCCAAATCGTGACAAAGACAAGGAGCAGCAAAAGACAAGCTGACAGGCGCTGATGGTCTGCGTGGAGATAAGACTGCGTGGAAAGCAGCGTCCGCGTCGAGAGCGCTGCCACGAGTTCAATCAAGGAGGCTGCTACTGACAACGGCAGCATACTTGCGCAAAGCCACCGTAGATGTGTTGGCATGAGCCCCCACAGAACGAGTGCGGGATGCGGCGTTCGTCCATATATCGACTTGAGATCAGGTTCGTCTTTCGCGGCTTCCGGCGCCACCCCAGCAACCTGTGCCTCTTTTGCCAGCTCTTTGAGTCGACTGGTTCCCGTGATGCGGAGTGTGGGCACGCCGCGCAACATGACCGTTGCCTCATCGTCGACGATTGGAACTGCCGACCAGTACATTGCTGGGATGTAGCGCTCGTCGTGAAGCGGAGCCGGGGTTGCCAGTTCGAACAGCCGTCGAACCAATTGGTCTGCACTTGAGCCTCGGCTCAGCGCACCACGGCTTACCATGGCATCGACGCTTCGCAAGCTGGCATCGAGCGCCGCGATCTGCCGGGTCGGCTTATCTGGGTCGGCCTCCGCAAGCAGCCCCTTTGCGTCAACGACACCAAGGCGGTCGAGGCGGTCTCGCATCACGTCACGGAACTCAGTGCGGGCAGTAGTCCAGGAGCGCCAATGCTCAGCATCTAGCGGCATCATATGCACGAGGACCTCTGCGAGGATTTCCCGCACGTGAAGCCACCGGCGTCCGTGAGCTGGATCCATCACGAGAATGCGATCACCGAATCGTTCCCAGAGCACGATAAAGTGCGCTAACCCCGTGGGCAGTCTGGTGATGACCACAGCGGGCAGGTGCTCGTGCCCCTTTAGAAGCAGGTCCTCTGGCGGAACCAACGCCTTGTCGGTGTCGAACCCAAAGCGTTCCAAAAGCGATTCGAGTACGTCAAAAGAAGTCCCGTCGACATCCGTCGCGCAAGCTTCGCGAATGCGGTCGTACCTCACCGGCACGCCGTACCCCTCCATCAGACTCTTTATCACCGCAGGGCCGCAGTCGTTGCCCGAAGTCTGAACGACTTCTGGAATGATGTACCGCTTGCGGATCATCTTGTCGGCTTTTCATTTGGGCGCACCAAATCACCCAACATTGCCCTGAACAAACTTATCGGGGTCATTTGGGCAACGACGATCTCAACACTACCGCTCAATCCGTGCTGGAGAGGAATCCGCGACGCTTTCTGGTCGTCCAGCGCAAGCTCGACACGAATAAGACCGTTGTGCGGCTCAGCTGCCGCTCGAGTAACGCGGCCTTCGAGCATCCCGAATTCTGCCCATGGGAACCCGCCAACACGCATCGTGCCTAGCTGACCCTCGCTGACCCGGCCGACCGCTTCTTGCGGCGCGTAGTCAGCCACAATAGTTAGCGTGCCATTGGGGAGGATCGTCGCCAACCGCTCCCCCTCGGCAACGGCAGATCCAACTTGGTTTGCGCCGATACCAATTATTTTTCCGGCGCGACTGGCATAGATCTTCCGGAGCTCGACACGTCGACGTGCAACCTCCACCGCCGCACCTGCGGTACTCTGCGCACCCTCCAGTTCAACAAGCGTCTGCTTGATCCGATCGATGCGAACGCGGACAGTGTTCTGCCGCACAACCACCTCATCTGTCGCTCGACGGGCCTCGGCTTCCGCGACGGCTAGAAGTGCCTTCTGCTGCTCAGCAAGTGAACGGCGCCGGACTCTGTCCATTTCAGCAACCATCTCTCCCAATCTGTTGCTCTGTGCGAGTTCTGCTTCGGCCAAACCCACCGCGCTCTTCGTCTGAGCGACTCGCGAATGGACTGCCTCCACCTGGCTTTTGGCGACATTGGTTTCGCGCTCAAGGAGAAGCATTTCATTTGCGAGTTCCGCACGAACGGCCACCAACCTTGATCCCAACGCTGCCAAGCGCAGCTCTTCTTCCTCTAGTTGACGGGTCTCAACTGCGTGTTCCAACTCGGCAATGAGTTCGCCCGAAGTGACCTGCCGGCCAAGTTCCAGTTTCGAGAAAGCCAAGACGCCTGCAGCGGGTGCGACTACCGGTTGGATTTCCTTGCGTTCGATCCGAGCGGCATTGCTGATTGCGTAGAGATTGAT